>CAZHMV010000073.1:0-25419 GCA_964532665.1 uncultured Anaerolineales bacterium
ACAGGCTCAGGACGTCGCTTGGTCTCGATACGCGGCTAAAGCCGCTACTCGACCGGCGCTACGCAGCGCTGATGGTGGCCCAGGGCCTGGTCCTGGCCGCCACGGGGTGCTTAACCGAGGTGACACCGCCGGCCCTGGCTGCGCGGACTCAACCCCCCGCGACAGTGCACAGCGCGGAATTGCAAACCGACCCGGGCCTGTCATCCGGAGCGGGGGCCATTCCGCGACCGACAGCCTCGCCGAACCGAACGCCGGTGCCCACAGATACCGCCCCGACCCTCTCACAGGGTTCGGGACAACGCTACCTCCCCTTCCTCATGTTCGCACCACTGGTGCGCGTTTACATCCCCGTCATCGCCAACGCGCAGCCGACGCCCACGCCCACGGCGACGCCTGGCCCGACTTCTACGCCCGCGCCAACGCCCACGCCCACCCCGCCCTGGCCGGAGCCCCTGGAAAAGCCGGGCCGGAGCAAGTTGGGCCTGCACGTGGAGTGGAACAACTCCCCCGACATCATGGAGTTTATCCGCCGTACGAAGCCGGCGGTGGTCAAGGCCGCCGGCGATCTGGGCTTTCTGGCCGAGGTCAAAGCGGTCTCGCCCTCCACTGTGACCGTCGCGCGGCTGGGCCAGGGTCCGCAGAGGTTCGAAGGAGACCCGGTGCAAGCCGCCCGGGCCTTCGTGGCCCGGAATCTGGAGCAATACCAGCTCAATCCGGCGGTAGATTACTGGGAGGGGTGGAACGAACCGGATGTGCTTGGCCGGCTCGACTGGTACGCCGCCTTCGAGGCTGAGCGCGCCCGGGTGATGGCCGAGCACGGTTTTCGCGTGGCCGTGGGTGGGTTCTCCACCGGCGTGCCGGAGTGGGAGGACTTCGCCGCATTCCTGCCGGCCATCGAGGCCGCGCAAAAGTACGGCGGCATCTTCACCCTGCACGAATACGATGCCCCCACGCTAGATCGCTCGCTAGGCGCCGGCCTGCCCGGACGCCCGGCCCACCCGGATCGGGGGGCGCTGATGCTGCGCTATCGCTGGTGGTACGAAGATTTTCTGAAGCCGCGCGGCCTGGTGGTGCCGCTGGTGATTTCTGAGGCCGGCATCGACGGCGCTATCGGCAACCGGGCGGGGCCGGCGGGCTATGGCTGGCGGGATTTCGCCGGCTACTGGGCCACCCACGGGCTGGGCGACGACGCAGTGCGGGTCTACATCCGGCAGTTGGCCTGGTACGACCATGAAGTCCAGCAAGATGACTACGTCATCGGCTTCGCCGTCTTCACCGCTGGCGTCATCACCGACCGGTGGAAGACCTTTGACGTCACGGACATTTTGCGCAATCTGGCAATCTACGTTGTTGATCAGCGATGACCGCATTCCAATCTCGTCGATTCAAGCTGCTGTTGCTTGTTGGAATTCTTCTCGTAGCGGCTTTCCTGCGCCTGTACAGAATTGATAGCCTGCCCCCTGGTGACGGCTACGATCCGGCGTACTACGGGCTGGATGCCCTGTCTATCCTTCGGGGAGCGCGGCCCATCTTTCTCCCCGAGAACTTCGGCCGAGAGCCGATGTTCAGCTATCTGGTGGCCGCTTTCTTTGCCATGTTTGGTATCAGTCCCAAAGCCATCTACACGGCATCAGCCACCGTCGGGATTCTCACCATCCCCGCCGTCTACCTGATGGCCGAAGAGATGTTCGCCGACGAGGAAGGCATCCTGGCGCAGTTCGGGGGACTGGTGGCGGCGCTCACGGTGGCGATCTCTTACTGGCACCTCAACTGGAGCCGGCTGGGGATGCGTGCCATTCTGGTCCCCTTCTTTGTGGTGCTGACCCTGTTTTGTCTATGGCGCGGTCTGCGCACGGGAAGCCGCTGGGCTTTTGTGGGGTGTGGGGTGTTCCTGGGTCTGGGCATGTACACGTATCAGGCATTTCGGGCACTGCCTCTGCTTGTCGTGCTCGCTTTCGTGTACGTGGCTGTCTACCGCGGAACAAGAAACCAGGTTTCTCTGGAGAAACCAGGTTTCTCCATGGCGACGAATCTGGCCATCGTTGTCCTGGTGTCTCTGATGGTCTTTGCGCCGCTGGGGTACTACTTCCTGACGCATCCTGGCAGCTTCTTCCAGCGCATCGAACAGACCATTGTGGTTGGACCTGCACAAAGGGTGACCAGCGAGGCACCGCATGGGTTGGGCGAGCAGGTGAAGGAGACACTGTTGATGTTCAACTTCCACGGCGACGAGTGGCCCAAAACCAACCTGCCAGGCCGGCCAGCGCTGGACCCGTTCCTGTCCGTTGCGTTTTTCCTGGGTATCGGGGTGAGCCTGCGCAGGATCCGAAAACCACTCTTTCTTTTCTTGTTGACCTGGCTGGTTGTGATGACCGTGCCGGCCTTCCTGGCCCAATACGGGCCGGCGGCGAAACGAGCGATCGGCACCCTTCCGGCCGTGGCCATGCTGGTAGCGGTAGGTGCCCTCGTGTCCTGGGACAGCGTGCGGCGTTGGACGGCCGGTCGCTCCACCCCCTGGGCCAGGGCGTTGCCAGCGGGCGTGGCGATCCTGATGGGAGCCGGCTTTCTTTTCACCGGTATTGTGACGTACCGGGATTACTTTATCCTCTGGGGGCAGAACCCCGACCTGTTCACCCACTTCGAGGCGGGGGAGAGTGCGATAGGCAGGTACGTCGGGCAACTGCCGGCCCAGGAAGAGATCTACATCTCGCCGGTTCCTCCGACGCATCCGAGCGTCGTTTTCAATTCGCAAGAGCGGAAGGGGCTCAAGGGCTACAACGGTCGGGTGTGTATGGTCGCGCCCGAACGCACGATACACGACACCACATGGGTCATTGTACCACGTGACGACAAGAATAGCCTCGATCTGCTGGGACGGTACTTTCCTCAAGGCAAGATCGTGACCGAGGGGCCGCTGCACTATGATGAGCCCTTCTTTCTGGCTTACCGCGTGCCGGCCGGCCTCGAAGCTCAGGTGCATCCCGCCCATCCGTTGCGGGCCAACTTCGACCACAAGATTCAGTTCCTGGGCTACGATCTGGGCGCCTCCACCTACAAGCCGGGGGAGACGATCCAGTTGTTCCTGTACTATCAACGTCTGAGCCGAATTGCGAAGGATTACACGGTGTCTACGCAACTATTGGGGCCGTACAACCCGGCCACCAACGGCCCTCTCTGGGCTCAGGACGACAGCGAACCGTGCCGGCGCTTCTACCCGACCTCCATCTGGGACGAAGGGGAGATCATACGCGATCAGTACACGCTTTCCATCCCGGCCGAGACACCCCCGGGTGACTACGCCCTCATCATGGGCTTCTACGACTGGCATACGCTCCAGCGCCTGCCGGTGCGGAGGGCGGAGGGCGAGGCCGGTGCCGGCGACCACGTGGAACTGACCTCAGTGAAGGTCATCAAATAGGCCGGCTTCCGATTCAACATCGTCGGAGGAATGAGTGCTGGTTAAGCTACAAACAGCAAGACGGTGGCATGACCGGCGGTGGCACGACATCGGTGCTGTGGCACTGCTGATTGCGCTGACCGCGCTGTTTTACTGGCGCTATCTGACGCCCAACGAGCTCGATCGCGTCTACTTTCCTCAGGGCGACTTCACCGACCACTATTACGTGTATCGGGCTTTTGCCTTTGATGAGCTGCGCGCCGGCCACTTCCCGCGCTGGATGCCCTGCGTGTTCAGCGGCTATCCCTTCCAGGCCGATCCCCAGTCCAGCCTCTTCTACCTGCCAAGCCTGCTAAACCTGGCAGCCTTTCTCGCCATGGGGTGGGGCCACTTTCCCCTGCGCGCCCTGGAACTGGAAGCCATTATCCACGTCTTGTTGGCCGGCCTGTTCACCTACACCTTTCTCCGCCTGACCCTCAAACGAACTCTCGCCGCGCTGCTGGGAGCCATCGTCTTCGCCTTTGGCGGCTATCTGACGAGCTATCCGCCCCTGCAGATTGCCATTCTGGAGAGTGCCGTCTGGCTTCCGCTAGCGCTGTTGGGGCTGCTCCAGTGGCATCGCACCGGGCGCTGGCTGTATGGTCTTGTAACAGCGCTGGCCTTCACCATGAGCATCCTGGCCGGCAACCCCCAGACCTACACCCAGGTGATCTACACCACTCTGGCTTTCGGCATCTACCTGGCGTGGCGCGACCGGGTGCCGTGGCGCACGGCGGGACTGCGCCTGGCCGGCCCCCTGGTTCTGGCTGTGGGCCTGAGTGCAGTGCAACTCATACCGTCGTTTGAATATGCTCGCCTGTCAACTCGTGCCCAGATACCGTTTGCCGAATCGGGGACGGGCTTCCCGCTGGAAGATGTCATCCAGTTTGTGTTGACCGGCCTGGTGAGTCACTGGCAGCCACTGTATGTCGGCATCCTGCCGCTTGGGTTAGCCGTCCTGGCCGTGTTCGCCTGTCCTGAGCCCGGTCGAAGAGCCGGCCGGCAGCGCGACCGTTGGTTCTGGCTCGGCCTGGGGGTGGTGGCCCTGGCCCTCAGCTTTGGAGCCCACCTGGCTGCCTTTGACCTGACGTACCTGGGCCTGCCGGGCTATGCGCTGTTCCGCTCTCAGGAGCGCAACGCCTTCCTGGTGAGCTTTGCCCTGAGCGTGCTGGCCGCGTACGGTGCCGACGTGCTGTTCGGCCCGCTGCCGGCCCGCATCCGGCGCTGGGTGGTCGGCTGGCGCCGGCTGATGGTGTGGTCTGTGCCGGTCATCTTCGCACTGCTGATCCTGGTCGTCTTCCTGGCGCGTCACGGCATCGATCCCAGCGACAGCGGAGCACTCCCACACCACATGGCGGCCCTGTTGCTGTGGGTGGCCGGCACAGCGGCGGTGCTGCAGCTCCGGCTGACCCGACCGCGCCGGCGGGTCTTCGTCGCCGGGACAGCCCTGACGCTGGTCCTCGTGGACCTGTTCACCCTGAACCGGCCCATCAACTACACCGAGCGGTACGATCTCTACCCGGTCACACCTATCCTCAAGCCGATTCTGGCCGACACCGGGCGTTTTCGGATTCAGGATGACTACCGGCTGCGTGGCCACACGGCCTGCATGCACGGGATCGAAGAAGTGTGGGGGATTGCGTCGATCCGGCTGGCGCACTACCACACGTTCATGAAACGCGCGCCCGAGGACGTCCGCTGGCAGCTCCTGGGAGTGCGCTACGTGGTCAGTTGGCGCAAGGAGCTACATCCGCGCCCCGGCGGGCCGGCGACACCCACCCGGATCGTTTTCCAGCAGGATGAGGGGTCGGACACCGACTACGTCCACCGACTGCCCGGCGATCAGCCGTGGGCATGGGTGGTCCGGGACGCGCAGGTAGCTCAGGACACCGACGACCTCTATCGGCGGCTGGGCGACCCGAGCTTCGACCCATATCGGACCGCCATCCTGTGGAAGCCGGTGGAGGTCACGCCAACCGACGCGCATGACACCGTGAGTATTGTGGGGCGTGAGCCAGGCCGGCTGACCATCGACGCCGAACTTGGAGCGCCGGGGCTCGTCGTGGTCAGCGAGATCACCTACCCCGGCTGGCGGGCGTTCCTCGACGGCCAACCGACGCGAATCTACGAGGCCGATGGGGTGCTGCGTGCCGTGCGCGTGCCGGCGGGATCACATCGCATCGACATGCGCTTCGATCCCTGGTCGTTCAAGCTGGGCGCGGTGATTTCGGCGTTGTCGCTGGCCGGGTTGGTGGTGTTTCCTGTCATCCGCTACGCCGCAGGCAATCTGGCAAACGTTCAGCGTGGCTTGCCATGAAACCCAACCGCTCCTTCACCCCCGCTGCCCGGCGCTTCGGATTCGCGACCTTCCTGCTCATCACCCTGCTTGCTTTCGCCCTGCGTACTGCCGGCCTGGCCGGCCCGCCCCTGAGCGGTGACGAAGCGTTCAGCGTGCTGCTGACGGATCGCGGCTGGGCCGGCATGCTGACGGCCATGCGTACCACGGAGCCCAACCCACCGCTCCACTTTTTCGTGCTGCGGGCGTGGATGGCGGTGGCCGGGCGCGGCGAATTCAGCGTGCGTTTCCTGTCGGTCATGGCCGGCGTCCTGACTGTGTCGCTGACGTACGTACTGGGGCGCCGGCTGCTTGGGCGGTGGATTGGCCTCACTGCCGCGCTGCTGGCTGCCGTGAACCCGTATCTTGTCTGGTACAGCCACTTCGCCCGCCCGTACAGTCTGTACCTGACGCTGACCCTGGCCTCGCTGGTGCTAGGGCTTGATTTCGCACTGCGCACTGCGTATTGCGTATCTCGGGCTACTGATCCGCAACGTCGTTGGCGGGGCCATGGGTATCTTGTGCACTGGCTGGCGTATGTAGGCATGACTGTGCTGGCCCTGTACACGCACTACTTCGCTTTCTTCTTCCTCATCGCACAGAATCTCATCTTCCTCCTGATTCTGTGGAGGAATCGTGCTACGCAATACGCAATACGCAATACCCACTCCTGGCTCGCCGCTCAAGCAACAGTAACCCTCCTCATTGCACCCTGGCTACTCCTGGCCGGCCCGATGCTGTTGACCCACAAGAAGCCCTGGCTCACCTACACCTCGCCGGCCGCCGGCCTGTGGCGCGCGCTGCGGACGTTCAGCCTGGGCGTGGACGTGCAAGGTGCGCCAGTCATGCCGATGGCCTTGCTCTTCGCCCTGGTGCTGGCCGTCGGGGCTGTGACCATCTGGCGATGGAGGTCGCCGGCGCTGCTCATCCTGGGGACCTACCTCACTGCTCCGCTGGCAATAGCCTTGCTGGGATCGCTGATTCGCCCCATCTTCCTGGAGCGATACCTCATCGGTGTGGTGCCGGCCTTCCTCGTTCTGGTCGCAGCCGGCGTTGTGGGGATTCCGTATTGCGTACTGCGTAGATCCGAAATAGGAATTACGCAGTACGCAATGCGCAATACGCAGTACGCATCACGATTCACACCCTGGCCCGTCGCATCGCTGGTCGTTCTGATCGTCTTGGTGGCCTCCGCCGCCATCGCTCCCCCGTTCGGCGCCAACATCTTCGACTGGCGTGGGGTCGCCCGGGCGCTGGAGGATCGCGTGGCGTCGAATGACGTCGTGGTTCAGAACTACCCCGATCCGGCCTTCGCGTACTACTACCGGGCGCCGGCTGAGCGGACAACGCTGCCGGCCCGCGTTCCGGTCCCGCGCGAAGTGACTGCCGAGGCCCTGCGCACACTACTCCGCGACCATGACCGCCTGTGGTTGCTGCCGAATCGCAACCCGGCCTGGGACGCCCACGGATTCGTCCAGGCGTGGCTCGATCGGCGGGCAGAGCTTGTGGGTGACGAGTGGGTAGCCGGCCACCGTCTGCTGACGTATCGTGCGTTGCCAGAGTCTGCGCCGGACATCGAGCACCGGCTGGACTGGCGGTTGGGGGATGTGGCGCGGTTGGTGGGGTATCGGCTGGATGCGGAGCGGCTTGCGCCGGGCGAATCCTTCAAGTTGACGCTGTTCTGGGAGCCACTGCGAGCCACCGACGTGGCGTACACCGTGTTCGTACACCTGTGGGACGGCCAGACGATCTGGGGGCAGAAGGATGGTCAGCCCCAGGCCTGTCCTGAGCCCTGTCGAAGGGGTGGCATGTGGCCGACCACGGACTGGTATCCCGGCGATCTCATCATCGACACACGACAGGTCCCCGTCAAGCCCAAGACGCCACCGGGCAAGTACCAGTTGATCGCCGGCCTGTACCGGTTAGAGACCGGCGAGCGGTTGCCGGCGTATGGTGCCGATGGCCGGCTGCGGGGTGACTACGTGTCTGTTACAGAAGTATCAGTACTTGAGAAAAGTTCTGGCTCGCACCCTCCCGCAGGCTTCCAGGCGCGCCAACACGGGCCGCGCCGTCTCCTCATAGGGTCTCGCGGGGGTTTGCAATGTGCTGCCTTGAGCCTGCGGAAGGGTTGGCCGAATCCCCAACGTTAGCTCGGTGGCACTACGTACCGCAGAATGAGCCCGCCGTTGCCAACAGCCCAGCCGTTGTTAAGCGTCTCGTCAACCCAGATGGCATTGAGTGATCCCGCAGGAGTGTGGACGACTTCTTCCCAGCCGCCGCCGAAGTACTGGAAGATAGCCCCTTCCGCCCGTGGCCCGGTGTCGAGAGCCGCGGACGCCCATAGATGGTCCGGGGCCTGGAGGTGTAGCCCCGTAATGCCACCTGTGTAGAAGGCGCGGGGAATCCGGGACTCGGTCCAGTGGCCGTTGGCGTAGTGAACGACCACCCCACCATCGCCGGCTGCCCAACCTTCCGTCGTTGAAGACATCTCAATGGTACGCAGAGCACCGCTGGCCCGGATCGTGGATGCCTGAGCCCATCGGCCATCGTATCGGTAGATGTGGCCCGTGTCGGCGATGGCCCAACCCTGGTTGGGGGCCGGCATGGCCAGCCCGGTATACGGATACCCCGTCGAGCCAAAGTACTCCCACTGCTGACCATCCAGGCGCAAAATCATCCCTTGTCTATGCCCCAGAGCCCAGGCTTCGTTTGCAGAGAAGGCGGAGATCGCCCAGAAGTCCTCCTCCTGATCCCATAAGATCGAAGGCATTTGCATCTGGCTGAAGGAAGCACCGCCGTTGGTTGTCCGCCAGATGGTCTTGTGGTCGCCAGCAATGAACCCCACCTGATCGTTGACCATGAAGATGTCGCGCAAAGTCGCGGTACCCCACGCTGAGTAAGTCCAGTGGTTGCCGCCGTCTTGCGTCTGCGCCACGAATCCGTTTTCACCCACGACGAAGCCGTGCAATGCGTCGGTGAAGGCCACATCGTACAGGTTCACGGCCGGAAAAGTGGGAATGCTGACCCCACTGCAGGCCGGGTCTGGGCCTGGGCACCAGACAGCCGGCCCGGGCGTCGGTGTGATGGTTGGGGTATGCGTGACAGTTGGCGTCGGTGTCACCGTCGGTGGTGCCTGAGTGGGCGTGTTTGTGGCGGTCGGCGTTGGGGTGGCCGGCGGTGTGGGCGATGGCGTGGATGTTGCCGTCGGGGGCGCAACGGTGGGGGCATAGATGGGCCGGCCAAACCAGTCACTTGCCAGCAGGGGCAGGTAAGTTCGATGGATCCGTCTGGTTGCGGTTGGCGATACGGCCGGCGTAGGTGTGTTGGTGATGGAGGAGGCCGGCGTTGGGGTGGGCGTTTCGGTGTTGGCCGGCGTCGGGCTCGCCCCCAGCGTCAGCCCGGGACGGAATCGCATGATGCCCCACCCGTTGGTGCCGATCCACACTTCACCGTTGGGCGCAATCGCAATGACCTCAATGTCATTCGTCACCAGAGGGGAATTGTCGGGCGTCAATGTTACCCACTCCGTGCCGTCAAGGGTGAGCTTGATGCCGCCGACAGCTCGACCGGCCAGACTGTCATCCTCATTGCCGTCGGCGTTTGTATCCATGCCGCCGCGCGACGTTCCAGCCCATACGACGCCATTCTCATCTACAGCAATGGTTGAGACCCAACCGTCACCCTCGAACACCTGGCTCGACCACGCGCTACCCCGGAACCAGTTGATCGGAGCCGGCACATAAGGCCGGTTGTTGATCAGGGTCTGGCGATCCAGGCTGCGGGTCCCCAGCGTGCCGGCCCACGCGATCCCATCCGGGCCGACAGCGATGGTCTGGACAGCGGCGTCGCTTCTGTCCGCCGTAAAGGCTTCGATTCCATCGCGGGCCGTCCAGGAGGACCACCCGCTGGTGTTGTAATCGTACCTGGCAACGCCTCCGCCCAGGGTGCCAAACCCGGTGAAATATGGTGCCGTCGAAATCCAGACCTGGCCGCGGGCGCAATCGGGCGCGATGTCGGTGACCAGGTTCGACGGAATGGTCCTGTATCTGATTGGCCCGGACCACTGATCATTGCCCAGGTCGTGGGCGGACCCCATGGTGTCCAGCAGGCTGATGCCGAGACCGCTATTGTCGCGCCGGCTGCCCAATGCCACCCAGACTTCACCGCTACAGCCGATGGCGAGGGCAGATACCCGGTCGTCGAGCATGCCGGCGTACTCCCCGCCGGTGTTCGCGTCGGTTCGGATCGTCCACTGTGTGCCGTCGTAGACGCTCAGTCCGCCGTCGGTCCACTCACCGCCTCTTCGCCCCTGGACCTCCCACGTGGCCGGCTGGGTGCCAACCCAGACGTCGTCACCATCAATAGCGAGGGCGGTGATATTGTTGCTGGCCAGACCGGTCCAGGGCTTCGTGCCGTTGTCGTCGGTCCCTTCCTTGGTGAACCGCGTCCACGTATCATCGCCGGGGTCGCCTGTCCCCTGAGTATTCAGCAGCAGGGCGCCAATGCCGTATCTCCACTCCCGCTTGTTGCCTGTGCCGATCCACACCTGGTTTTCCCAGCGGGTTCCTTCCTGGCCCACTGCCAGATCGGTGATGTAGTTGTACGGCAGGCCAGAGGTGGCCGTGGTCAGAGGCTCCTGAAACCCCTGCTCGTCCAGGGTGAAAGCGCTGATGCCGTGACCTATTCCGAACCGACCGCCGATGCCCATCCAGACCTTGCCATTCCCCGTGACCATGGCTTGCACCCGATTATCTGGCAGGCCGTCGTCGGTGGTGAGGCAGCTCCAGGTGTCGTCGTCCCTGGTTTGGATCGTCCCGTTGTGGTTCAGCATGCAGACACCCGAGCCGGCCCCGGTGGAGGCGTCGTAGACGCCGAGCCAGACGGTGTTCTGCCATCGGGGATCATCAGACGGCCCGAAAGTCACGCTCTCAACGCTGCTGGCCGGCAGGCCGTCGTACCTGGTAAACCGGACGTAATCCAGGCCCCGGTCGCCGTCGTAGGGGAAGGCGATGACCCCTCGACCTCGCATGGCAGCCCAGACATAGCCATTGGCGTCCAGCTTCAACCGATTAACAATGCAACTGACGCCAGCGTCTCGCTGCGGTCCATCCTCACAGGCCCAGGTTTTCCACACATCGTCTCCGGTCTCGGCTGTGCCGGCATAGTCCAGGCGACTCAACCCGCCGTAGATTGGGAGCCACTCACCCGCGTCGTTGCTGTCGAACTGGCGGAAGTCCCACTGCTTCTGCGTGGCCACCCACACCCGGTTGCCCGGCACCGGCAGAATGTCGGTGATGTTGTCCGATGCCAGGCCCAGAACGATCTGACTGCCGCTGCGGGATATGGTGCCGGCCACGGTGTACGTGTGGAGCCACTCATCGTCGCCTGGGTCCAGGTTGCCTTTGGTGTCCACCCAGGCCAGACCGCCACCCGTGTAGGCTTGAGTCTCGCTGTCCCAGTACTGGCTGGTGCCGATCCAGAGGTAGCCGGCCTCGTCCATCGATACCGCCGTGACCCGATTGGAAGGCAACTGGTTATGGGTGGTCTGGCGGGTGTAGCTGTACCACACGTCGTCGCTCTTGTCGGCGGTTCCCCTGTCGTCCAGGACACTCAGGCCGTGGTCGGTGGCGAACCACTTGTGGCCATCTGAATCGATGAAGATGTCTCGGACGGTGTTGCCCACCAGTCCGTCCTGGGGTTTGAGGAACTGGACAAAGGTGCCGTCGGTGGTGTTCCAGCGGACGACACCACCGGCCCGCGTGCCGGCCCAGAGGATGTCGCCTTGCAGTTCCAGGGCGAGGATGTCGTCGCCGTTGGCGTAGGTGTACCAGTCCCCTTCCGGCGGGAATGGTGTATCTCCCTGGGCAGTTGTTGAGAGTGGGCGTGCTGGCGAGGCCGGCGCGCTCATGAGAACCAGGCCAAGGACGGCAACTACGGAGAACAGGACGCGCAGGTTCAAGGCAGCAGATGCTGAATGGCGGTCGTTCAATCTGAATTCCTCCTGACGAGAGTATGTCTGGCGAATGAATTCGCGGCAACATTTGCCAAACCCGCCTGCGCGGGTTAGGAACAGTCAGCTCAATCGGGCAGGGGAACGAACAGGGCAGGGGCAGATACGCGAGTAAGTTTCATGCCCGATGAGCAGGACGTGTAACGTGACCCCGCGTTACGTGGGGAGAAGCCGGCCGGGGGCGACGATGGGAATGCTCGCGGCGCACGTTAGCTCTCCTCCCTCCTTCTCGATCAGTTTCTCATCAACCAGCGCAGAGCGACCAGCGCGTGGTGTTGCAGTGCCTTGACTGCATCCTCGGTCCGGTCAATGATTTGTGCTATCTCGTCGTTGGGCATTTCTTCAACCAACTTGAGAACAAGAACTTGCTGCTGATCGGGCGGCAACCGACGCACAGCTTGCCGAAGTTCTGGGCGTTGAATATTTCCCGACCGCGCGTCGAGTTGCGCCGACTGCCGGCGCTGGTGCTCGATGACCAGGTTGCCGGCGGTCCGGTACAGCAACACCCGTAGCGACGTCTCAGAATCGACGACGTCGATGGTTCCCAGGAGTTGCATGAACACCTCAGCCGTGAGATCTTCTGCCAGCGATCGGTCTCCCGTCCAGCGGTAGATGTGGTTGTAGATGGGCCGGCTGTAGCGACTGTGAATTGCGGCGAGGGCGTCGGCATCATATCTCCTGGCACGTCGGATCAGCTCATGTTCATCCAATTTGCTGCACTCATGTCTCACTTCAAAGCTGAGTTGCTCATCAGTCAGCCACCTGAACGACGAATGAATTCGCCCCTTCGACAAGCTCATCTGCCCTGGAGTTCGGCCTGCGCAACGATCAGTGGCAGGTAGAACTTTCTACGCACCACGATCGTGACGGGATGAGCAGGGATGCTTGTTGTGTACTGAGAAGTGTCAGACTCTGTGCCCACCTCCCCGATCACATCTACGTCAAGCGTCACACTGCCGGCCCGCACAGCGCGCAACGTAAAGGTGGCACTGGCACTGGACCCTGGCTCCACGACAATCGGTTGTGACACCAGCGGGGGATCCGCCGGCTCGAATACCGGTGCGTTCGGGTTTTGTTTGATGTGCAGCCGGAACCTCGGTGCGTTGAGGCTCGCCTCGGCGCTGTTGTTGTGCAGAGTCACCTGTACTTCTGAGGTCTCACCCACGCCAGGCACGGTTGCCGGCGACGCCAATTCGGCCGTAAAGCGGATGACCGGCAATGGGTCCAGGAACCGCATGATGCCCCAGCCGTTTGTGCCGGCCCACACACTCCCGTCCGGTCCAACCTTGATCACCTCGATATCGTTGGTCGCCAGAGGCGAGTTCTCGGTTGTCCAGGCCCCCCACCGTGTGCCATCAACGGTGTGTTGGATGCCACCGATGGCCCGGCCGGCCAGTCCGTCGTCCGGCTTGCCGTCAGTATCAAAGTCTATGCCCCCCCGGGAGGTTCCGACCCACACTGTTCGGTTCTCATCGATGGCGATGGACGAGACCCATCCGTCGCCCGGAAATACCTGATTTAACCAGCGGTCGTTGCGGAACCAGTTGATGGCCGCCGGCCCGAACGGCCAGTTGTCGATCAACTCCTGCCGGCTCAGGCCGCGGGTACCCCACGTGCCAGCCCACACAGTCCCGTCGGCGTCAACACTGATGGATGTGACAAAGGCGTGATTTCTACCTTCCTCGTATGACTCGATCCCATCTCTGGCTGTCCACGAGGTCCATCGGCCGGTCTCGTAGTCGTACCGGGCCACGCCGCCTCCCACCGTGCCGAAGCCGGAGAAGAAAGGCATGGTCGCAATCCACAACTGGTTGTGAGCGCAGTCGGTAGCGATCCCGGCGACCAGGTTCGACGGAATGGTCGAATATTGGATTGGATCCCACCACTCATCGTTGCTCAGGTCGTGCGGGTCTCCCATCGTGTCCAGCACGTTCAGGCCGGCGCCGCTGTTGTCACGCCGGTTGCCCAGGGCGATCCAGATTTTACCCTGACAACCGATTGCGAGGGCTGATATCGCGTTCGAGCGCAGGCCAGACCGCTCTCCGCCCGTGTTCTCCACCGTTCGAATGGTCCAACGCTCACCATCGTACACGCTCAACCCGCCGTCGGTCCACTCGTTACGGCCGGCATCCCACGTGGCCGATTGAGTGCCAAACCAGACATAGTCGCCATCGATGGCGATAGCGGTGACGTTGTTGCTGGCCAGGCCGGTCCAGGGGGGCAGGCCATCATCGTCGGTGTTCTCCTTTGTGAACTGGGTCCACGTGTCATCCGCAGGGTCCGGGGTCCCCTGGGTGTTCAGTAGCAGGGCACCTACCCCGTATCTGGGCTCCCGCCTGTTGCCCGTGGCAATCCACACCTGGTTCTCCCAGCGGGTGCCTGGCTGCCCCACGGCCAGATCGGTGACGTAGTTGTACGGCAGGCCTGTCCTGAGGCCGGCGCTGTCCTGAGGCCCCCCCTGAGCCTGTCGAAGGGCCTGCCGAAGGGTCGAAGGGCCAGAACTGACTGTGCTCAGAGGAGGCTGTAGCGCCTGCTGGCTGAGATCGAACGCACTGATGCCATGGGCTTTGCCGAACCGACCGCCGATGCCCATCCAGATTTTGCCACCCTGTCCTGAGCCTGTCGAAGGGTCTCCCGTGATCATGGCCTGGATCCGGTTCCCCGGCAGACCGCTGTCGGTGGTGATCTCCTCACCAGGAACAGGCGTCCGGTCATTCCAGGTGTCGTCGGCCTTGTCCTGAATCGTCCCTTTGTGATCCAGCACGGCTACCCCGCGACCAGATCCGCCGGCCGCGTCGTAGGTGCTGATCCAGACCGTGTCCTGCCATTCAGGGGCATCCGGTGGACCAAAGGTAATGCTCTGGATGTCGTTAGTCGGCAGCCCGTCCGATGTGTCAAACTGAACAGGCTCGAGGGCTTGATCAGCATCATACGGGAAGGCGACAACGCCTCTACCACGCTGAGCGCCCCAGACGTAGCCATTGGCATCCAACTGCAACTGGTTGATGATACAACTGACCTCGGGGCTGTATTGGGGTCCCGCCTCACACGTCCAGGTCTGCCAGGTGTCGTCCTCCATCCCGGGCGTGCCGGCATGGTCCAGCCAGCTCAACCCGCCGTAGATCAGCAGCCAGTTGCCCTCATGGATGCCACCACCACTATCAAACTGGCGGAAGGCCCAATGTCTCTGGGTAGCGATCCAGACACGATTGCCAGGCACAGGCAAGATGTCGGTGATGTTGTCGGACGCCAGGCCC
Source organism: uncultured Anaerolineales bacterium (assembly GCA_964532665.1). Lineage (GTDB taxonomy): Bacteria > Chloroflexota > Anaerolineae > Epilineales > JAANWY01 > CAZHMV01. Next base: position 15,039 of record CAZHMV010000073.1, read on the forward strand.
AGGATTTCCTTACCTCCTCTGCGTGAGATGGTGTTCTCCACGGTGTAGGTCTGGAGCCACTCATCGTCGGCCGGGCTCAGGGTCCCTTTGGTGTCTATCTCGACCAACCCGCCGCCCACGTACGCTTCGGCTTTCGCGTCCCAGTACTGGCTGGTGCCGATCCAGAGGTAGCCGGCCTCGTCCATGGCCACAGCGGTGATCCTGTTGGAGGGGAAATAGCTGCCGATGGGCCAGTAAGTGAACGTGTACCATACATCATCGGCCTTGTCCGGCGTTCCGTTGTCGTCCAGGACGCTGAGACCTTCGTCGGTGGCCAGCCACTTGTTCCCATCGGCGTCGATGTAAATGTCGCGCACCGTATTGCCGGCCAGCCTGTCCTGGGGCTTGAGGTACTGGACGAAGGTGCCATCCCGCGTGTCCCAGCGCACGACACCGCCGGCGCGGGTGCCGGCCCACAGGATGGGGCCCTCCATCGCCATGGCAAGGACATCATCGCCGTTGGCGTAAGTGTACCACTTACTCCCGGCTACGGCAGTGGTCAGCGCCGGTGGCCTGGGTGAAGACAGCAATCGATCTGGCACAGCCACGCTGCCGGCTGTGTTCCCGTGAACCTCGAGACCAGGCGAGCCGATCTGGTCCGTGCCGGCGGCACGCGCCGATATGTCCGGTGAACTGCTCGTCGGGCCCGCTGCAAGTAGACCCAGGCAGAGCGCCAACACGAGTGACAGAGTTCGTAGCAGACGTCCGTATTTCATAATGCTTCCCTCCAATTCAAGTGTCAATGAACCTTGAGTTGACGTCGTATCAGCGGCAGGTAAACGCGGGGCACGAGCACGTATCCATCTCTGGCTAGTACGACCCAGTCACAATACGATCGCGAGAGGTTCCCTTCCGCATCTCGGTACTGGGCGTGGACGTCGTAGGTCAGCACAGGCGGACCGCCGGCAGCCTGAACATGCAGCGTTTTGTGTGCTGTGAATGGGACCCACGGGTCCCATTCAATCAGCTCCTCGCTGTAGCAATACGGGTCCATTAACCGGATGACCGTGCGCATCTCCACGACGTCCCCGTAGGGGCTGTCTGCCTCAAAGTACGCCTCCACATTGACTCCAGCGTCAGAACTGTAACAACATGGATCATCCACTTCCAGGCGTATAGAGCCGGCAACCGGGCGATATGGAGTCGGTGTCACTGTCATTACCACGGGGCTGGCCGCCTCAGCCGGCCGGTGTGCGGGCAAACCACGTGTCAGGCTCACCAATACTAACAGTGGTCCTGCCAGGGACACGATAGCTAAGATCCGGGTCTGTCGCGACATATAACTTCTCCCTGTTTATGTATGCCTGCTCCCACAGTCTTGCCGAGGAGTCTGAGAACTCTCTTCTAATGATGAGCATGTCTATCCTGATCTTTTAGGGACGGGACTCGTTCATATCCTGGTCACAGGTCGCCGGGCGGAGTATCTGTCGGTGCCGGCGTTTCTGAGGGCAGTGGCGTGGCACCTGGTGTCGTTGTTTCCGTTGGGGCAGGCGTTTTGGTCGCAGTTGTTGTATAAGTGGGCAATGGTGTTGGCGTGACAGTCGGTGTATCCACGATTGTTGCTGTTGGTGTTTGGCTCGGTATCGCTGTAGGCGTCGGCGACGGTGTGCTCGGTTCCATCGGGGTCGGGGTTGGCGACGGTGTGCTCGGTTCCGTCGGGGTCGGGGTTGGCGATGGTGTGATCGGTTCCGTCGGGGTCGGGGTTGGGGACGGCGTGTGCGTTGGCGCTGGCGTTTCTGTAGGCACGGGCGTGCTGGTCGGCGTCTCTGTAGGTGGTGATGCGCCCCCCGGGTATGCCACCAGGACGGTCCAGTAGTCCCGGTAATCGGAGTTGTCATTGTGGGCGTAGCCGGCACCAATGTCCACATACCCCGCATTCATGAGAATCCCTTGATATTGTGGATTTCGCAGCCAGAGATCGAGGATGGCATCGATGTCGATACTGTTCCCGGCCAGCAGTTCCTCACCTGCGCCCAGCGGATAACCGGCCCGTCGCATGCGATCCTGTGGTGTGGAGCCGTCACTACCCGTATGGCCCCATCGATTGTTCGTAGCCAAATCGTCACTGTGCGCCTGGGCGGCCGCCATGAGCGAGGCATTCACATTCAAAGTTGACAACCCACGACGCTGGCGTTCCCGGTTGATAACACCGATCAGGGCCATAGGATCACCTGCGCCGGCAGGCCTTGGTGTCGCCGTTACTGTTGGCGCAGGCACACCCGTTGCCGTCGGCGTGCGTGTCGGTGTTGGCGGTGGTGTATTGGTCGGCGTTGGCGTCGGTGTGGTGCTCGGCGTCCTCGTCGGCGTACGAGTTGGCGGTAGTGTCAGAACTTTCGTCGGTCCAGCCACCACGGTCAGTGTGGATGGCCGGCTCGGCCCAGATGCACCCTGCGCCGGCGACGGCGTGCCAGACGCAGACGGTGCCTCGATGGTTGGCCCTGAGATACCGGTGGGGGTGTTCTCCACCCCAGGTGGATTGGCCGGCAAGGTCACGGTGGCTGTAGCAACTGCCGGCGCGGTGAGGTCAGTTGGCGGCGTGGCTGTGACCGTGGGCTCAGTTGGCGCAACCGTCACAGCCAACGGGCCGGCAGCGACAGTCGGGGACGCGGTCGGGACGGCCAGCGGTGTGTTGTTCACCAGGAAGGGCCGGCCAAAGGTCAGCATCACCGCCAGCAGGACAATGGTCAGAACAACGGCATCCAACAGGCTGAAAGAGGGCCACCGTGACGGCTGTTCGCGCTTCGGCGGACGAAAGATCAGTTCACGGATCGAGCCACGCAGTGAGACAGAGGTGGTCCGTCGTCCGTCTCGAACCGCCGTAACGGCATCCCTGACCCGCCGCCGGCCATGCTCGAAGTCGGCGCGGGGCATGGCCGGCAATTGGACTTGTGCGAGCTCCGCTGCCAGGCGCAACAGTGGCTCCAGCTCGCTCGCCTGTTCCGGGTAGCGCGCGAGGCACTCTGCAACCGTTGCTCCCTGGAACAGCGCATCCAGGCACTCACCCAGAACAGCATCCAATGATCTCACCGCCATGCCTCCGGTCCGTAAGATGCCAGGATCTGTCGCAGCGTGGTCAATGCGCGATGTTGCAGAGCTCTAATGGCCCCCTCGCTGCGGCCCATGAGGCCGGCCACCTCAGCGTGGCTGAGTTGCTCCCAGAATCGCAGGAACAATGTTTCCTGCTGATCCTCTGGAAGCCGGGCGATAGCGGCCAGCAGCACCTCCTGCCGCTCGTAATCTTCGGCCAGTTCTGACAGGTCCCTGGCATCGGCCGGCCTCTCTCTTCGCTCCTCGTTTGTCACCAGCACCGACTCCTCGCGCTCCCGTTTCCGATGGAAGCGGTACAACTCATTGTGAGCAATGCGAAAGAGCCAACCCGAAAAGGTGACCACCGTATCCTGCGTACCGATACGAAAGGTGGCGATGTGTTCGATCACCCGTTCAAAGACGTCGGCTGCCAGGTCTTTCGCCAGGTCGGGGTCGCGCACGCGGTACCACACGTAGCGGTAGATCCGGTCGGCGTACAGCTCGTAGAGGCGATCAAACGCCGCCGGATCGTAGCGCTGCGCCCGCTGCAGGAGTTGGGCCATAGCTTCGTCGGAGATGGTCATTTTTGCGCTCATGCCGGCTTGCTAATCCTATAAGCTAATAGTCTCTTTCCGCGAAAACGTTACGCTGTTTTCGCGGGATGTTCGTGAAAGTGTGGGGAGTAGCGTCCAATCTCCAGCTTCAACAGCTCAATTGCCGGCAATGAGCGCGCGCAGAGCATCCACCAACAACCGGTGCTCCGTGTGGTGAACCCGGGCTTCCAGCTCGTCCAGCGTGTCATCCGGGTAGATGGGAACTTTCGCCTGGGCAACGACCGGCCCAACGTCAACCCCCTCGTCTGGCACCTGATGCACCATCACGCCAGTGTATTCGATCGCACCACGCCGGAAAGCCTCGAACGCGCGCTCGATGGCATGGGTGCCGACAAACTGGCCGGGCAGAGCCGGATGCAGGTTGATGACGCGGTGGGGGAAATGTTCGAGGAAGGTCATGCTGAGGACATGCATCCAGCCGGCCAGCACAACCCAGTCTGGCTCGTAGCCGGCCACGATCCGTGCCAGGTCAGCATCGTACTCGCGGCGCGTCCGTCCCGCCTCGCGATACCGCTTGAGTGGGTGGTACACCGAAGGGATCCCGTGTTTCTGCGCGCGGACCAGCCCATAAGCCGCCTTGCGGTTCGACACCACGGCCACAACGCGGGCCGGCAACGTGCCTGACTCACAGGCATCGATCACAGCTTGCAGGTTCGTGCCACCGCCCGAGATGAGCACGACCAACCGCGCCAGAGTCTTGGTTCCCTCAAATTCCTTTGGATTTGGCATTGGCTATATCGGACTCCGTACTGCGTATTGCGCATTGCGTACTGTGTACTGCGGGGACGGAATACGCAGTACGCAATACACGAGTTATCGAATACTGGCCCCGCTTCCGGGGGTGTCACACAAGAATAACGCCTCTGTCTCCATCCACCACTTCCCCAATGGGCCAACTCGCATCGCCCACAGCCGCCCGAGCCTCGGACACAGCTTCAGGCGGGAGTACGACCACCATCCCGATGCCCATGTTGAAGACCCGGTACATCTCCCGGCTGCTCACCTTCCCCCGCTCCTGGATCAGCCGGAAGATTGGTGGCACAGGCCAGGCGTCGCGGCGGATCACCGATGCTGTTCCCACGGGCAATACCCGCGGAATGTTGTCGAAGAAGCCACCACCGGTGATGTGAATCAGCCCCCGGATGGGCACGCCGGCTTCGTGCAGGCGATCGATGGCCGGCAGGTAGCAGCGGTGTGGCGCTAGCAGCGCAGCGCCCAGCGCACCGATGTCCTCGAACTCGGCATCTAGAGGGACATTCGCGAAGATCCTGCGAATCAGCGTGTAGCCGTTGGTGTGGGGTCCCGACGACGCCAGACCCAGCAGCACATCGCCCGGCTGGATTTGGCGCGGCAGGACCTCGTCCCGCGACACCACACCGACCACAGTGCCAACCAGGTCAAACTCGCCGGGTTGATAGACACCGGGCATCTCGGCGGTTTCTCCGCCCAGCAGGACACAGCCAGCCGCGCGACAGGCCGCCGCGATACCATCGACGGTCTGTGCGACCATCTCCGGAACCAGCCGGCTGCTGGCGATGTAGTCCAGGAAGAACAGCGGGCGCCCGCCCTGCACCAGGATGTCGTTCACGCAGTGATTCACAATATCCTGGCCAATGGTGTGAAACTGACCGGCCTCCCCAGCTAGCTTCACCTTGGTACCCACACCGTCCGTCGAGGCCACCAGCACCGGGTTGGCCGGCAAGTCCGCAGCGTCAAACAGCCCACCGAAAGCGCCGACGTCCGCTAGGACCCGGGACGTGTACGTGCTGCGCACGGCATCGCGCATGAGTGCCACCGCCTGGTTGCCGGCATCGATATCCACGCCGGCGCTGGCGTAGGCCGTCGCCTCGGCCCGCTCACTGAAAGCCCAACTCGATCCTTGCGACATCGGGATGTCAACTCCTGTGACGAGATCGCTCCGCTCGTTCAAGGGTCGGTCCGGGCCCGTCGGCGGCGATGTCCGTGCGGTAGTGAATTCCGTCGAAACGGATCTTCTGGAGTTCCTGGTAGACCCGATCGCGGGCAGCGGCCAGGGTGGGTTCGCCGGCCACCACACTCAGCACGCGGCCGCCGTGAACGCGGAACTGCCCCACCCCGGGGTCCCAACGCGTGCCGGCATGGAAGACCAGCACACCGTCGTCCATGTCAGCCAGCCCATGGATCGGCTTGCCGATGCCGTAGCGGTCAGGGTACCCCTGGTACCAACCCTTGCTACCCCGATAACGGCCTGAGGTGGCGCACACGCACACATACGAGTCATCCGACCAGATGAGATCGATCTGGTCCAGATCGCCGTGAACCACAGCCTCACAGATGTCCACGAAATCGGTCTTCAGGCGCGGATAGATCACCTGCGCCTCGGGATCGCCCATCCGAATGTTGATTTCCAAAACGTACGGATTCGTCTCGCCCCCTTCTTCGACCAGCATGAGGCCGATGTACAGGATACCTTTGTATATGACGCCTTCTTCGCGCGCCAACCCGTCGATCAGCGGCCGGGCGATCCGGTGCATGATTCTGTCCACCATGCACGGATCGATCTCCTGGTTAGGCGAGTAACCGCCCATGCCGCCGGTGTTCGGCCCCCGATCGCCATCGAACACCGGCTTGTAGTCCCGCGCCCAGGCCATGGGCTTGATCACTTTGCCATCGGTGAAGCAGAAAAAGGACGCTTCGGTGCCATACAGCCGCTTTTCGACGACCACGCGATCTCCGGCTGCGCCAAACTTGCGGTCCACCATCAGCACATCGACCGCGTCGAAGGCATCTGCGACGTCGTCGCATACCAGCGAGCCCTTGCCGGCTGCCAGCCCATCCGCTTTCACCACCACCGGATAGTCCCGGCTCCGGATGTACGCCCTGGCCTCCGCCGGGTCGTCGAAGTTCCGATGCTCGGGTATCGGGATGCCGAGCCTGGCCATCAGGTCTTTGGCGTACGCTTTGCTATACTCGAGCCGAGCCGCGGCCTGGGTCGGCCCAAAGATGGTCAGGCCCCCGGCCTGAAACTGATCGACAATGCCGCCGGACAGCGGGCTCTCCGGACCTACGAACGTCAGACCGACTTGTTTCTCTTTCGCCAGAGCCAGTAGTTCGTCGTTCTCCCTTGCGTCCACCCGCTCCACTCGCGGGTCTTGCCAGGCCAAGGCGGTGATGCCGGCATTACCCGGCGCCACGTACAGCTTCGCCACACGTGGGCTCTGCAAGAACTTCCAGGCCGTCACATGTTCCCGGCCTCCAGACCCGACAACGAGGATGGTTAGCTTCTCCTTTGTCACTCTCCCCTACTCCTGGTCTTTGCTTAATGGAACCGACAATGTATGAGACCCCATGAAACGTAAAACGTGAAACGTGAGGAGTGGTGCTTGCGGGAAGCCTTTACGTTTTACGTTTCACGTACGTCACGGCGACTCTCCGCAGCTACACCGGGTCCAGGACCCGCTCAAACACCTGCTTGTCCTGGCACTCTTCCAACGCGATGGGATATTCGCCTGTGAAGCACGCGTTGCAGTAGCCGCTGGCAGTACCGACAGCCCGCATCATCCCTTCGATGGAGAGATATGCCAGGCTGTCGGCGCCGATGTACTGGCAAATCTCGTCGATGGACCGATTGGCAGCAATCAGATCATCCTGAGTGGCCATATCAACACCCATGAAGCACGGATGTTTGATAGGCGGGCAGGCCACCCGAACGTGAACCTCCGCTGCACCAGCCTGGCGCAGCAGATCGACCAGGGGGCCGGCGGTGTTGCCACGCACAATCGAGTCGTCAACCAGGACGATTCGCCTCCCTGTCAGATTGCCGGGCAGGGGATTGTACTTCAGGTTGACGCCGGCCTTCCGCAGCCGGTCCGACGGCTGGATGAACGTGCGCCCGATGTAGCGATTCTTGATCAGTCCCTCGCTGTACGGAATTCCGCTGGTCTGCGCGTAGCCGATAGCGTGGGGCGTGCCGGAATCGGGCACGCCAACAACGAGATTGGCCTCGGCCGGCGCTTCGTGCGCCAGCTCGCGTCCCAGAGCCTGCCGGACCTCGTGGATGACGCGGTCGTCGAACAGGCTATCGGGGCGGGCGAAGTAGATGTGCTCGAAGGTGCACAGGGCCGGCCGGCGGGGTGGCGCCCCCTGCTCCACAGCCATGCCGTCACTATCGAGACGGACAATCTCGCCCGGCTGAACCTCCCGCACAAACTCGGCGCCGATGGTCCACAGCGCGCAGCTTTCCGATGCCAGACAGTATCCGCCGTTATCAAGCCGGCCAACGCACAGGGGTCGAAAGCCCCACGGATCGCGCACGCCGTACACCGCGTCGCGGGTCAGGACCGCCAGTGCATACGCGCCGCGGGCCTGGGCCATCATCCCCCGGATGCGCGTCCCCCAGTCTCCCCAGCCACCGGCCAGCATCAGGGTAATCACCTCGCTGTCCGTGGACGAGGTGAGACCGACCCCGCGCTGAAGCAGCTCACGCCGCAACTGAGGCGCATTCACCAGGTTGCCGTTGTGAGCCACCCCCAGCGGGCCGAGGGCCGTCTCGATCAGATAGGGTTGGGCATTCCGCAGTCTGGAGCCACCGGTGGTGCTATACCGGGTGTGCCCGATCGCCAGGTGGCCGCGCAAGGGGTACAGATTCTCCTCGGTGAACACCTGTGCCACCAGGCCCATACCCTTGTGAATGTGGGCCACCTGCCCGTCATACGTGGCAATGCCGGCGCTCTCCTGCCCCCGGTGCTGGAGCGCATACAGCGCAAAAAACGCAAGCCGCGCCACATCCTCTCGACAGCCTCGAGACGCCGCCTCGCCCGGGGCGCAGACGCCGAAGACCCCGCAAGCTTCACACGGCTTGTCGTCTGGAAAAGGGAAAGTGGCAGACGGAAAGGGGAAAAGGGAGGAGGAAAGGGAGAAAAGGGAAAATGGACTCCTTCCTCGGTCCTCATCCTTCCGTTCTCCATCTTCCATTCTCCGTCCTCCGTTCTCCACCTTCCATCCTCCATTCTCCATTTTCCATCCTCCATTCCCCATCGTGGCTACTTGCGCAATTCCGCGTCCTGCTCGCGCAAGCGTTCCCGTTGCGCTGCCTGAGCCGCCGCGACCCGCTCCTGAATCAGTCGGCCATCCGCCGTGCGCGCCCTGGTCAACCCGAGTATCTTTGCCGCCAGCAGAGCCGCGGCCTCGGGTTCCAGGACAACCGCCGGCGCGACCCCCGACGGCATGCGCAACGATGACAGCACGTCGAGGCCGGCGAACTTCTCGGAATACGGCGGACAGGCAATCACCGGCGCTGCCACATTGGCATCGACCAACCCCGACAGGGCATTGCTGCGGCCGGCCACCGTGATGTAAACTTTGGATCGCTCATCCGCCTCATAGGCCGCCAGCACCTCCAGCAGGTGGTGGACGCTCTTGTGCGCCGACGCAACACGCAACTCAGCCGGCAACCCGAGCTCGCCAAGAGCGGCGGCGATGCGCTCGGCAAATGGCAAATCGGACCTAGACCCCATAATGATGGGAATGATCACATCAGACACGATTCTCTCCAAGTGGGTTGATCACTGACCTGGGCAGGCTGTAGGCGTGAAACGTGAAACGTGAGGCTCTCACGTTTCACGTTTCACGCTTGCTCGAATTCGCGGCTCCGCCGGGTACTCAGCCGGCTCGAACACCTGCCCCGTGAGCATCTCGTACAGCGCCATATAGCGCCGGCTGGCGGTGATGATGATCTCCTCGGACATGGCCGGCGGCGTCCTGAGGACCCTCCCGAGTCTATCGAGGGGCTTGTCGAAGGGCGGCGGGCCGTCGCCGCGATAGCCCTGGCCGGCAAACCACAGGCGGACGAACTCCTTGTCGAAGTTGTCCGGCTCATGGACGGCTGCCAGGCGCTCGTCGTACGTATCGGCGCGCCAGAAGCGGCTGCTGTCGGGCGTATGCACTTCATCCACCAGCATCACGCGGCCATCGGGCGAAAGTCCGAATTCGTACTTCGTGTCCACCAGGATCAGGCCGGCCTTCGCCGCCACCGCCTGCCCGTGCTGGTAAAGTCCCAGGGCTGCCTGGCAGATCCGCGCCCAGTGATCGGGGGCGACCAACCCATGCTCGACCACCTCGCGGGTCGTCAGCCGCTGGTCGTGGCCGCCGGCGGTCGCCTTGGTGGTCGGTGTGATCACTGGTTCGGGTAGGCGACTGTTCTTCTGCAAGCCGTCCGGGAACTGGATGCCGTAGATCACCCGCTCACCACGCTGGTAGTGATACCATAGCGATGTCTTCGTCACGCCGGTGATGTATCCGCGTACGATGACTTCGACCGGGAACACCGCACACTCTCGAACAATGGCCACATTGGGGTCAGGCACATCCAACAGGTGGTTGGGGACGATGTCCGCCGTCTCGTGAAACCAGAAGGCGCTGAGCTGGTTCAACACCTGCCCCTTGTACGGCACCACTCCCAACACGCGGTCAAAGGCCGATAGCCGATCTGTCGTGACCATCAGGCGACGCCGGCCGGCCAGTCGGTAGTAGTCACGCACCTTGCCCTGGTGCCGCTCACCCAGCCCTGGAAGGTGGACTTCCCTGAGTGCCAGCGGGATGGCGGCGCGAATACTCTGTGATGTCAGCATGATCCAATCTCTAATCTCCGATCTCACCCAATGTTGGGCGAGGTCTCCCGACCGATGCCCTGTGCGGCGGCGGTCAGGAGACCTTGCCGAACG
>CAZHMV010000074.1:0-25301 GCA_964532665.1 uncultured Anaerolineales bacterium
GACCTGGACCTGCTTGTCGGCGAGCGCGCCGGCCACCTGGTGCTGTACCGCAACACGTCTACGATCGCCGAAGGCCCCTCTACGATCGCCGAAGGTCTCCCGACCGAGGCGAAGCAGGGCTCGGTCAGGAGACCTTCGCCCATCATGACGCCCGACTGGCAGTTCGAGACAGCCGAATACGCCGGCGTCTCCACCGGCGACTGGGCCTACCCCGCCCTGGCCGATGTGACCGGCGACGGTGCACCGGATCTGTTCGTGGGAACCGGCGATGGGCGGGTGCTTGTCTACCACAACGCCGGCACGCCCTCTGCCGCAGCCTGGCCGGCCGCGCCCGACGTCACCCTGACCGCCGGCAACACTGCGGCTCCGACCCTGGCCGATCTCGACAACGACGGTGATCTAGACCTGCTGGTCGGACACCAGGGCGGTACGCTCTACCACTTCCAGAACATCGGCACCCCAACCAACCCGGTCTGGACGCAGCAGACCAGCAACTACGCCAACATCAGCGAGGAGGGCGAGGGGATACAGCCGGCCTTTGCGGACCTCGACGGTGATGCCGATCTCGACCTGCTGGTGGGACTATGCGGGCAGGTGGTCTGGTACCAAAGGGGCGGTCCACCCACCAGCCCCACCTGGACACGCCAGGCTGACGATCCCATCGGCTATGGCGGCGGCAGTTGCGGCACCAGCCCCAGCGCTGGCGACTGGGATGGCGACGGCGATGCCGACTTAGTCACTGGCGAACACTGGGGGACCCTGCGCTTTTTCCGGAATGATGCCTCCCTCATCCCCCCGGCCCCCTTCTCCCCCCGACCTCAGGGGGAGAAGGGGGTGAGTTCCCCCTCTCCGAAGTCGGCTTATCATGACCCACAAGTGGGAAGGAGGAAGCTGGACAAGGCCCTCTCCCCCCTACCCCCCCTCTCCCAAACTTGGGCGAGGGGGGAACCAGGCTCCCCTCCCCCAGACGTTGGGGGAGGGGCTGGGGGTGGGGGCCGGCGCTGGCCTACTCTCAACTCCCCCAACCTGTCGCCGAAACTTGTGGGTACTGTTAAGCCGAAGTCGGAGAGGGGGCCAGGGGGCGAGGTCACCTGGACCGAACAGGAATTCGCGTTCCCCTTCGAATTGGCCGGTGACACCGCCCCTGCCCTGGCCGACTGGGACAATGACGGCGACCCAGACTTGCTGATCGGGCAGGCCCACGGCACCGTCTTCAAGTACACCAACGCCGGCACCGCCTCAAACCCCGACTGGCGACCCGATGGCGATCTGCTCACCCTGCCGTGGACGAACCACCCCCACGCCTTTCCGGCCTTCGCCGACATCGACGGCGATGGCGACTACGATCTGTTCATCGGTGAGGGAGGCTGGCAAGGGGAGGGCGCCGGCGGCAACATCCACTACTATCGCAACGACGGCACCCCCGAATCTCCCGACTGGTCACTGGTCACTGATCACTGGCTTGGACTGGACGTGGGGGGCTGGAGCACGCCGGCCTTCGTGGACATCGACAACGATGGGGACCTGGACCTGTTCATCGGCAACGAGGAGGGCACACTCACCTTCGTCGAGAACACTGGTACCGCCACCGCGCCGGCCTGGGCCGAACCGGAAGACCTCTACGCCGGCCTCGAATTGGGCCGCTTCAGCGCGCCGGCCTTCTTCGACGTGGACGAAGACGGCGATCTGGACATGCTCGTGGGGCTGGAGAGCGGCTCGCTGGCCTACGTGCGCAACAGCGGCACAGCCAGCAGCCCCGCCTGGGAACCGGTCACCACCCAGTACCCCGAAATCCATGTTGGAGAGCATGCGATGCCCGCCGCGGCCGACATCAACGGTGACAGCAAGCCCGATCTCCTCATCGGTGACGGCGACGGCGGACTGAACCTCTATCTCTATGCGGGACCGGGCTCTCCCCAGACGACGAGCGACACATACGTGCCCGGCGGCCAGGTTCAGGTCAAGGGCACGATCCGGCTGTACAGCCCGGCCATCACCACGACTACCGACATCAACGCCATCGAGATCCATGGCTGGCCGTATCTGATGATGCTTTTCAATGAGGAGGGCCGGCCTCTCGCCGCCGAGAATTACTTCATGTCTACCATGCTCACCCCCACGGGATTCCCGATTCAGCGTCCCCAACGGTCCGGCGTGGACTGGCCGGACGTTGGGGTACACGTGGATGGCCTGCGCTATGTCGAGGGCCACGCTCTGGAGGCCCACTTCAGCGTCACTGGCCGGCTCCCCGACGACCTGTTGCCCGGCATCTACCGACCAGGCTTCTTCCTCGACGTGACCGGAGTGCCCACCAGCACGACGTGGTTGTCAGCCAACGTGACGTACCACACCTTCGGCCCCACCGAAGCCCTCCTTCCCCCAATCCAGGTGGATAGCGGAATGCGGGTTTCGGGTTTCGGAACAGAAAATCCGAAATCCGAAACCCGAAATCCGAAATTGACCTGGCGGCTGCTGGCGGACGACTTCGTGCAGGGTACGCGGGGCACCGGCGCGCGGGAGGATCGTGGAACCTTCGAACTGGCCTCGCAGATCGTCTCGCAGGGCGCATCCTTCTACATCCCTCCGGTGGACGTGCGCACCGGCCAGCCCATCACCTACCGCCTGGAGCCTTTCCTGCCCATGATCTCCTACACCGACCGGCGTTTGCCCACGCCGCCGCTGCTTCCTTTTGACTTGCCGGGCGGCCACCTCTGCGTGACCATCCAGGAGCCGGATGGCAACATACGCGACCTGGGCTGCGAACCCTTTGCCCAGTCCTTCAACCGCACCAAGACCACCCGCGCCGGCGATGACCTCAACGGCGGCACGGTTCAACTGGATGACGTCTACTCGCTCAAAGCCGCCTCCGACCACTTCCGCGTCACCTTCGACCAGTACGGCCACCACGTGATCACCATGACCGGCACTGTCAGCGACGTGTGGGGCAACAGCTACGCCGGCGGTGGCACCTACGACGTCTGGGCTGCCGAGCCGCTGGACATCGACCCCGGCGTCCTGCCCGGCACGCCGCTGGCCGTAGGCGACACCTTCAACCCCACCATGCAGTTTTACCCCCGCGTCCCCGCCGATGTGTCGCTCACCGTCACCCTCTACCCCAACTCCGACCCGACCCAGGCCATCACCCAAACCATCGCCGGCCGCGCTAACCACTATGGCTACTTCGACGCACGCAATATGCAATATGCAAGACGCAAGACGCAAGACGCAAGACGCAATGTCCCATCCCCGATCTTGCTCAATCAACCCGGCGAATACCGCATAGACCTGACCGCGACCTACACCGACACCAACGGCGTCCTCTACATGGGCGCAATGACCTGGGGCGGAGTCGTCATGACACCCGAAAACGAGGCCGATCTGATTGCGCATGGCCGGCGTGGATTGGACAGTCTGGCGTACATCCCCAACCACTGGTTCGTCGCCAGCCGCGATCTGAACATTCCCGAAGGGGCGATCTCGCACACGTACAACCCGTACTACAACGGCGACATGCTGTGGACCCGCATGAGTGACGGCCCATACGGCGGCGACTCGCTCCTGATCGGGGCCAGCGTGCAGGATACCGTCGGCACCATTGAAGCTGCCATTCGGACCCGTGCCAAACGCGGGGAGCTGCCACTGGCGTCTCCTGGCAGCCTCGACGAGCGCTTCAGCAAGGGGGAGATTCCACTGTTTACCAGCACTCGTTCGGACCGGCCGGCCCAGCTTGTCCTGGGCACGATCGGGGCGACAGCCTCCCCTGACGTGGACCAGATCGCCTACAGCTATCGCTCCTCCCAGCGCCCCGGCGTGCGCGTGCGCGAAGTGGTCTCCGAGGATGGCCAGAACGGTGGCTACTGGCGACTGAATACCCTCTACGACGATCAGTTAGGGGTAGGTGTCCTGGGCGATCAACCCAACGACTTCAAGTTCCAATACGTGGGCGCCGTCTACCGCGATCTCGAGAGCGGGCACAACGAGTATCTGGGCCAGGGCACGGGGTGGATCTTCATCCCCGACGATGATGCGACCGGCTCGCGCGCCATGCCCCCCTTCGCCGGCCCCGGCAACGGTGGCTGGACCACCGAAGGCGGCCCAATCCTCACCCTGAAAGGCAAGGATATCCACATCTTCATCCTGCCCACGGGCGTCCGGCCCGGCGCGGTGCTGGAGACGGGCGACGTGTTCCGATTTGCCGGCCACCTCATGCCCACACTGGACAGCCAGGTGGCGATCACGGTTACGGCCCCCAGCGGCGTGCAGCACGCCGGCGGCGGGCAGGCCAACCGCGTGGGCTACTTCTACGATCCGAATGACGATATTGTCGTGGGCGAGCCCGGCCTGTGGTCAGTGGACGTGCGCGTCTGGCACGATGGTCAGTGCTCCGGCGGGGCGACGACTCCGCCCTACCCGTCGGGGGACGTGCTGGGCAGCGAGGATGGCCGCTACTGGTTCTACGTGGTGCCGGCCAGCACCCCGCGCCTGGATGTGTCGTCTCCGTCGCCGGGGTTCCTGTCCTTTGACGGCGAAGTGAGACCCATCACCATCACCGGCCAGGTGCCCGCCGGCCTCACCGCCGCGGTGGTTGACTACACCATCACCATGCCCGGCTTCATCCTGAAGCACGGCCAGGTGCCGGCCACGAACGGCACCTACACCATCGCCTTCGACCCGGTCGCACTGCAAAAAGACTTCCCCAACCTGGACCTGATGGGACGAGATAGGCCGTGGCAAGCCGGCCTGGTCGACACCTTCGCCATCGGCCTGCTGCTGCGGTCCCGAGCTCCCGAGGGCACAGTCTACCGCGCCACCACGATCACCCTCCAGGGGGAGCAGGTGTTCGTTGGTAGTGCGCCGCCCGCCGCGTTTAACGAAGTGTACCTGCCGTTGATCGTGAGGAACTGATGTGGCGAGAAAGAGATCATGACATGACAGCGACACCTCGGTCTACCGCTTCCCTGTGCCTGCTGCGAGCACCCCGTGACGGTCACGGCCGAACGGCGCTTCCGGCCGTCGTTTCAGGCGGTGATGGATGCCAAAGGCTGGGACGCGCCGGACATCGTGATGGGGGGGGTCTCGGGTCATGCTCTCTGCGCGGCCTCGGTGGAACGTGCTCGTGCTGCTGGTGACACGGAAGTGAGTGGTGACTGAATGGCCTTTCGAGTTGTCAAACAGACACCCTCAAGGAACCAGACGAACTGGGGCCTCCCGGGGATGGAGGCCCCAATCCGATAATGTCTCCCAGACTGGTCCGTTCACAGCTCCGGGATCACCGGTGGCGAGGTGAACCCGGCGTTAGCCCCCGGCGCCGGCACAGGCTTGAAGTAGATCTCGAAGTTGCCGGCGCGGTTGTCCTGCCACACCGCGTAGGCGCGTCTGCCGTAGCCGGCCAGGGCGGGATAGACGGAGAAGGCCGGGTAGTCGGTCAGCGCCTCCGCCCCCGACCAAGTCAGCCCTTCGTCCAGGCTGGTCCGGGTCACGATCTCGCCATTCCCCGTTCGGTAGCTCTCCCAGGCCAGCACCAACCGGCCATCCGTCGCCGTCAGCGCCGGGAACCAGCCCGGCTGCCGCGTCAGCAGCATGGGTGGGCTCCACGTCTCCCCCTGGTCGTAGCTGCGCTTGTACACGACCTGGAAGCCGCCGGCGTAGTCGTCCGCCCAGACCACGTGGACCGCGTTCTCGGTGACGGCCACGGCCGGGTCGTACGAGTTGCTCGCAGCATGAACCAACTGCCGGGGCTCGGACCAGGTCCGGCCGCCATCGGCGCTGTGAGCGAAGAACACCTCCCAATTCTGGTCGGCGATCTGCGTCCACGTCACGTAGACGTCGTCACCCCGGGCAGCGATGGACACGCCATGGCCATTGTTGGCGCGGTTGGTGATGGTCGATTTGACCCAGGTGGGGTCATCCGGTCCGAAGGACTTACTCCGCACCCAGATCGGGTACACAGGCGCGACTCCCACCACCCGGCTGTCAGACACGGCCAGGTCCGGCTCCCAGAGCATGGCCGGCGGGGTGTTGGGTGGCACCTCCACATGGCTCGTGCCCAGGCGCTCGGCCTCAGTCCAGGTTCCGCCGGCCTCCCGTCGCCGGTAGTAGATCGACCAGTTCCCGTCTCGATAGTCAAGCCAGGCCACGTGGACCGTGGAGTCGGCAGCGGCGATGGCCGGCGCCCGCGCCTCGACGCCACTTTCACTGAGCATCTCAGGCGGGGTCCAGGCAGCCCCACCAGCCGGGCGGCGGATGTAGTAGATCTCGCGCACGCCGGAGCGGTCGTCGGTCCAGACCACGTGCAGGCCCTCATCGTTGGCAGCGATGTCCGGGTGTTCCGAGCGGGCGGGGTCGAAGGTGAGCCGGCGCGCACCGTCGGGCGGGGACGCCGGCGCGGACTCCTGCTGCGCGGTCGCCGCCGACCGGATGAGCATTTCCCGTAAGACATGCCCCTCGGCCAGCGGGGTCTCGAAGCCCATCAACTCGCCGACGGTGGGGGCGATGTCAACCTGTTCGTGGACTGTCTCGATCTCGACACCAGGACGGATGTCCGGGCCCAGGGCCAGGAAGATCAGGCGCTTGTCGCCCTCGCAGATGCCTCCGTGGTTCTGGAATCCGCCGTGATCGTCATCGTGCCGGCCGTGGTCGGTGGTGACGATCATCGTCGTGCGGTCCCGGTAGTATGGGTCGGACTGGATCTTCTCCCAAAGGTCGCCCACGATGCCGTCAGCCTGTTCGATGGCGTCGGTGTACTGGTCCCAGTCGCCCGTGTGGCCGGCGTGGTCCACCTCCCCCAGGTGGAAGAAGACCAGGTCGGGATGGAATCTGTCCATCACCCCTTGCAGGGCCTCCCAGTTGACCTTGTCCTTGTTCTCGGCCGGCAGGATGAGGGTAGCGCCACAATCCTCACCGTAAAGCGGGTGCAGGCTGTAGTTCACGTGACGCACGTTGCCCTTGCCTACGATAGCCCACACTTTCTCCTTGGGCACGTCCGGGTTAGCGCAGCGGTAGTACTCGAAGATGGTGGGCATCTGGGGGCGCAGGTCCAGGTTGTGGCCGATGTTGGGGGCGAAGGCCCACACTCCGTTGGCGATGGTGTTGTTACCGGGCGTGGTGTACGTCTCGGCGCGGTTGTAGAAATTCCAGAGCAGCGTCCCCTGAGGCCGTAGCTCGTTCCAAATGCGGGGGATGTGCTCGTGGATCGGGTCATCGAAAGCTTCGCTGTCGCGGATGCCGTCTATGACCACGACGAAGACGCTGTGGGTCTGGTAGGCCGGCTGGACGCCCGGGCTGACCTCTGGCTGGGCTGTGGCTACAGAGCCGGCGGGCCACAGGGCCAGCAGGCCGGCGACGAACAAGACGATGAGCATAAACTGGATTCGGGTACGCATGGTTGCACCTCCTTGTCTAATCTAACCTCGCGGAGCCAGATCTCCGGGTGCAGTGTACCCGACGGTTGTAAAGCCTGCGTTGTGAGAGTATTAACGGCGGGTAAATTTGTAGCCATTTTGTAGCCATCCCTGTGCTATAATACTGCTATCTGGAAACGGATAAGGGTAGCCGATCTGTTTGCCCAAGCGAGATATGCGCCCGATAGCTGATGTCCAGGGTGCAACTTTGACGGAGACAGAGTCATGCGCAAATCAATGAGTTTGCCTGTCGTTGTAGCGGTTTTTCTCGTGGTAGCGTGGCAGAGAGGACCGAGGCCGGCTGATGTCACACGGCAGACCGACCCGATAACGGTTATCGAATCCACCGCTTCTCAGCACACGCTGCAAGTTTCCCGGCCCAAAGCGAGATTTCATCGATTTTTTCCGTCCAGGGGATACGAGCATCGAGGGAACGGATTATAATTGTATCGGGGTAGCTACTCAGCCTGGCGATTGAAATCGCGGCAACCTTTGCGAAGCCGGCCGGCGCCGGCTGAAGACCAGTCGCCGAAGGGCGGCCCTTCGACAGGCTCAGGACGCCGTTTCACAGATGTTGGTGCAGTTTCAACGGCCGAAACGTGGATATGGATCCAGCAAGGAGGGCAACCATGCACAAACGACTGTTTCCATGTCTATCTGCCGCTGTGTTCGGCTTGATGTTGATGACAGTATCGCTCCAGCTCATCGAGGCGTTGCCGGTGCAGGCAAATCTGGCCACCCGCTACGTGGCGACGGCCGGCACCGATGCCGGCAACGACTGCACCAGTGCCAGCAATCCCTGGGCGACAATCCAGCACGCTGTAAACGTGGCCGGTCCCGGCGACGAGATCCATGTTGCCGGCGGCACCTACGCGCACACAGGCACGGTGGCCGCCATCGGCAAAGAACTGGCCATTGTTGGCACCAACGCCATCCACAGCGACCCGCTGCTGGCAGCGGACTATCACCTGCGGCCTGGCTCCCCCGCCGTTGACACCGGGCGCCCCATCTCGTGGCTGACAACCGACCTGGAAGGCAATCCCCGCCCGCAGGGCAGCGGCTATGACATTGGCGCATTCGAGGGTGTGCGGTGGGACGTGTTCGTACCACTGGCGCTGCGCAACTATCCGTAGCAGCGAGCGAGTATGGAACCCATGCGAAAAGATCGGAGATGGTTCAGCCCGGCGATTGTGATCCTCAGTCTGCTGATCGTGCTGGGGGCCTGCGCGGGTTCCGAACGCGTGATCCTTCGAGGCGGCGATCAGCCGCGGCCGGCGGGCCGTCCTGAGTCCAGTCGAAGGGCCAGCGGCCGGCAGTCGGGCCGCTCGGAGCCGGCTGCATCGAGCACGACCCCCGCCGGCCAGCAATCCCATTCCATAGCCCAATCACAGGAGACCCGCCCCGACGGCGCCACCCGCCTGACGACGCCGCCGGCCAGCGCCAGTGACCAGAACCCCGCCTTCTCCCCCGACGGCACGCACATCGTCTTCACCCGCTTCCACAACGGGTACAACATCGGCCCCGCCGGCCTCTTCTTGCTGGACCTGAGCACAGGCCAGACCACCCGACTGACGCCGTGGGAGGATCAGGACAACGTCAACCTGCCCGGCGCGGCGTGGGTGGCCCTCTCCCCCACCCCCCTGGCCCCCCTCCCCCTCTCCCAAACTTGGGAGAGGGGGAGGGGGGTGGCCTTCAGGCCGGGGGGTGGGGGTGAGGGCCGCATCGTCTTCGCCTCCGACCGCGCTGAGGCCGATGACCTGTGGCGCATCGCCCCCGACGGCACGGATTTCAGCCGCATCACGACCCACGCCGGCCCGCCCTGGTACATCGAACCGTCGTGGTCGCCCGACGGCCAGTGGATCGTGTTCGAGGCCGATAACAATGTGCCCGATGACCAGCAGCAGGGCAGCATCTGGAAAGTGCGAGCTGATGGCAGCGGGCTGACGCACCTGACCGATGGACCCGCCGGCGGCACCGACGACCGCCAGCCCAACTGGTCCCCCGCCGGCGACCGCATCCTCTTCCAGCGTCATGCACCCGGCAGCGACGACTGGAACCTGTACACCATGGTGCCCGATGGCAGCGACCTCCGGCAGGTAACAATCGCCCCCTCCAGCGACACCGACGCCAGTTGGTCGCCCGATGGCCGCTGGATTGTGTACTCGTCTGACTACGGGGGGCTGCCCACGCCGAACATCTTTGTCATTTCGGCAACGGGGGGCACGCCCATCCGCGTGACCAGCGACGCCACCCACGAAGATGGTGCGCCTTCCTGGTCGCCCCATGGCCGGTGGATTGCCTTTGAATCTCATCTGGGTCAGGATGAGGACACGCCGGCCTCCCTGTGGCGCATCCAATCTCCAATCTCCAATCTCCAGTCCTCCTGGCCCGCCTGGGCGCGCACTGCCCGCCTGGCCGGCGCTTCCTTCGAGCCGGACATGACCAACGCCCAGATCGATGCGAAACTCCAACAGGCGGCCGACGAGGGCGTCACCGTCCTCGTCGTCGATGCACCCACCGGCTGGAGCTACACCGCCTGGACTGACGACACCGAGTTCAACCAGGTCCTGGCCCTGATGCGCGATCGGGTCTTCCCCCGTGCCCATGCCAGGGGCCTAAAGGTGGTGTGGTACCTGACGGCGCTGGAGCTGATCTGCGAGGGCTGCACCCAGACCGGGCGCGACCCGGCGGCCGAACACCCCCAGTGGGTGCAGATCGACCGCTTCGGGAACAGCGTCCAGTACAGCGGTGTGCAGGGTACCTTCTGGCTGAACCCGAACGATGTCGATACATGGCTGTCGCCCGAATCTCCGTATCGGGACTTCTACATCGACCGCATCCGAGACATTGCCACAGCCGGCGCTGACGGGCTGTGGATGGACGTTGCCTATCTGCTGAACAGCATCGGTCAGTTCGACGATCTGTGGCCCTCCTACGACCCGTACAGCCAGGCCGCGTTCCAGGCTGCCTACGGCCACAGTGCCCTCCCCACCAAGAACTGGAATGACCTCACCTGGCGGCAGTTCGTCCGCTGGCGGATCACATCCGTCACTCGCTTCGTGGAGGACGTGGCCGCTGTTGCAAAGTCTGTCGATCCTGAGCTGGTGTTCTTCACCGAGAACTGGGGGATGGACTCCAACTTTGTCACCCAGTACGCCCAGGACCCGCTGGAATTTATCGGAAATCCTGGCGTGGCCACGGCCCACGAGCTGGAGCCGGTGGATCAGGACAACGCCGGCATGGCCAACGCCACCTTCAAGCAGTGGCGCGACTACGCGCTGATGGTGAAGTTCGCGGTGGCGGCCAACAAGGGCAAGCCGGCCTGGATTCTCACGTACGCCGGCGGAGTGGACGACAGCCTCCGCGAGGCCGGCGTCCACCTGGCGGAGGGGGCCAACTTCTACGAAGCCAAGGGGCCGGAGATGGTGGACGACAGCACCGGCAGCCGGCCCACTGTCTTCCCCTGGCTGGCGGTCAATGCTGGCACGGTCTACAGCAGCACCTCCATGGCCGACGTGGCGGTGTGGTACAGCCCGCGCACCCGCGACTTCGTGGACGGTGAGAATGCCGGCAACGACAAGTTCGACTACGTGGACATAACCTACATCAAGGAATACCGGAACCGGGCGCAGGATTTGCTGAAAGCGCAGATTCCCTTCGACATCGTGACCGGCCAGTGGTCATTGGACGAGCTACAGCGTTACGCCTGGCTGGTGCTACCCAACGCGGCCTGCCTGAGCGATGCGGAGGCGACGCTGCTGCGCGACTACGCGGCCGCCGGCGGCAAACTGGCCGTAACCGGCGACACGGGTTCGATGGACGAATGGTGCCGGCCACGGGCGACGAATGCGCTGGCCGGCGTCACCACCTACGCTTTCAGCGCCGTGACCAGCGACGTGCTGACCACCGACCTGTCGGCCCGCCACAAGAAGCGCGTGCTGATCGAGGCGCGAACCGGCACAGACGCCGACGGTCCGTTTGTGATCATCCCGCTGGCCAACTTCAATCAGAACACGACCTACACCGACATCGGCATCACGGTGCGTCTGCCGGCCGGCTTCAGCCCGACGTCAGCGACGTGGAACGCACCGGACGTAAGTGGTGGGAGCCTGAGTTACAGCGTGAGTGATGGCCGGCTGAGCGGGACCTTGCCCACACTGAAAACTGCCGCCGCCGTGGTGATTCGGGGGACGGGCGTGATCGGCACATCCACACCGACTCCCACACCCACCGCAACCTCTACCCCCACGCCGACGGCGACACCAACCACCACGCCCACCGCGACGACGACTGTGCCAACTGACAAGTGGTCGCTGTGGGCCGGCGGCACCCACCTGCGAGGCGCGAACATCTGGCAGCGCCGCGTCTACCCCGAGCTGGACGGCCCGGGTTTCCTGGGACCTGGCCCCGTCGGCCCGCCGTACACGCAGACAGACTTCAACCGGCTGGCGGCGCTGGGGGCCAACTACGTCAACATCTCCCATCCGGGCCTGTTCACCGAGACCCCGCCCTATACGGTGAACCAGGATGCCCAGAACAACCTGGACAACCTGCTCGGCATGATCGCCCAGGCCGACATGTTCGCCGTCATCTCTTTCCGCACCGGCCCGGGTCGCAGCGAGTTCACCTTCTACTGGGATGAGGTTGGCGATTGGTTTGATGCCAGCTACCTCAACGACTCGATGTGGCAGGACCAGGCGGCACAGGATGCGTGGGTGGAGATGTGGCGCTACACGGCCGAACGGTATCGCGACAACCCGATTGTGGCCGGCTACGACCTGATGGTGGAACCCAACTCCAACGAGGTGGGCAGTGACGCCATCAACGATCTGTTAGACATCTGGGACCCGGCAGAGTTCTACAACCAGTACGGGGGTACGCTGTACGACTGGAACCAGCTCTACCCGCGCATCACAACCGGCATCCGCCAGGTGGACACCAACACGCCTATCCTGATTGGTGGGAACGGGTACAGCGCGGTCAATTGGCTGCCCTACGTGCAGACCACTGGCGATCCGCATACGGTCTACACGGTGCATCAATATGAGCCATTTGTCTACACCCATCAGGAACCCCCTCTCACAAACTCGTATCCGGGGGTGTTCGATGCCGATTGGGATGGGCAAGACGACCAGGTGAATCGAGCGTGGCTGGACAACCTGCTCTCGCCGATTGATACCTACACGACCACCCACGGCGCCCCCGTGGCGGTGAACGAGTTCGGCCTGATGCGTTGGGAACCGGGCGCGGCCGATTTCATGAACGACGAGATGGACCTATTCGAGCAGCGCGGCGTGAATTATGCGCTGTGGGTGTGGGACCCGGCGTGGGAACCGTGGACCCAGGGGGTAGATGCATTCAATTTTCGGCACGGTCCCGACCCCAACAACCATGCCGATGTGACATCCAGCGACCTGATGGACGTCATCATTGCGCACTGGCAGCAGAATACGGTGCGTCCGTCCAACATGCCGGCCCCCGCCGGCACCTGCCTGTCGGACGCCAACGGAAATGGGCTGGTAGATGTGGTGGACATGATGTTCGCTGCAAAGACAACGGGGTGCACATACTACCTGCCACTGCTCGCCAGCTCGTGGCGCCAGGATTGGCCGGTGAGCGGGCAGGTGAGCACAGGCAGGGGGGAGTAAGTAAGAAGCTGGCACTCTTCGGCATGTTCTTCTCGTACAGCCTGACCTGGGTGATACTCGCTGATCCGGCAGCTCCCGAAGTGCCCGCAGAGGAAATTGTAGCCCAGTTTGTAGATCTCTTTGTGTATGGAACCATCAACCTGAATTCATGAGGAACAACTGATGGCAGGAGGAATTGATGGCAGGGGCTATCACCCTTGAGGCTGTGGCGCGTCGCTTCGGAGACCTGGTCGCTGTGGACAACCTATCGTTTGAAGTCCAGGCCGGCGAAATCTTCGGCCTGCTTGGCCCCAACGGCGCCGGCAAGACTACTACCATCAACCTGATCACCGGCCTGTTGCGACGAGACGGCGGCGAGGTGCGCGTGTTGGGCTTCGACCCAGAGGTTGATCCTCGCCAGGTCCGGCAACGCATCGGCCTGGTTCCGCAGGAGACGAACCTCTACGCCGACTTGAGCGCCGTAGACAACCTGTGGCACCACGCCGCGTTGTACTGCTCCGACCTCAGAAGTGTGGAGAGCCGGATTGAAGAACTGCTGCGGCTGATGGAACTGTGGGGGCGACGCAAAGATCGCGTGGACACCTACTCCGGCGGTATGAAGCGCCGGCTTGCCCTGGCCCGTGCATTGCTCCATGACCCGGAGATCATCCTCTTCGACGAGCCCACGCTAGGCGTGGACGTACAGGGCCGGCACGCCCTGTGGGAGCACGTGAAGGCCCAACAGGCTCAGGGCAAGACCTTCGTCGTTTCCACCAACGACATGGCCGAAGCCGATGCGCTGTGCGACCGCCTGGTGATCATTGACCACGGTCGGGCCATTGCGTTGGACGCACCTGAGAGACTCAAAGCCGCTCTCGGGCGCGACATCGTCACCCTGCGTACCACCCCCGCCATCGAAGCCCCGGAGACCCTGTTTGCCGGCCTGGGGGTGCAAGCCATCACACGCCCCGAGCCCGATCAGTTGCGCCTGGAAGTGCGCGATGCTGAGACCATCGTTGGGAAGCTCGTCACCCGTGTAACTTCCGCGCATCGCCTCGAATCGGTCCGCATGGCACGGCCTTCGCTGGACGATGTGTTCCTGCATCACACCGGTCGCGCGCTGAGGGATTGATCATGACCCGCTTTCGGCTGCTTCTGCTCAACGAATTCAGACTTGCCCGCACCGCGCTGCCCATCCACCTGGTCGCCATCCTCCAACCCTCTATCATGTTTCTGCTGATGTCCCTGATCCTTGTCGATCCTACCTTCGACATGAACGTGGTCCACTCTGAGACCGACGAGGGCCGTGCGCTGGTAACGGCAATGCGGGAGGTGGGATCGCCCATCGGTGCACCGTACATCAACCCGATCATGGTGAACGTGGAAGAGGCGGATGGGCTGCCACAGGTCATCGTGGTCGAAACGCGGGACGGCGTTCCGACGGCGGTGCAGCGCTTTGGCCTGATCGACAGCAACCAGGTCAAGAACATGCGCAACCGGCTCACGGCGGCCGCGCTGCGCCTGTGGAACGCCGCGCTCGGCGGCCGTGCTGTGACCATCAAAGAACGCCCCTGGCTGCCCCGCGATGTACCCTATGCGGTCTACTTCGGCATAGCGATGCTCCCGCTAGCAGCCTTCCTGGCAGCGATGTTTATCGGAGGGATTCTCACCGCGCAGGATTTTGAGTTCGGGACGATCGCGGAGTATCGCCTGGCACCCGCTGCGCCGGCGCTGGTGCTGGGGGCCCGTTTGACCCGGCTGGTGCTTTCGGCGCTGGTCTCAGCGGGCTTGTTGCTGATCGTGGTGGGCTGGCGCACCGGGGCCTGGCCAGACTCTCCCTGGCGAGTGGGGCTGATCCTGCTGCCGGTGGCGATCACGGCCGGCAGCCTGGGCATAACCGCCGGGCTATTCCTGCGCCGCAGCCTCCCGACGCTGGTGGTGGGGCTGCTCACTTCCCTCGGGGGTTGGATTCTGGGGAGCGCCTTCGGCCTGGCGGCCGGCTTTGGTGGGTCGTACGAGCAAATCAGCCGGCTAACCCCCAACACTCACGCCGTGGAGCTGCTCTTCCCACGCTACTACGGAGCGGCGGTGGGCAGCCCTCACCTTTCGGTGGTTGTGCTCGTACTTCTCAGCGTCGGGATGCTGGCCCTCACTGTTCTTGCCTACCACTGGCGAGTGCTGCGGGCGGCGTAAAACGTGAAACGTGAGGATACTTACCCGAACTCGCATCACGTTTCACGTCGTCTGGTGCAACATCAAGCAGCTTTCTGTCTCATCAGTCTGATGGGAATCGACGATGAAAAGATTCTGGATATTGCTCCTCACCGAAATCAAGGCCTGGCGGCGTGATCCGATTTCCGTTCTGGGCGGGTTCATCGCACCTTCAGCCCTGCTGATCGCCTTCGGTCTGCTGTTCGGCGGACGGCTGACCTTCAAAATCGCCGTGCTGAACCACGACGCCGGCCCGTGGGGTGCCGTGCTGCGCGAGACGGTGGATGAGGTGATCTCCCCCTTTGGGACACCGTACTACGACGCCCCTGACCTGCCGGAGGACGAAGCCTGGCGTGCCTACCATCTCCACCGCATCGACGGAGTGTGGGTCATTCCCCCGGATTTCTCCCGGCAGTTGGATGCCGGCCAGAACCCAACGTTCGAGATGCACTTCAGCAACTACAACGACGACCGGGCCAAGAACCACCGCATCTACGCGGCGGAAATCCTGTGGCGCTTCTACGAGAAGGCTGGTCTGGCCGGCCCACCGCTGGCCCTGGCCGAAGCGTACCCGCGCCCGGAGATGATCCACTGGTTTCCGCTCATCGGGGTGGGGTTGGTGCTATTCGGCGTCATGCTCGGCGGGATGTTCAACATCTTCATGCTCACATACAAGGAACAGGTAGCCAAGATCACCCTTGAGTTTGGGTTGGCCCCTCGCTCACTGGGATGGGTCCTGTTCCCCAAAGTGCTGCTGGCGCTGGTGATGGGGCTGGTGACCGGGACGGCGCTGCTGGGCGTTCTCTACCTGTGGGTCGGTGTCTGGCCGGGCCGTTATCTGTGGGCAGTGTGGCTGCTTGCCGGCCTGATGGCACTCTTCTGGATCGCCGTCGCCCTCATCCTTGGGCTGCGTGCGCGGCGCTACATGGCCGGGGCGATAACGGCGGTTCTGGGGGGCATGATCGTGTTTTTCATCAGCGGTGGGATGGCGCCGGTGCGCTACTACCCGGACAAAGTGCTATGGCTTGCCCGGCTCTTCCCCAACACCTACGCCGTTGATCCGGTGCGCGACCTGGTTCTGTTTCATACCTGGCCGGCCGACTGGACGGCGACGGTGCTCCGGCTGACAGGGTTTGCCGTCGGGGGTCTGACGGTCGCGCTGGGCCTCGCCGCCCGCCAGATGCGGCGGTTGGACTGAGCAGCCAGGGAAGAGGTAGTTAGTCAACATGCCCCTGACGGGACTCCATGAAGCATGAAAATGGCTGGATTGGCTGGATGGCTGGATGGCTCACATTGTTACCACTCAGCCATCTGGCCATTAGCCATCTAGCCAACTATTTTCAGAGTAGGAGATGACAATGAGGTCTTCACACTGGTTTATCATGGGCTGTGTGGCATTCGTTTGTCTTGGTCTTCTGTTCGCGGGGACCTACACTGCCGGCGCGTCCCTGCAAACTCTGAATCCCAATCCTCCAACTCAGCCGGTGAAGCTGATCTTCATTCATCATTCGACCGGTGAGAACTGGCTGGATGATTCAGATGGCGGACTGGGCATCGCGTTGAGAGACAACAACTACTTCGTCAGCGACACCAACTACGGCTGGGGGCCGGCTGATGCTGACGTCGGCTCTGACACCATCGGCGACCACACCGACATCGGCCACTGGTACAACTGGTTCGCCGGCCCGCACCGGGACACCTATCTGAACGCTCTCTACACGGAGAGCAACCGCAGTTGGGATTTCTACTCTCGCCTGCCCACCGACCCGGGTGGCGAGAATGAGATCATCCTGTTCAAGTCCTGCTTTCCCAACTCGCACCTGGGGGGTAATCCGAACGATCCGCCCACCGTTGGCAACAACCCCCTGCGTGGCCAGGATGCCTGGTCCGAATACATGACGGTCGCCAATGCCAAGGGCATCTACAATGACATCCTGGCTTACTTCGCGACTCGTCAGGATAAGCTTTTCGTCGTCATCACCGCGCCGCCACTGGTCCCCAACGACACCGACGCCACCCACGCGGCCAATGCCCGCGCCTTCAACAACTGGCTGATGAACGACTGGCTGGCCGGCTATCCCTACGACAACGTGGTGGTCTTCGACTTCTACAATGTGCTGACTTCCAACGGCGGCGATGCTGATACCAATGACCTGGGATCGAGCGCCGGCAATCACCATCGCTGGCGGAACGGCGCAATCGAGCACGTGCAGACTGTGAGCAACAACTTCTCGGCCTACGGCAGTGATGCCTGGGACAGCCACCCCTCCCAGGCCGGCAACCAGAAGGCGTCCGGCGAGTTTGTCCCTCTGCTGAACGTCTTCTACAATCGATGGAAGGCCGGCCAGACGGCGACTACCCCGACGCCGAGCGCCACTGCCACCCCAACCGCCACGGATACATCAACCCCGACGCCCACACCGACCGGGACGGCTTCCACTGCAACTCCAACGCCTACTCCCACGGGGACCGCCACCCCTACTGCTACCAGCACGGCCACTGGAACAACCTGGTACGTGCGTCCCGATGGCGGATCGCCAGACCAATGCACGGGGCAGGTGAACGCGCCGTACCCCGGCAGCGGGAAGGCTCAACCCTGCGCCTGGGATCACCCGTTCCGCGCGCTACCGCCGGATGGCACGCCGCGCATCGCCGGCGGCGACACACTGATCATTGGGGCCGGCAGCTACCGGATGGGTTACGGCGCGCCCGGAGCGGATAACTGCGACTCGGACTACCCCTGGGGGTGCTACATGCCGCCGATCCCCAGCGGTCCCGACCCGGCCCACCCCACCCGCATCCTCGGGGCCGGCTGGGACACCGGCAGCCCTGATCCGCCAGAACTGTGGGGGGCAGAGAGGGCCTACTACATCCTCAACCTCACCGATTCCAGCAACGTTGAGGTTGCCTGGCTGGAGATCACCGATCACTCCGGTTGCGTCGAATTCCACTCGGGCGGCCTGGCCTGCAAGCGTGACACCTACCCCTTCGGCGACTGGGCGGCCGTCGGCCTCTACGCCGAAGACTCGGCCAACGTCCATCTCCGGAACCTCGACATCCACGGCCTGGCGGATACCGGGGTCCATGCCGGCCGGCTCACCAACTGGACGGTGGAGGATGTGCGCATCGCCGGCAACGGCTGGGTCGGCTGGGATGGGGACATCGACGGCGGCGACTCCAACGCCGGGACCATGACCTTCCGGCGCTGGACCGTCGAGTGGAATGGCTGCGGCGAGACCTATCCCGGCGGTGAACCGACGGGCTGCTGGGCACAGACCGCCGGCGGCTACGGCGACGGAGTCGGCACTGGCGCTACCGGAGGAGACTGGATCATCGAGGATAGCCGATTCCTGCACAACACCTCCGACGGTCTGGATCTGCTGTATCACGAACTGGGCGGCAGTATCACCATCAACCGGGTCCGGGCCGAGGGGAACGCCGGCAACCAGATCAAGATCACCGGCCAGGCCACGATTACCAACAGCGTGCTGGTGGGGAACTGTGCCTTTTTCGAGGGGAAATCTTTCACCTACAACGTGGACCCCTGCCGCGCCCTCGGAAACACACTGGAGGTGGTCTTTACAGGAGGTGAGCAAGTCTCCATCGCGAACTCTACATTCTACGGTCAGGGAGACGGCCTGGTAGACGCCGGCCCGCGCTACGGCTATCAATGTAACGGCTCAGAGATGCTAATGGGGCGGAATAACATTTTCTCGGGGGATTGGGATTGGCACGCTCTCAATGACAATGCCCCTCCTGTTTACGACAGAACGTTTCTCTTTTACTTCGAGAACTGCCCCGGCCTGAGCTTTGATTCGGACTATAGCATCTTCCACCGCGTGAAGCAGAGCCTGTATGTGCCAGGTCCCCACGACATCCAGGCGGATCCGAAGCTCGCCGGCCCGCTGTCTGGCAACGCTTATGGCATGTCGCTCGCTGCCGGCAGCCCGGCCATCGACGCCGGCACGACGGCCGGCGCACCCGCCATCGATTGCGAGGGCCGCGTGCGCGATGCTGAGCCGGATATCGGCGCCTACGAGTTCGTGCACTGCCCGCCCAAGGAGGATGTGAACGGTGATGGGGAGGTCAACGTCATCGATGTCCAGTCCGTAGCCGGCGCCTGGAACCAGAGTCCACCGCCCGGTTACGCCGATCGAAATGGCGATGGGAAAGTGGACGTCCTGGATGTGATGCAGGTGGCCGTCCACTGGGGCGAGCACTGCGAGGGCGCCGGCACGCCCCTCGGTTTGACCGGTGTCAACGACTTCCTCTATCAACTCCAGAACCTCGACCTCGCCGCCATCGGCAACAGCGCCTACGACCTGGTGGTGATGGACTATTCCGCTGACGGGGGCGAGGCCGGCGAGTTCACTGCTGCGCAGATCAACGCTCTCAAGCACAGCTCAGGCGGCGAGAAGATCGTGCTGGCGTACATGAGCATCGGCGAAGCTGAGGACTACCGCTTCTACTGGCAGAGCGGCTGGACGCCGGGCAACCCGACCTGGCTGGACGTCGAGGACACCGATTGGCCGGGCAACTACAGGGTGCACTACTGGGATCCGGCGTGGCAATCCATCATCTTCGATTACACGGACCGATTGCTGGATGCCGGCCCTTCGGCAGGCTCAGGACGCGGCTTCGACGGCGCCTACCTCGACATCATCGACGCCTACGAGTACTACGCCGATCAGGGGCGTACAACCGCTGCTCAGGAGATGGCCGACTTTGTGGCCGCCATCCGCGCCCATGCCCACGATCGCGACCCCGATTTCTATATCTTCCCGCAGAACGCGCCCGAGTTGGCGACGTTAGTGCCGGCCTACCTGAACAGCGCAGACGGCATTGGGCAGGAAGACCTCTACTACGGCTACGATGCCGACGACGTGATGACGCCGCCGGCCGTGACTGCCGAACTGGAAGCCTACCTGGACGTGTTCAAGAACGCCGGCAAACTTGTGCTCACCATCGACTACGCCACCACGCCGGCACACATCGACGACGCCTATGCGAAGTCCCAGGCCAAAGGATACGTGCCCTTCGTCACGGTGCGGGACCTGGACCAGTTGACCATCAACGCCGGCCACGAGCCGGATTGAGAGTCGAACCCGCGTGCCCGACCCAGGTCATCTCGCGATGAATAACTCCAGGACAGCTCTCCCAATCACGATGCGGTCTCCGTGAGCCAGCGGGTGTCGCATGGCAATCGTCACGCCGTTTACCTGTACACCTGTTGGACTGGCAAGATCGTATATCTGGAATACGTCCCCGTTTCCCGTACGTCGCCGGCGGATGCAGGCGAGGTGTGACGCTACGCCTCGATCATCCAGTTGGACATCGTTGTCTGGTGCGCTGCCAATTGTGATGACGTCGGTCGTTAGATAGTGGACTGTGCCGGCCAGGATTCCCTCCGTCTGCACGAGGCCGGCCAGGGGGACGATGGTTGCACGGCGAATTGAGGATGACCCCCGTGACACAGGGACTCGGGACGTTGACATGTATCACTGCCTCCTTTTGCAATATGGGATTTCACTCTATATAGTGCGAAATCAGGCCAGAATCTTTCACCTGGTGCTCATGTTCATCGGCTCCCGGTCGGCGGCTGAAACCGCGCCTACGGCTGTGAAGTCTGCCCTGCCTGAGCCCTGCAACAACCAGTCACCACCTGCGTCGCCTGACAGATAGCGGCCTGGTGGATGCACGGCCAGACGGACACTACATCGTGTATAGCCTGCGTACCGACGTACTGGAGGATAT
Organism: uncultured Anaerolineales bacterium; assembly: GCA_964532665.1. Classification (GTDB taxonomy): domain Bacteria; phylum Chloroflexota; class Anaerolineae; order Epilineales; family JAANWY01; genus CAZHMV01. Next base: position 20,993 of record CAZHMV010000074.1, read on the forward strand.
GGCTGCCCGCCTGCTGTCTGCGGACGCACAACAGGCAGCGCTAGGCGCCGTGGACCTCAATGCCTACAGCCGGCAGGTGCTTCAGAATTACCTGGTGGAGGGTCGGCTCAAAACCATTCCCAGACAACGCAGGAAGCGCGAGGTGGTTTTGCGCCATCTGGCCGAACAGTTCGAGGAGGATCGTCGTTACACAGAGGCCGAAGTCAACGAACTTCTGGGGGCTTATCACGAGGATGTGGTCACGCTGCGCCGTGAGTTGATTGGCTACGAACTCCTGCAACGGGCGAATGGAGTCTACTGGAGGCCGGAAGACAGTGGCAGCGATGGACTGTGAACAGCGGACCTGGGAGAACCCCGTACGCCATGATCTGGGGTGAACTGACAGTCGTGGATCCAGGGACTCTCGTCAGTCCAGCGGCCCCTTCTTGTTCCTGTGCGCTTCCAGTGACAGTTGGATGACCCGATCGATGACTTCCATCGGGGACATGCCGGCCTCAGCCGGCCCCTGGAAGATGGTGGACGACGGGGTAGCGCCAGGAAGGGTGTTGGGCTCCGTGATCACGAAGCGGTCGCCGATCACGAAACCGTCGAAGCGGGTGTAGGCCTTGAGGTGCAACAGCTTGTAGGCCCGCTCCACCGTTCGCTGGATTTCCTCGAGCTTTTCCTTCGGCAGGCGGGCCGGCGTGATGTTTTCGCCCTCGCCGGGCAGGAACTTCTCTTCGATAGTCAGGAAGTCACCCTGCGGCGGGGTCTCGGTGGGTGGGAAGGCCCTCGGCTCGTCGTTGCCGATGACGGCTACGGTGATTTCCATGCCTTCCAGTAGTTCCTCCACGAGAATCTCGTTATCCCACTCCAGCGCGCCCTCGATGGCCGGCCCCAACTGCTCTGGCGCACGAACCACACTCAGGCCGACGCTGCAACCCTCCCGTGTTGGTTTGACCACGCACGGGTAGCCGAACTCCTCTGCAACCGTCGCCTGTACGCTTTCGGGCTCCGATTCCCACTGCCAGCGGCCCACCACGCGGTGCTTTGGCACGTCGATGCCGGCCTGCCGCAGGATGCGGCGCTGCACCGCCTTGTGCATCCCCAGAGCGGAACCGAGGACGCCGGCGCCGCTGTATGGCAGGTCGAGGAGCTCCAGCAGTCCTTGCAGGCAGCCGTCCTCGCCCCACTTACCATGCAGCCCGATGTACACGAAATCGACGCGATTTCTCAGGTCTTCGTAGGGGATTCGTTGGGCATCGTGCTCCAGCCGGGCTTCGATGTCGGCCGTGGTGTTCTGGACGAGCAGCGGCAGCGTGATCTCCCACAGCCGGCCCACCGAGTCCATGAAGATGGGCACCCCCTCGTATTTCGAGGGGTCCAGGGTGTAGTAGATGTTGCGCCCGCTGTCCAGCGAAATCTCCTTCTCCGACGAGCGCCCGCCGACGATTACGCCGACGCGCAAGCGTTGCTTCGGGTTGATCAGGTTGGGTTCGCTAGCCATGTTACTCCTTGAAGTGATGCGTGATGCGTGATCCGAGTTACGGGCCGAGTCGGCTTGCTACGTCAGGCGACTTCGTTCAACTGACTGTATGAATCTGTTTAGTTTGCGACCGAGCGTGTCGTAGTCCTTCCGTCAGGCCATTGGTCCCTTTTTCCGGCTGTGTGCCTCCAGCGCCAACTGCACGATCCGGTCCACCAACATCATCGGGGTCAGGCCGGCTTCGGCTGCCTGGTGGAACATGAAGGAGGAGGGGGCCATGCCCGATGTCGAGTTGGGATCGGTGAGCAGTATCCGACCATCTTTGAGCAGGAAGCCGTCGATGCGGCTGTAGCCGGTGAAGCCCAGGGCCTTGTGAGCCTTGATCGCTTCGTCCTGCAAGCGTCGGAGGGTCAGTGCATCGACGCGGGCCGGCGTGATTTTCTGGGAGCGGCCCGGCATGTACTTGTCGTCGTAGGTCAGGTACGGGTTTGTGGTGGTCGTCTCCGTTGGGATGAATGCCTGTGGCTCCTCGTTGCCGACAATGATGACGGAGAACTCCATGCCGTCCAGGAATTCCTCGATTAGTGCGGCGGTGTCCCATTCCAGGGCGGTGACCAGGGCATCGGGCAACTCGCCGGCCTCCCGCACGACGGACACCCCGATGCTGGAGCCTTCGCGTGTCGGTTTCACCACACACGGGAAGCCGATTTCGTCGGCGATGCGCCGGGTGATGGCGTCGGGATCGGCCTGCCACTCGCGTTCGGTGACAACGAGTTCGCGCGCGACTTCCAGGCCGGCTTCCTTCAGCAACTGGTGGGCGGTCGGCTTGTCCATGGAGACGGCGCATGGCAGAACGCCGGAGCCGGTGTACGGCACATCCAGCAGTTCCAGCAGGCCTTGAATGCATCCATCGTCGCCGTACTTGCCGTGGAGGGCAATGAAAACCACGTCAACGAGCTCTTTCAGGTCCTCGTACGGGATGCGCGTGGCGTCGTAACCGACACGGCTGGCGACATCGCTGGTTGTGTTTTGGATGACCAGTTTGTCAGGTAGTTGCCACAGGTGACCGCGCTGGTCCATGAAAATGGCCAGCCGCTCGTATTTTGACGGGTTCAGGTTGAAATAGACCTGCCGGCCGCTGGCCAGGGAGGCCTCCCGTTCGGAAGACCGGCCGCCGAAAATCACACCTACTCGGATCATCAGGTACTCCGTACTGTTTGACTTCGTGAAAAAGGGCTCTCCGTCTGATAGTTACCTGCTATTATAGCAGACGTAGCCGGTCCCTGCCAAAGTTCCACTGGTTCAGGTGTAAGAGCGAGGCAGGTTGGGTCGGGGCGAGGCAGGTCGGAGGGCAGATTCATTTGCAAATGTGACCCGAATCCGACCTGCCTCGCCCCGACAAGGCAATGCAGGGAAATGCGGCATTTGACAATCGGAACATACGTTCGTATAATGGGGGTGGGAGGCGATGCGATGGACGTGGAAGAGAAGGTCAATATCCTGGGTGAGGCGGCACAGTATGATCTGTGCTCGACCGCCGGCCGGCCTCTGCCCGACGGCAGGGACCTCATGCGCTACATCGCCCATGTGCAGCCCTCCCATGGCCGGCCTATGCCGGTCTTGAAGGTGCTACAGACCAACGCGTGCGCCAAAGACTGCTTCTACTGCCCCTTCCGGGCTGGCCGGCGATTCCGTCGCGAAGCATTCAAGCCAGATGAGCTGGCCAATCTCACAGCTCAAATGTATCGCGCTCGTCTCATCAAGGGCCTCTTTCTCAGCTCCGGTGTCGTCGGCAAGGACGACTACACCATGGGCCAGATGATTGCCACGGCCGAAATCCTGCGCCGAAAGCACCAGTTTGCCGGCTATTTGCACCTGAAGATCATGCCAACGGCCAGCGACGCGGCCATCGAGGCAGCCCTCAGCCTGGCCGACCGGGTGTCTGTCAACCTGGAGGCTCCCAATGCCGAGCGCCTGTCACGGCTGACATCCACCAAGGACATCGAGCAGGACCTGATGGCACCTCTGCGTCGCGTCAAGCAGATGCTGGATGAAACCGGTCAGCGAGTGAGCCGGACGACGCAGTTCGTCGTGGGGGCAGCCGGCGAGTCGGACCTGGAGATACTGACCACGGCCCATCGGTTGTACCGCGAGTTCGAGCTGGCGCGAGCTTACTACAGCGCCTTTCGACCGGTACCCGACACCCCACTGGATGGGTTGCCGGCGGAGAACCCCCGGCGCCAGGACCGGCTCTACCAGGCCGATGCGTTGATTCGCCTCTATCATTTCGATGTGGAGGATATTGGGCTGGACACGGATGGCAATCTGTTGCTGGATGAGGACCCGAAGCTGAGTTGGGCCCGCCGGCATCCGGAGCGATTCCCCGTGGAGATCAACATAGCGCCACGCGAGGCGTTGCTGCGAGTGCCCGGCATCGGTCCGATCTCGGCAGACCGGGTCATCCGCTGGCGGCGACGCGGCCGGCTTCGGAGCCTGGGCGACCTGCAGAAGGCCGGCGCTGTCGCCGAGCGGGCTGCGCCGTTCATCACGCTGGATGGCCGGCCGCCGGCGAGGCAGTTGATGTTTTGGGACGAATCGAATGCAACGTAGCTACAGGCTGCCACGGTTATCGGCAGTTGTCGGCAGTTGAAACTGCACCTACCATTGCAAAGTCGCCCTTCGGCGACTGAGAGGCAGTCGGCGAAGGCCGACTTCGCAATGGTTGCCGCGATTTCAATCGCCAGGCGAGCGGATCGATATGATTGACTTCTCCGCCGGCCCCCGCTATACTAGACTTCGCAATGTTCCAAATCCGCGAGTTTGGCCCCGTGACCTCCATCAGGA
>CAZHMV010000075.1:0-20281 GCA_964532665.1 uncultured Anaerolineales bacterium
AGTGCGGCGCTGAGGGACTGCCGGCGGCCTTCGAGTACTGCGGCGTGTGCGGCGCGAGCCTGAACAGCCAGTAACCAGTAATCTGTGATCAGTCAAGACCTGTTCACTGAATACTGATCACTGAATACTGATCACTGATCACCGATCACTGAGACGGGAGGGGTTGTCGTGAGCTACGAATTCATCGATCTGGAGCAGGCCGAGCAGGTCACGCGGTTGGTGCTCAACCGTCCGCCGCTCAATGTGCTCAACATTTCCATGATGCGGGAACTCCAGGCGGCGCTGGACGAGGTGGCAGCCGACGACCAGGTGAAGGTGCTGGTGATCACGGGTGCCGGGCGGGCTTTCTGCGCCGGCGTGGACGTGGCGGACCACACCGCCGATCGCGTGAGCGAGATGCTGCACGTGTTCCACGATGGCATTCGGCAGGTGATGGGCCTGCCGATGCCGGTCGTTGCGGCGCTGAACGGCGCTGCTCTGGGCGGTGGCTGGGAACTGGCCATGGCCTGCGACATGGTTGTGGCGTCGGAGAACGCGAAAATCGGGCAGCCGGAAATCCAACTGGCCGTGTTTCCGCCGGTGGCGGCGGTTCTGATGCCGCGTCTCGTGGGCTGGCAGCAGGCCATGGAGATGATCCTGACCGGCAAGACGATTACGGCGGCGGAGGGGCAGCAACTGGGGTTGGTCAACCAGGTGTTCCCCGCTGAGGCGTTCTCCGCCGGCGTAGACAAGTTTGTCGGCCAGTTGACGGCTCTCAGCGGGCCGGTGCTGCGCCTCACCAAGCGAGCGGTGAAGGAGACCCTGGAGCTTGGGTTGCAGCCGGCGCTGGAGCTGACAGAGGAGATCTACCTGAATGAGTTGATGGCGTTGGAGGACCCACACGAGGGGCTGGCTGCCTTCATGGAGAAGCGCCGGCCGGTGTGGAAGAACCAGTGATCAGTAAACAGTTATCAGTAAACAGTCATCAGTGACCAGTTCTTGACGACTGATAACTGATTACTGATAACTGTTTACTGACAACGAGGGAGGTTGAAAGTGAGCATATTGGACGGTTGGCGGGATAAGTCTCTGGATCAAGTCCTGGTCTTTTGTCGGGACCTGGTGGAAGACCCCGACTTTCCGACGGTGCGCCGCTGGCGCGATGCGGGGGGCAAGGTGCTGGGACATTTCCAGGTCTACTTCCCCGAAGAGATCCCGCACGCGGCCGGCATGCTGCCGGTGAAAGTTCGAGGCGCTCCGGTGGAGGCGCGGCAGGCCGACTCCCATTTCGGCTCGTACCTGTGTTCAATCCTGAGCTCGTCTCTGGAGTTGGCTTTGACCAATCGGTTGGAGATGGAGATGTTCGTCACCCACCCCATCTGCGATGCGGCCCGCAACCTGGCCGGCATCTGGGGCCGAAACATGCCGTATCCGGCCCAGATCCTCTACCTGCCACAGAACGCCAACTCGGCCTACTCCGCTCAGTACCTGCGGGATGAGTACGACCGGCTGAAGAGAGGCATCGAGGCTATTGTTGGTCGGAAGATTGGTGACGATGACCTGCGATACTCTATTGGGGTATTCAACGAGAACCGCCGGCTACTGCGCGAGTTGTATGCGATCAAGCGCGAGACGCCGTGGCTCCTGTCTGCCTATGAAGCGTACGCACTGGTCTCCGTGGGCGGCATGATCCCCAGGGAGGAACACAACGAACTGCTACAGACCGTCATCCCACAGATTCGGGAAAGGCCGGCTCGCAAGCAAGATAAAATTCGCGTGGTATTCGAGGGTGGCTTTTGCGAGCAGCCGCCACTAGACCTGTTGCGGGTCATCGCCCAATCTTGCTACGTGGTGGATGATGACCTGCTCATCGGGTTGCGCTGGATTCAGGAAGACGTGCCCACCGACGGCGACCCGCTGATGAACCTGGCCGAGGCGTACCTGGAAAAGTCTACCTACAGCCCAGTTCAGCACGACCTGCGCAAGCCGAAGGAGAAGATGCTCCTTCAGCGAATCCAGAATGCCGGCGCTGAGGCGGCTATTGTGGCTGCAGCCAAGATGTGTGAGCCGGGGTTGGACGAACAGGTAGCTTACTCCAGAGAACTGGAGGATGAGGAGATCCCGTACTTCATCAGTGAGTTCGAGGAGAAGATGACCAGCTTCGACCACCTACAGATTCAGCTTGAAACCTTCGTGGAGAATATCTTGTTTGACTGAGCATTACACCGATGACCACGGAGAATCTAGCCAGTACCGTGGGGTCCATGTATTGCAGGAAGGATGGAGTGATGGGAGACAGTCAGGACGGACAGGAGATTGTTGGAAGGGGGAATCGAGAAGGGGGCCGGCTGTTCCGCGAGTGGTTCAAGACTCTCACGGTGGCCCGCGAAACGGGCGAGCAGACTGCCTATGTCTTCGTCATGGGCAGCATGGCCGAAATCCTGCGGGCCTTCGATCTCCACACAGTATTTCCGGAGATCAACTCGTTGCAGACGGCCGTGCGCCGGGTGGCGCTGGATTACCTGAATGAAGCCGAGGACTATGGCTATTCCCCGGACATTTGCGGCTACGTCAAGGCCGATGTCGCCGTGCAACTGCGCGACGGCGAGCACCCCATGGGCCGTATCCCGAGGCCCTCTGTGGCTGTATTGACGAATGCCTGCAACACGTACATCAAGTGGGCCGAAATCTGGGAGCGACTGTACCACATCCCCGTGTTCACGCTGGATGTCCCCGGCTCTCGTACTGCGAATGGGCAGACCTGGCCGGGCGATCCCGACTTCGAGCGTGACCGCCGCTACGTCGAGCATCAGATTCGCGAGCTCATCTCCTTGTGCGAGGAGGTCACGGGCAAGAAGTTTGACATCGACAAGCTGCGGGAAGTGATGCACCACGCTAACGAGATGAGCGAAGGATGGCGGCGGGTGCTGGAGTTGAACCAGAGCCGGCCGGCGCTCTTCAACGCCCTCACCGATGGCACGATCTACCTGGGCGTTGCCAACGCCCTTCGAGGGACGCCCGAAGGCAGCAACTACTTTCGCGAGTTGGTGGAGGAAATGGAGTACAAGGCGGCCCACGGCATCGGAACGCTCATTGAGGAGAAGCATCGTCTCATTTTCGTGGGCGTACCCTGCTACCCCATCTTCCGTCGGTTTTACGAGCTGTTTGCCGAATGGGGAGGCGTGTTTGTGAATTCCACCTACCTGTGGTTCGCAGCCGGCGGAACCGATCTGGGATTCGAATACGACCTGGATCGCCCTCTGGAGAGTCTTTCGGAAGGCGTGCTCATCAGTGTGCGCCATGCCATGGACAGCATGTTTTTCCAGGATCGTGCTCTGGCGGACATGGTGGACTCCTATCAGGTGGATGGCATCGTGTATCATCCCATCAAAAGCTGCCGTACCGTCTCTACAGGCCTTGCCGATAACCGCAGATCCGTCATGGAAAAGAGCGATGTACTGACGCTGTACATCGAGTCGGACATGATGGACAAGCGTGTCGTGTCTGAAGCCCAGCTCAAGAACCGGATTGATGCCTTTTTCGAAGGATTGGGCACCAAGAAACTGAGAGCGGCGATAGTGGAACAGTAGCGGGACGTATTGAAAGGAGCGTTTCATGGCATACGCAGCAGGAGTTGACGTTGGATCGACGCAAACCAAGGCGATCATCCTGGACGAAGATCAGCGGATTGTGAGCCACGCCCTGGTTGACACTGGAGCGAACGTGGTCACGGCCGCGGAAAAGGCGTTTGTGGCCGCGCTGGAAGCGGGTGGCATTCACGAAGAGGACGTGGATTACATCGTGGGCACCGGGTACGGGCGCTACAAGGTGACCTTCGGCAACACCCAGGTGACGGAGATCAGTTGCCATGCTCGTGGAGCGGTGCACATGTTCCCGGGAACACGCACAGTGATGGACATGGGGGGGCAGGATACCAAAGCGATCCGGGTCCGGTCTGATGGGGAGGTGCTGGACTTCTGCATGAATGACAAATGCGCAGCCGGCACAGGGCGGTTCCTGCAGATGGCAGCCTACGCCCTGGATATTCCCCTGGATGATCTGGGGCCAACAGCGTTGCGCGCGGAGAAGCCGGTAAAGATCAGCACAACCTGCACCGTCTTTGCCGAGTCGGAGGTGCTGTCCTGGTTGGGGCGAGGTAAGACCATCGAGGACATCTTGCTCGGTGTACATCGCTCTATCGCGACTCGCTCTATCTCGCTGTTGCGACGGGTAGGTATCGAGGAAGAGGTCACCTTTACCGGCGGGGTAACTCGCAATCAGGGGATGGTAGAGGTGTTGAACGAGATGTTGGGCCTCCAATTGAACGTGAGCGAGGAGTCCCACTTCATGGGAGCGCTGGGAGCTGCGCTGTTTGCGCTGGATCGGATTAAGAGCAGCCGGGCACCTGTTCTACAGGGCTCAGGACAGGTAGCTGTAGCAGGGGAGGTAGTAGGATGATTTTCACCGCCGGCATAGACGTAGGATCGACGTATACCAAAGCAGTCGTATTGGGGCAAGACGGCGAGATTGTGGGCAAAGAGGTGATCAACACCGGCTTCCGCCTGGGCGAGGCAGCCGAGCAGGCCTATCAGGATGCCCTGGCCCATGCCGGATTGACGGAAGAAGATGTGGCGTATGTGATCAGCACGGGCTACGGGCGTTACCAGGTGCCCTTTCGCGACGTTCAGGTCACCGACCTGACCGCCCATGCGCGAGGTGCGCAGTTCTTCTTCCCCAACACGCGCACGGTGTTGGACGTGGGCGGCCAGACCATGAAGGCCAGCCGGCTGGACGACCGGGGCAAGGTCTGGTCTTTCCGCCTCAACGACAAGTGTGCCGCCGGCACGGGGGCCTTCCTGGAAAAGACAGCCGTCTACATGGGCTACAGAATCGAAGAGATCGGTCCACTGATCGCGACTTCCAAGGAACCAGTGCCAATCTCCGGCGTGTGTGCGGTCTTTGCCGAGTCGGAGGTCATCAACCACGTGTCGCAGGGGGCGACGCCGGCGGACATCATGCACGGTGCCATCGTGTCGCTGGTTGGCCGGTCGGTACAACTGATGAAGCGGGTGCGGATGGAGCCCGAGTTCACGCTGGTGGGGGGCATCCTGCGCTTCGAGACCATGGTGCGCGTTGTGAGCGAAGAACTGAACGCCGACGTCAACGTGCCACCTGATGACCTGGTCCAGTACACGGGTGCCATCGGCGCCGCAGTCCTGGCTCACCGCCGCCTCGCGAAGCTGCGCGAGGAAGGCCGGCTGGAAGAGAGGCTAGGCAATCGCGTCGAAGCTCCGCGCGTAGCGGCTTAGTGCCTTTCCGAAAACTGCTTGTAGCGGCGGCTTTAGCCGCTTCAGGAACGACCGAAGTCGTTACTACGAGATCAGAGATTGGAGATTGGGGATTGACCAATCTCTAGTCTCCAATCTCTAACCACTATCGCAGGGTGCAGTAGACCCGCAAACGTGCAAAGAGCATGGAAGCACCGACCAGGACGAGGAGCGAGGCGGAACTCATCGCAGAGGGGTGGACACGGCGGTTCGTCGCTGCCCCGGTGCGCCTGAAAGAATCTGTCGAACTGTACGAATCAATGGGCTACGAAGTGCATTTGGAGCCCCTTACCCCTGAGGATTTGCAGGCGGAATGTGAAGACTGTCGCCTGGCTGTGGCGCTTTTCCGTGTGATCTATACGCGGCGTCGCTAGGTATTGGGTACTGGATATTGGCCAATATCCAATCCCCAATATCCAACCACGCCTGCGACTGTAGCCAAAGGAGTTTGCGATGAAAGCTGCAATCTTTCACGGTTCCAACCAACCACTGAGCATTGAAGAAGTGCCAACGCCTTCCCCTGGGCCGGGGGAGATCCTGGTCAAGGTAGCCGCCTGCGGGCTGTGCCACACCGATCTGCACTACATTGACCATGGGACGCCGACGTTCAAGAAACCACCTCTCATCCTCGGTCACGAGATTGCGGGGACGGTGGCCGGCCTTGGCCCGGCTGCCGAGGGTTTCCAGGAGGGCGACCGTGTGCTGTTGCCGGCGGTGCTCACCTGCGGCCAGTGCGCCATGTGCCGGAGTGGTCGGGAGAACATCTGTTACCAGATGGTGATGCCGGGCAATCACGTGGATGGTGGGTTCGCCGAGTACGTGGTTGCGCCGGCCAAAGACGTCTTTCACCTGCCCGAGGAAATCCCTCTGGAAGAGGGTTCAATCATTGCTGATGCCATCACCACGCCCTACCACGCCGTCGTCAACCGTGCGCGGGTGGCACCCGGCGATTGGGTGGTTGTGCTGGGTTGCGGCGGTATCGGCCTCAACCTGGTGCAGATGGCGGCGGCGTTGGGCGCTCGGGTGATCGCTGTGGATGTTGTGGATAACAAGCTGACCTGGGCTGAGCGCCTGGGGGCCGTGGCAACGCTCAATCCGCAGCAGGTGGAGCGAGTGGACAAGGAGGTACGTCGCGTCACAGGTGGTGGGGCCGACATCGCCATGGAGGCCATCGGCAAAGCCGTGACTCAGGAGCAGGCCTTCGCCTGCCTGCGGACGGGGGGCCGGCTGGTGATGGTCGGCTACAGCCCCGAGAAGATGTCGCTGAACGCCGGGCGGGTGATGTTCCGCGAGATGGAGATTGTGGGCTCGCTGGGCTGCCGGCCTGTGGACTACCCGCGTGTCATCGAGATGGCGCGGCAAGGCCGGATCAAGGTGGCTGAACTCGTCACCCACAAGTTCCCTCTGGATGAGATCAACCAGGGTTTCGATGTTCTGCGGGCGGGTGAGGCTGTTCGTGCTGTTGTGGTCCCATAGGTTGCAGGTTCAAGGTTAAAGGTTGAGGATGCTGGCAACCTTCCAACGCATTGGGGCAAAAGTGACACGTGGGACAGGCTTTCTAGCCTGCCAGCAGCCCTTCGGGCCGAGCCTCAGGACGAGGCCTGGAAAGGCTGCTCCACGTGCGGCTTTTGCCTCAATGCCTTCCAACGTTCCGGCTGTAGGCTGACTCATTGACAATCTTTCGCCCCCGTGGTATCATGGAGCGGTCCTTGTGAATCGACCCGAGACGCCTGTCATCGACTTTCACATCCATCCTGGTCACTACGATCGGTATCACCCCTGGGTCCAGGAGCTATACGGCCGGTTTCAGGGCGATAACGCGCGCCAGAAGCTGGACCGGTTGCTGAGACCGGCAAACCTGGTGCAGTACCTGGCCGAATGCGGCATCGACTACGCCGTCTGTCTCGCGGAGGAGAACCCCAAAACCACCGGGATGGTGACCAACGAGTGGGTAGCTGAGTTCTGTGCCGGCCAGGAGCGACTGATCCCGTTCTGCAACATCAACCCGTTTCTGGAGGCCAGGCCGGCCCAGGCCCTGGAACGATGCGTCCGTGAACTGGGCTTTCGTGGACTGAAACTCATGCCAGGCTATCAGGGCTTCAATGCCAACGAAGCCTTCGTCTACCCGCTCTACGCCAAGGCTGTCGAACTGAACATTCCTGTCCTGATCCACACCGGATCATCCATTTTCCAGGGCTTTCGCCTCCGCCATGCCAACCCCCTGGACCTGGATGACGTGGCGGTGGACTTCCCGGACCTGACGATTGTCATGGCCCACAGCGGGCGGGGCCTGTGGTACGACGAGGCATTCTTCCTGGCCCGCCTGCACGAGCACATCTACCTGGAGATTGCGGGGCTGCCGCCCCAAAACCTGCTCCGCTATTTCCCAGACCTGGAGCGCCTGGCAGATAAGGTCATTTTCGGATCCGACTGGCCTGGCGCGCCGCCCATTGGGGAGAATATCCAGGCGATCAGGCAGTTGCCGCTGTCCGACGAGACCAAAGAGAAAATTCTGGGGGGGAATGCAGCCCGACTCTTGAGGATGGACGGTGAAGGGTGATGTCGCTCGTGCACGGGCCCTGGTTGACTTGGCGAAGAAACGAGGTGTAGCAGTATCTGCGCTGATGCACGACCTGGGATTGAACGGATCAGGGAGTGGCTGAGCAGCGAGTTGCGGTTGCTCAACGACGAGCGGTGTTTGAGCGCGCACGAGGGTGTTGGGAGTACTGCCATTTCGCCTGGGGCGACGATTGCACACGCATTGTCGGACTCACTGCTACTGGCAGGGCACCTGTCGAGACACTGCACTTGCAATCGTCTCGAGTTGGTCAATCTGAGGCGAATACTTCGCGCCGCGGGGGAGCACCCGCCGGTAGACGGTCAATAGGCCGGAAGTTTCGGAGAGATGAAAGGAGGGAGCGCGAGACGAGTCAGCCAGCCAAGAGCAAGTACCCAGTTGTTGAGTCGCTCATTGGATCACAGTCCCCACAGGAGGTGAAGGAATGTCAGATCGAAAGATCATGTTGAGTGAGAATGAACTGCCCACCCACTGGTACAACATCCAGGCAGACCTGCCTGAACCGCTGCCGCCGGTCATTCATCCGGGAACACTCCAACCCATTGGCCCGGATGACCTGGCGCCCCTCTTTCCCATGGCGCTGATCATGCAGGAGGTGAGCCAGGAACGGTACATCGAAATCCCAGAGCCGGTGCAGGAGGTCTACAAGATGTGGCGACCGACCCCCTTGATCCGCGCCAAGCGGTTGGAGGAGGCGCTGGACACGCCGGCCCGCATCTACTACAAGTGGGAAGGGGTGAGCCCGCCTGGAAGCCACAAGCCGAACACCGCCGTCGCCCAGGCCTACTACAACAAGCAGGAAGGCATCAGGCGATTGACGACGGAGACGGGAGCCGGCCAGTGGGGAAGCGCCCTGGCCTTCGCCTGCAACCTCTTCGACATCGAGTGCAAGGTCTACATGGTGCGCATCAGTTACGATCAGAAGCCTTACCGCAAGAATATGATGCAGGTGTGGGGTGCCAAGGTCACACCCAGCCCCAGCACCGAGACCAACGCCGGCCGGCAGGTTCTGGAGAAGGACCCCGACACGCCAGGCAGCCTGGGCATCGCGATCAGCGAGGCGGTAGAGGTAGCTGCAACGCACGAGGATACCAAGTACTCGCTGGGGAGCGTGCTCAACCACGTCCTTCTGCATCAGACAGTCGTCGGCCAGGAGGTGATGAAACAGTTCGAGAAGATCGGTGAGTATCCGGACGTCATGGTCGGTTGCATCGGCGGCGGCTCCAACTTTGCCGGCTTCGCCCTGCCTTTCGTCCGGGACAAGATTGTGGACGGTAAGGAGACGCGCATCATCGCGGTAGAGCCGACCGCAACCCCCAGCCTGACCAAAGGTCGCTACGTCTACGACTTTGGCGATACGGCTATGACGACGCCGCTCATCAAGATGTACACCCTGGGTCACAGCTTCATCCCGGCTCCCATCCACGCCGGCGGTCTGCGCTACCACGGCATGGCGCCCATCGTCTGCCACCTCTACGATCTGGGCCTGATCGAAGCCGTGGCGGTGCCGCAGAACCCCATCTTCGAGGCGGCCGTCACCTTCGCCCGGGCCGAGGGCGTGATTCCCGGACCCGAGCCGGCTCACGCTGTGCTGACCACCATCAACGAGGCGTTGAAGTGCAAAGAGACAGGCGAGGACAAGGTGATTGTCCTCATGCTGTCCGGGCACGGCCACTTCGACATGAAGGCCTACGAGGACTACTTCGCTGGCATCCTGCCCAACTACGAGTATCCGGCCGAAGAGGTGGAGAGGGCGCTCGCGGAACTCCCCCAGGTTCCGGGCGACTGACAGGGGCGGACTTCACCCGGCCAATGATGAACGACGAAGGACCAACGCCAGTGCTCTTCGTTGGTCCTTCGTTGTCGTCAGTAGTAGTCGTGCTTTCGGTTGAACAGGTGAACTAATCGTAGAAGAGGATGGGTCATGGAAGAGATTCTGTTGGGGAACGAAGCAATTGGACGTGGATTGGTGGAGGCCGGCTGTCGGGTGGTGGCGTCGTATCCGGGCACGCCCAGTTCGGAGATTTTGCCGGCTGTGGTTCGCTATAAGAAAGAACTGAATCTGGACGGTGTGTACGTCGAGTGGTCAACCAACGAAAAGGTGGCCTTTGAAGTGGCTCTGGCGGCGAGCTGGAGCGGTCTGCGCGCTGCCGCTGTCATGAAGCAGGTAGGTCTCAACGTGGCCGCCGATGCATTCACCAGTGCGGCCTATGCCGGCGTGGAGGGCGGCTTCATCGTTATCGCCGCCGACGACCCTGGCCCTCACTCCTCGCAAACCGAGCAAGACAGCCGTATGTTCGCCATGCTCGCCAAGGTCCCGGCGCTGGACCCCACCACGCCGCGAGAGGCCAAGGCTATGGTACCGGCAGCTTTTGAGCTATCGGAGGAGTTCGGAACGCCGGTGATGCTGCGGCCGGCGGTGCGGGTATGCCACGCCAAGCAGAACGTGCAATTGGGGGAGGTAGTGAAACCCGAGAGAGGGGCCAGGTTCAAAAAGACCCCCGATCGCTGGGTTGCCGCACCTCGCGCTCGCTATTTTCAACACGTAGAGCTGAATGAGAAGCTGCGCCTGGTTCAACAGGCCTTCGAATCGTCACCACTCAACACGATCCCCAATGGTCGGGGGCCTTACCCGCTGGGCATCATCACGGGCGGGGCACTCTACCCGGCCGTTCTAGAACTGCTGGCAGACTTGGGTTTGGAAGGCGACATCCCGGTGGGCAAGGTGGGAACTCCCTACCCGCTGCCCGTCGAGCGGATCATGGATTTTGTCGAGTGTTGCGAGCAGGTGGTGGTGCTGGAGGAAACGGACGCCGTCATTGAACTTCAGATTCCCGATCGCCGCAAGGTGGTTGGCCGGCTGGACAGGACGGTGCCGGGGGCCGGCGAGATCACCCCCGACGTGCTCTACGATGTGCTGCGTCCTCAGCTCGAGCGGGCCGGTCTGGCAAGTGCGGCGGTTGCTCCTGGCGCATATCTTCCGCCGGGGCAGGATGAGGCGTTGCAGGCACTGATTGGGGCGCTGGAATTGCCGCCGCGCCCGCCGCGTTTGTGCCCTGGATGTGGACATCGCTCGGCCTTCTATGCCATTAAGCGCAGTCTGCCGCGGGCCATCTTGCCCAGCGACATTGGCTGTTACACGCTGGGCATGAACCTGCGGGCGGTGGACACGGTGCTGGATATGGGGGCGTCTATCAGTATGGCTGCCGGCTTCTACCATGCACATCACCTGTCCGACAAGGACCGTCCCATCGTGGCCACCATCGGGGACTCCACATTCGTCCATGCCGGACTGCCCGCTCTGGCAAACGCAGTACACACCGGAGCGCGCTTTGTCCTGGTCATCATGGATAACCGCGTGACGGCCATGACCGGCTTCCAGCCTACGATCGATTCAGATCGGCTGGCCGTTGGCTCCGGCGGAACCCAGGTGTCGCTGGAGGATCTGGTCCGAGGCTGTGGGGTCCACTTTGTGCGAGTCACCGATCCGTATGAGATTGAAGACCTGGAGGCATTGATCAAGGAGGCCCACGCCTACACGCGGCAGCCCGACGGCGGGGTAGCAGTCGTCATCGCCCGCCGGCCCTGCGTGCTGTACCACCGCGACTCCCTGGTACGGATGCCGGTGGAGGTGGACGAAGAATGTGATGGGTGCCGCTACTGTCTGGTGGCCTTCGAGTGCCCGGCCCTGGTGATGAACGACGCGACCGGCCGTGTGGAAATCGACCGGCGGGTGTGTGTGGATTGCGCCCAGTGCATTGACGCGTGCTACAAGGGGTTGATTCTACCCATAGGAGAGATGGAATACGCAGTACGCAGTACGTAATATTGCGTATTGCGTACTGCGTAGTGTTTTGGAGGATTTCATGCAACTGAAGCTAGTCATCGTAGGCATAGGCGGGCAAGGGGTGCTGTTTGCCACCCGCATCCTGTCCGAAACGGCCCTGGCGCTGGGTCATGAGATCATCGGTGCTGAGACGCACGGCATGAGCCAGCGGGGCGGGTCGGTGATCTCGCACCTGAAGATCGGCACCCAGGGCGGGCCGCTGGTGCGTCAGGGCACGGCCGACATCTTCCTGGCGCTGGACCCGGATGAGGGGTACAAAGCGCTGAGTTTTCTGCGAGATGGCGGGGCCGGCTTCGTGAACACGGGCCGGCAGAACTACCCGCATGCGGAGATTGCCGCCCACTTGGCCGAGCGCAACATCGAACTGTACACCCTGAATGCCGATGGCATCGCCATGGAGCTGGGTTCCCCTGCCCTGGCCAACGTGGCGCTCATCGGCTTTGCGCTGGCTCACCCGGCTCTCCCGTTCTCCTATGCCGACGTGCAGGAGACGCTGACCCGCGTAAGCAAGGAGCGTTTCCGCGCACCCAACTTGAAGGCCCTGGCACGCGGCTACGCAATGGGTGAACGAATCAGCCGCCCAGCCGCCCAGCCATCGGGCAATCCAGCGACCCAGCCCGAGGGATGAGCCATGAAAGCCTTCGACTACTATGCTCCCCAAACTCTTGAGGAAGCCATCGAGTTGCTGGTGCAGCATGGTGATGGAGCATATCCCCTGGCTGGCGGTACGGACCTGGTGACGAAGACCCGCTTCGGTGGGCTATCGCCCAGGGTGGTGATTAACCTCAAGCGGATACCTGGCCTGGCAGAGATTACGCCGGCAGAGAATGGTGGGCTGCGCATCGGAGCCCTGGTCACGCTGAACCGGGTGGCTCGCTCATCCCTGATCCACGAAAGGTGCCCGCTGCTGGCCCTGACAGCCGGCAAGATGGCCTCGCCGCTCATCCGCAACCTGGCCACGCTGGGCGGCAACCTGTGCAACGCGGCCCCGTCAGCCGACACAGCCCAACCCCTTATCGCGCTGGGAGCGGAAGCTGTCATCGTCGGGGCCGGCGGGGAGCGGTGCGTGGAGCTGGAAGAATTCTTTACCGGACCCGGCGAAACTGTGTTGAAAAAGGGCGAATTGTTAACAGAGGTCGTTGTTCCACCACCCGACCCACGGGCGCGGGGCACTTACCTCAAGCACACCTACCGGCAGGCGATGGACATCGCCATCGTCGGTGTGGCAGCCGTGGTGCGCTTCGAGCCAGAGGATTCCGTCTGCGAGGATGCCCGCATCGTTCTGGGTGCGGTGGCACCCACCCCCCTGCGGGCCCGGCAGGCAGAAGTTGCGATTGTGGGCGATTCCCTGACGGATGAGCGCATTGCCGAGGCGGCTCGCCGGGCGGCCCAGGAAGCACGCCCCATCGACGATACCTACAGCTCCGCCTGGTATCGCCGGCGGATGGTGGAGGTGCTGACACGCCGGGCGCTGCAGGAAGTAGCAGGTCCACGTGAAGCCTAAGCTCGATAGCCTTTGTACTGCGTCTTGCGTACTGCGTATTGCGTACTCCGTGATTCGAATGCTCCCTTACGGAATACGCAGTACGCAATACGCAAGTACGGCAACACACAGCAGGATGATAACATGAAGCGATACCCATTGTCCCTGCACGTAAACGGCGACACCTACGAAGTGGCAGTCCGACCTCAGTGGTCGCTGCTTGAAGTGCTGCGAGACGAGCTGGAACTGACCGGCACGAATGATGGCTGCCGGACCGGCAACTGTGGTGCATGCACCGTGTTGCTGGATGGCCGGCCCATCACCTCGTGCCTGATGCTGGCTCTGGATGCGGATGGCCACCAGATCACCACCATTGAGGCTCTGTCCGCCTCCGGCAAGCTTCATCCCCTCCAGCGGTCTTTTGTCGAACACGGTGCAATCCAATGCGGCTACTGCACTCCAGGGATGATCCTCTCAGCCAATGCACTGCTGGAGGAGAACCCGCAGCCAACCGAGACCGAAGTGCGCCGTGCTCTCATTGGAAACCTGTGCCGGTGTACCGGCTACGCGAAGATTGTTGAAGCCGTGATGGCTGCGACAGAAGATGGCTAGGTAGCTAGATGGCTGGATAGCTGGATGGCTAGATGGCTAGCCACCCAGCCATCTAACCATTTAGCTACCCACCGAGGAGCGAACTATATGTCCGAATTCTCCTACATCGGCAAACGGATACCCAAACCCGACGCCCTTCCCAAAGCCACCGGGGAGATCGTCTATGGCCACGATTTGAAAGTCCCCCGCATGCTGCACGGCAAGATCCTGCGCAGCCCTTTGCCCCACGCGCGAATTCTGCACATCGACACCTCCCGGGCTGAACGGTTGCCGGGGGTGAAGGCAGTCATCACGGCGCAGGACATGCCGGCCCGACGTTTCGGCTTCGGGAGGGACCGGACGCCCCTGAAAGGAGACAAAGTGCGCCGCTTCGGCGACGAGGTGGCGGCCGTGGCAGCGGTGGATGAGGAGACGGCCGAGGAGGCGTTGGAACTCATCCAGGTGGATTACGAGCCTTTGCCCACGCTATTTGACCCTGAACTCGCTCTGGAACCTGATGCACCTCTCATCCACGAGGACCGGGGGAGCAACCTATTTCGCCACCAGGAATACGTTTACGGCGAGCCAGAGCGCGCCCTGGACGAGGCGGATGTCGTGGTGGAGGACTTCATCGAGCTGGGGTACGTCCAGCCAGCCCCCCTGGAAACCAGCTTCTGCCTGGCCGAGTTTGACCAGGCCGGCCACCTGACCCTCTGGAGCACCACGCAGATTCCGTTCCTGCTCCAGCGGGACCTGGCCGACGTTCTGGGTATGTCGGGAGGCGACATCCGCATCATCCAAACGGCCATCGGCGGTTCGTTCGGCCGTGGGTTGGATATGTACTCCTTCGAGCCGATTTGCGCGTGGCTGGCACGGGTGGCTGGCCGGCCTGTTCGCCTGGCCTTCACGCGCCAGGAGGAGTTCGCCGTCAGCGAGGCGCGCCAACCGATGCGCATCTGGGCACGCTCCGGCACGATGCGGGATGGCCGGCTGTGGGTTCGGGATGCAAAGCTGTTGCTGGACAACGGGGCGTACGTATCCTGGGGCACCGTCACGACGCTGGTTCTCATGGAGGCGGTCGGCTCCCTCTACCGGGTCCCCCACGTGCACGCGATTGTGGACAGCGTCTACACCAACAATCTGATGACCGGTGCGATGCGTGGCTTTGGCAACCCCCAGGGGTCGTTCCTGGTCGAAGTGCAGATGGACCGCCTGGCCGAGGCCATTGGCATGGACCCGCTGGAATTTCGCCTGCAGAACGCGAACCGGCCGTTTGAAGAGACACCCCAGGGACTGAAAATCACGACCTGTGGTCTCACGGAGTGTCTGGAAGAGGCAGCGACGCGGATCGGCTGGCGCGAGAAGGGAAGAAGGGAAAAAGGAATAAAGGGAAAGGAAACTGAAGAACTTGGTAAGGCTAAGGCGGTTGACGCAGGTCCTGCAAAACGCCGTGGGATTGGTATTGCAGCCACGATGAATGTGGGCGGTGGCGCGCGCATCTACCGCTCCGATGGCTGCGGCTGCATCGTCAAGGTGGATGACTTTGGGCGTGTCAGTCTGCTAACCGGC
The DNA here is from genome assembly GCA_964532665.1 of uncultured Anaerolineales bacterium. GTDB lineage: Bacteria > Chloroflexota > Anaerolineae > Epilineales > JAANWY01 > CAZHMV01. Next base: position 15,375 of record CAZHMV010000075.1, read on the forward strand.
GCTACTGAAATCGGCCAGGGCTCCGATGTGGCACTCACCCAGATCGTGGCCGAGGAACTCGGAATACCGCCGGCGGAGATCACTGTAATCAACAACGACACAGCGCTCACGCCGTGGGACGTGGGTGTGCACGCCTCCCGCACCACATTCATTGCCGGCAACGCCGCTTTGCTGGCTGCCCGAGAGGTCAAGGCCCAAATCCTGGAGACGGCCGAGGAGTTGCTGGAAGCATCCCCGGCCGATCTGGAACTGCGGGACGGCCATGTGAGAGTCCGAGGCGCTCCTGAGCGACGGGTCCCGTTCGACAAGGTGGTACGCGCGCGACACTTCCGCGAAGGCGGCCAGGTGATCATCGGCCACGGCTGGTACGACCCACCCAACGAAATGGTCGGCGCCGACGGCAAGGGCAACATTTCGGCGGCCTACGGTTTTGGTGCACAGGCGATTGAGGTTGAGGTTGACACGGAGACGGGTCGGGTACGACCCCTGCGGGTCGTGTCGGCCCACGACGTCGGACGCGCGATCAACCCGATGTATGTGGAGGGGCAAATCGAGGGCGGCGTGGTGATGGGGTTGGGGTATGCCCTGAGTGAGGAACTTCAGGTCAAGGAAGGTCGCGTTGTCAACCTCACCCCCTTTGACTACCGCATGCCGACGATCATGGACGCCCCGCCCATCGAAACAATCATCGTCGAGACAGATGATCCAGAAGGACCGTTCGGAGCCAAAGGCGTGGGCGAGATGGGGACCAATCCAACTGCTGCCGCAGTGGCCAACGCTGTCTACGACGCCATCGGTGTGCGAATCAACAGCCTGCCTATTACCCCTGAGAAGATCCTGCGAGCGCTACGCAGTACAGATTGATGCGCATTTCCGCATTTCTCACTCCTTTTCAGAGACCGACGATGTCACCGGCTGCACATCAAGAAGGGCCATATAGTTTTCGATTCTTTAGTGCCGACTATCCCGAACCGCCACACGTTCACGTACGGCGAGATCGTAACAGAGCCAAGTTCTGGCTGGATCCGGTGCGCTTAGCGACAAACAAGGGGTTTTCTCAACACGAATTGAACAGGATCAAACGGATCGTAGAAGATCACGAAGCGGAATTGCTGGAGGCGTGGCATGACTACTTTGGTACTTGAGCGTGATCCGGTGGCCGTGGCAGTCGAAGTGACCGCTGACCACCTTGTCGTTGAACTCGATGATGGACGTACGATTTCGGCTCCGTTGGAATGGTATCCTCGACTGGCACACGGAACACCGGAAGAGCGCGACAACTATGAAATCTGGGGAGAGGGCACGGCCATCTCGTGGCCGGCCCTTGATGAGGATCTCAGTGTTGAGAGCATCCTGGCCGGTCGGCGGAGTGGCGAAAGCCGGCGGTCCTTCGAGCGCTGGCTGGCCGCACGACAAGGGCAATCTGCACACGAAGAGGATGGAGCGAAAAATGAGTAACAAACCACATCTGAACCCCCACATCGCCGCCGCGCCGGTCTACACCGCCGGCACTTCTGCCGAGGAGGTCGCTGCCCAATACGGCGTGACGGACGTGGTGAAGATGTCGTCCAACGAGAATGCACTGGGGCCATCTCCCCGGGCGGTAGCCGCCATCCAGGAGACCGTGCCCACGCTGAATCGCTATCCCCGCGTGGCCGACGATCTGCTGCGAGAGCGTCTGGCTCAACTCCTGGGGCAGGGCATCGCGCCAGACCACATTGCCACAGGCAACGGCGGCAGCGAGTTGCTGGCCATGATTGCCCGGGGCTTCATCTTTGAGGACGGAGACGAAGCCATTCTCTGTCCACCCACCTTCCCGATGTACGAAATCTTTGTCCGCCGGCAAGGTGGGCAGCCGGTGTGCGTCGATCTGACGCCCGATTTCCAGTATGACGTGGACGCGATCCTGAACGCCATCACCCCGCGCACGCGGCTCATCTTCATCTGCACACCCAACAACCCGACGGGAACCATCATGACCCGCGCACAGGCGGACCGGCTCATGGCCGGCGTGCCGGACCGGGCCGTGGTCGTCTTTGATGAGGCTTATGTCGATTTCGTGGACCTGGATGACCACGTGGATGCCCTGCAGTATGTGCGAGGAGGGCGGTACGTGATCGTTGTGCGCACTCTCTCCAAGTCCCACGGGTTAGCCGGCCTGCGCGTGGGCTATGCGGTGGCTCACCCCGAGTTGGCCGAATACCTGTGGCGCACCCGCATGCCGTTCCACCTGGGTTCACTGGCCCTGGCCGGCGCGATGGCCGCGACGGAGGATACCGATCACGTGGCGCGATCGCGCGAGATGGTGTTGAGCGGGCGCGAGTGGCTGTATCAGCAGTTGACGGAGTTGGGGCTCTTTGCCATTCCCAGCCAGGCCAACTTCCTCGTCTTCCGACCGGAGTACGATCCACAACTGATCTATGATCACCTGCTGAGGCGCGGCATCGTGATCCGGCCGGCAGGTTTCTTCTACATGCCGGATTTCGTCCGCGTCACCGTGGGAACGCAGGAGCAAAACGAGCGCTTTATGGGAGCGCTTAAGGAGGTGTTGGACGAACTGGCGGCGTTGGAGGAGGCCGGCGAGGAGGTGCGGAGGACCCAGAAAGGCGAGATCGTTCTATAGCTTCAATGCTGCTCGATAGAGTCCGTGATCTCGGGTTCAGCTTTGTCGCGGATGACATCTGTATTGCTCGCATAGGGAAGAAGTCACCAGCCCATCGAGCGGCTATCCGTGTGACGCGCCGGCAAGCTATCGCGGACAAGACGCCGACAGCCAAAGATCTACTCGAGGTTTGTTGAGGGGAAAAGAAAAAGGTCGGGTGCAGCCTCGCGGCCTCAAAGGCTCGCCATCACCCTGGTGATATGCCAGGGATTCGGTCGAGCCCACCCGATCCATTGAAATGATACTAGAGTTTGCAGAGGTTGTCAAATATGGAATTGGCCATCACTACTCGCGTCGAGATTGAGGTGCAGGGGTGATCGATATGCCGGATGCAGTCCGTAGCCATCCAGCTATTCAGCCATCCAACCATCTAGCCATGAACGATCTCTTCCGCAACCTGACCGTCCTCAGCCTGGAACAGGCGCTAACTCTGCCGTTCCTCACCTACCGTCTGGCTCTTGAAGGAACGCGCGTGATTCGGATGGAGCATCCCCGACGGGGCGATCCGAATCGGTACGCCGGCAACAATGTTTTGGGCGAGGAAGGCATGAACAGCTACTTCTTGCCCTACAACGGGGGCAAGGAAGCCGTCACGCTCAACCTGGCCACCGAGGAAGGTCGAGCCATCTTCCATGAGATGATCGCCCGGCTGCCGGCGGACATCTTCGCCTGCAACACGCTGCCTCGCAACTACGCCAAACTGGGCATCGACTACGAGACGCTGCGTCAAATCAAGCCCGACCTGATTTGGGTGGGCATCACCGGCTTTGGACCGGAGAGCAACGAGCCGGCCTACGATCCCATCCTGCAGGCCCGTTCGGGGTTCATGGACCTGACGGGTGAGCCGGATGGGCCACCGCAGGTCTTCGGCCTGCCCATGGTGGATCTGGGGGCGGCCGAGCACGCCTATGGCCAGGTGATGAAGGCCCTCTACCGCCGGGCCGCGACGGGAGAGGGGAGCCGAATCGACATCGCCATGTACCGCAGCGCCGTTTCCTGGATGATCATCCCGGTGACGATGGCCAGAAGCTTCGGCCAGGTCATGACCCGCCGGGGGAACACCCATCCAATTTTCGCGCCCGTGTCAGTCTATCCCACGGCCGATGGCTACGTCTACATCGCCGTGGGCAGCGATCAGCAGTGGGAGCGGGTAACGCAACTGCCGGGGTTCGAGGGGTTGGATCGGGAGGAGTACCGGCGCAACGCCGGCCGCATCGCTGCCAGGGAGACCCTCAACCGGGAACTGGCTGAGATCATCCGAAGCCGGTCGAGCAACGAACTCATCGCCCTGTTCCACGACATTGGCGTGCCCCTCTCGCGGGTGTACAGCGTGGCTGAGGTGGTCGAAGACCCGTACCTGGCGCCGGACATGCTCCACACCCGCGATCCCAGGACAGGTGTGGAGATCACACTCCCGCCGCCGCCGGTGGTCACGCCCTTCCTGCGGGAGCGAGGCCGGCGCATCAGCTTTCCTCCGCGTCAGGGGGAGCACAACGAGCGGGTGTACGATGAGGTGTTGGGGTATGGGCCGGCGCAGGTGGCGGCGTTGCGGGAACGAGGAGTGGTGTGACGGCCAGTGATCAGTGATCAGTGATCAGTGATCAGTCAACAGTCATCAGTCATCAGAGTGATCTGAAAGGGGGGTGTCATGAGTAAGTTGGCGTATGCGAAGAGTTTTCGGGATCTGTTGGTGTACCAGAAAGCACGGGAGCTGGCGCGTGAGGTCTTTCGGGTTTCGGCTACATTTCCTAGAGAGGAGATGTTTGCGCTCACCGATCAGATACGACGGGCGTCACGCTCTATTGGTGCTCAGATCGCGGAAGCATGGGCCAAACGGCGCTATGAACGGCACTTTGTGAGCAAACTGACCGATGCAGATGGTGAACAGCAGGAAACCCAGCATTGGATCGACACGGCCGCCGACTGTCGCTACTTGACTGACCAACAGGCAACAGCACTCTTGAACAGGTGTGAAGAGATTGGGCGCTTACTCGGTGGCATGATGGCGAAAGCGGATCTCTTCTGCGGAGAGCCGGTGTACGCCCTCCGTGAATCCGCAGCCGAGTACTTCGTCGAAGAACCAGTGATCAGTAACCAGTAATCAGTGATCGGTAATCAGTAGTCAGTGTTTAGACTGATAACTGATCACTGATGACTGATCACTGGCACGGGGAGGCTGCAATGGACTTTCGTCTAACCGAAGAACAAGAACTGTTTCGCCGTGCCGTAGCCGACTTTGTGGATC
>CAZHMV010000075.1:20381-25250 GCA_964532665.1 uncultured Anaerolineales bacterium
CGTCTAACCGAAGAACAAGAACTGTTTCGCCGTGCCGTAGCCGACTTTGTGGATCGGGAAGTGGTTCCCGTGGCCGGCGAGATCGACGAGCGGGAGGAGTTCCCGTGGGAGCTGTTCCACAAGGTGGCCGGCCTGGGTTGGCTGGGCGTGCGCTACCCGGAGGAATACGGCGGGGCCGGCTCGGATAACACCAGCTTCAACCTGATGTGCGAAGAGCTGGCCCGAGGCTCCATGGGCCTGGCCGCAACCGTGGCCATGCAGGGGCTCATGGGGACCGACTTTGTGCACCGTTTCGGGACCGAGGAGCACAAGCAGCACCTGCTGGTGCCAGCCCTGCGCGGCGAGAAGATTGGCTCCATCGCCATGACGGAACCGGGGGCCGGCTCGGACCTGGGCGCAATCCGCACCACAGCCGTGCGAGATGGAGGTGAGTATGTCCTGAACGGCACCAAGATGTGGATCACCAGCGCCACCGTCGCCGACTTCTTCACTATCGCCGCCAAGACGGACCCCGAGGCCGGCTTCCGGGGGGTGGACCTGTTCCTGGTGGAGAAGGGGACGCCCGGGCTAAGGGTGGGCCGGCCGATCAAGAAGCTGGGAACCCGATCTTCAGAGACCTCAGAGGTGATTCTGGAAAATGTCCGGGTGCCGGCAGAGAACCTCCTCGGCGGAGAGGAAGGCGTGGGCGTGAGCCTGCTGCGCGGCATCCTGGACGAGATTCGGGTGATGACCGGGGCGCTGAGCATAGGGCTGGCGCGGGCCGCCCTGGACGCGGCCATCCGGTATGCCGGGGAACGCGAGGCGTTTGGCCGGCCCATCATCAAGTTCCAGGCCACCCAGCACAAGCTGGCCGACATGGCGACCCGCCTGGAGGCAGCACGCACGTTCGTCTACCGCGCCGCCTGGTTGATCGACCAGGGCGAAGCGGACACGAAAATCTCAGCCATGGCCAAGCTCTTCGCTTCGGAGATGGCCAACTACGTGGCCGACGAGACCACCCGCATCTTCGGCGCCTACGGCTTTGCCATGGAATACGATGCTCAACGGTACTTCCGCGATGCCCGGTTTTTGCTGTATGGCGGCGGGACATCGGAGATCTTGAAGAACATCATCGCGCGCCAGTTGACGAGATAAGATACTGCGTACTGCGTATTGCGTATTGCGTATTGCGTAACAAGGGACACTTCTTGACGGAGTACGCAATACGCAGTACGCAAGACGCAAGACGCAAGACGCAAGACGATATGGACACAGGAGGAGCCCATCATGACCTACCAACCCCGAGGCCGCACTTTCGATCAGTTTGAACTGGACGAAGTGATTCCCACCGCCCGGCGGACGATCACCGAGGCGGACATCGTGAACTTCGCCGGCCTGGCCGGCGATTTCAACCCGCTGCACACCGACGAGGAGTTCGCCAAAGAGACGCCTTTCCGCACCCGAATCGCCCATGGCATGCTGGTCGCCTCGGTTGCCACCGGCCTGGCCAACCAGTTAGGCGTCTTCGAGGGTACAACCATCGCCCTGATGGAGCAGGTGATCCGCTACAGAGGTGCTGTCCTGCCCGGCGACACCATCCACCTGGAGCTGCGCGTGGCTGATAAGAAGGAAAGCTCAAAACCCGACCGGGGCGTGATCACCTTCGAGACCACGGTGAAGAACCAGCGGGACGACGTAGTGATCGGGGGGCAGTGGGTGTTGTTGATGCGGCGAGGATGAATGCTGAGTTCCCCCGAGTTCCTCTTTGGGAAGACCAGGAACTCGGAGGAACTCAGGGGAACTTGACGAACAGAACAGACATCAGGAGGAATTAGCAATGCGCTTGAAAGACCGAATCGCACTCATCACCGGTTCCGGCCAGGGGATTGGCCGGGCCACGGCGCTACGCTTCGCCGCCGAAGGGGCGCGCGTGGCGATCAACGATGTAGATCGGGAAGCGGCCGAGGAGACGGTGGCTGCCATCCAGGAGGCCGGCGGCGAGGCTATCTTCATCCCCGCCGACGTGACCAGCCGGGCCGAAGTCGAGGCGATGGTGGATCAGATTGTGGAGCGGTGGGGCCGGCTGGACATTCTGGTCAACAACGCCGGCATCACTCGCGACGCCCTGACTGTCCGAATCAAGGACGACCAGGTCAGGAAGATGGACGAGGCGGCCTGGGACGCCGTCTTGAACGTCAATCTGAAAGGCACTTTCCTCTGCGCTCAAGCAGCGGCCGTGCCGATGATCCGCCAGCGATACGGGAAGATCACCAGCACATCGTCAACGGCGTGGCTGGGTAACGTTGGCCAGGCGAACTACAGCGCGTCCAAGGCCGGCGTGGTTGGCCTGACGAGAACTCTGGCCCTGGAGCTGGCACGGTACAACATCAACGTGAACTGCATTGCGCCCGGCGGCGTGAAGACCCGCATGACAGCCGCCATCCCAGACAAGATCATGGACCGCCTCTTGCAACGCATCCCCCTCGGGCGCATGGCGGAGCCGGAGGAGATTGCTGCCCTGCACGTTTTCCTGGCCAGCGACGAAGCGGCATATATCACAGCACAGGTGATCACGATTGATGGCGGGCTGATGTACAGCCGATAACGGATGGGCGGTCAGCGGATTGCCTTCGGCGAAGCGGATTAGCGGATCCCTTCTATCCGTTTGTCTGTTAATTCGTTTGCGCATCCGCTGACAGCCAGAGAGGAGGATCGGATGCGGTTTGACAAGACTTATATTCCCTACGGCGGCTACTGGAGCACGCCGTTCTGTCGGTGGCAGGGCAGCTTCGCTCATCTACACACCATCAACTTCGCCGCCGACATCGCCAGGCGGGCGCTCGAGGAGCGGGGCATCGCTCCCAACGAGTTCGATGCCCTCCACCTGGGGATGACGATACCCCAGCAGCACAGCTTCTACGGTGCGCCGTGGCTGGCCGGCCTCATCGGCGCTACCGGCATCACCGGGCCGACCATCGGTCAGGCGTGTGCTACGTCGGCGCGAGTGCTGGCCAGCGCGGCCATGGAAGTTGAAACGGGGATCGGCCACACCGTGCTGACCATCACCGGCGACCGGACCAGCAACGGCCCCCACGTATACTATCCCAACCCGCTGGGGCCAGGTGGCAAGGGCGAGACCGAAGATTGGGTGTGGGACAACTTCAACTGCGACCCCTTCGCCAACAACGCCATGATCGAGACGGCCGAGAACGTGGCCCGGGAGGGCGGCTTCACCCGCGAGGAGCAGGACGAAGTGACTCTGCTGCGCTATGAGCAGTACCAGGATGCATTGAAGGACGACGCCGCTTTCCACCGCCGCTTCATGGTGACGCCCATCGAGGTGCGGGACGCATCAGGGCGCAAAGTGATCACGACCGTGACAGGGGACGAGGGCATCTACCCAACCAGCGCCGAAGGATTGGCCCGACTGAGGCCGGTGATGGACGGAGGCACCGTCACGTACGGTGGCCAGACCCACCCGGCTGACGGGAACAGCGGGCTGATTGTCACGACGCGGGAGCGGGCGCGGGAGCTGAGCCAGGACCCGGGGATCGAAATCCAGGTGCTGGGCTTCGGGCAGGGGCGTGCCAAGCCAGGGTTCATGGCTCAGGCGACGGTGCCGGCGGCCCGCCAGGCGCTGGAGAGGGCCGGCCTGGACATTGAGGACGTGAGCGCCATCAAGACCCACAACCCCTTCGCCGTGAACGATGTCTACTTCTGCCGCGAGATGGGGGTGGCACTGGACGCGATGAACAACTACGGCTGCTCCCTCATCTGGGGGCATCCCCAGGGTCCGACAGGCATGCGGCTGGTCATGGAGCTCATCGAGGAGTTGGTGCTGAAAGGCGGTGGCTATGGGCTGTTCACGGGGTGTGCTGCCGGGGATACAGGGGCAGCGGTGGTGGTGAAGGTGACGGGATAGCCAGAGGCAGGGGCAGGGCAATCGCATCTAAATTCGTCCGATCCAGGAGAATCAGGTGTGGACGCAAGAGGAGCGTTGATTCACCTCAGCGAAACGGAGCGTGACTGTACACTTCGATATGTTTCCCTCCTGGCCGAGCGACTCAGGGAGAATCTCGTGCAGATTTGGTTGTTTGGCTCGGCAGCACGCGGCGATATGTGGTCTGACCGGATGCCCATGCATTCGGACATTGATCTCCTGATCCTGAGTGACGGGGCGGTTCCACAAGAGGTTCAGGAAGAGCTACAGAACGAAACATACCCCTTGTTCCTGGAGTGTGGCCGGCAGATTTCGCCACAGTTTCGGACCCTGGAACAGTTTCGCTCACTGGACGATGAACGGACTCGTGAGTTTGTTTTGGTGAATGATGGGTTGAAGGAGGAGATGCCATGGCTGAGCGACACCCGATTCGGGTTCTGATTGCCAAACCTGGCCTGGATGGCCACGATAAAGGGGCGAAAGTGGTGGCCCACGCCCTGCGGGATGCCGGCTGCGAGGTGATCTACACCGGACTACACAAGACCATCGACCAGATCGTGGAGGCGGCGCTCCAGGAGGACGTGGACGTCATTGGCCTGTCCGTCCTTTCCGGCGCCCACCTGCCACTGACGGAGCAGTTGATGCAGGGCCTGCAGGACGAGGGCATGGATGACGTCGTGGTCGTTGTGGGGGGCAACATCCCGCACCAAGACCGGCCAAAGCTGCTGGAGTTGGGCGCCACAGCCGTCTTTGCCACCGGATCGCGGCTGGAGGAAATCAGCGAGTTTGTTAGGGAAGCAGCGCATCATGGGTGAGCTTCTGCCAGAAACACTACAACGAATTCGGAATAGAGCGAAATCGGATGGTGATCTGGAAGGCAACGAATTGGGAATAAACGAGTCAGGAAAGAACTGAGCGGGGCCATACGTGAGGATTCGTTGTATTCCCAA
>CAZHMV010000076.1:0-19229 GCA_964532665.1 uncultured Anaerolineales bacterium
CACGTGGTTAATATACCATAAGTGGGGACCAGAAGCTGTTAGCTAGCTAACGCGGGGATACTTGCGGAGGATATCGCGGGAGGGTAGCTACTCACCCTCCCGCAGGTTTGGAGCCTTTCTGGCCGAGAATCGCTGCTTCAAGGCTGTTTCTCGTATGCAAAACCATTGCGCATCGCAACCTGCGGGAGGGTGGCTGAGTAGTAACGTGGGAGAAATGCAAAAGGCCGCCGGCTTCCTGGCCGGCGGCCTTTCGCAGTGGGGGAAGTCACCCCTTGCTCACTACCCTTCAGCCCATACAAACTCCATATCATTCGGCCTGTGAATCACGTACTTGCCCCGGTCGTCCCGTCGTGCTCCCCAGACGTCTCTTGCCGTCCATCCGAGCTCGTTGGGGTGGTCGTTGAGTGCCAGTCGCCACTGTTCAGCCAGCCACGCCTGGGCATCGCGCACGCGCTGGTCCCACTGCCGGCGCTCGTCCTCGGTTAACAGACGCGGGTTGTCGGGAGACAGTGCACCCTGGTCCTGCGTGTCCAATTCGATCCGCCGCTTCTCGTTCAGACTGGCGATGAAGGTCTCGAAGAGCTCCCGTAGCTCAACCCCGGGTCTGAGCGTGGGAACCATGGCGTAGCGATAGTGCCGGCACGGGTCCCATGCCCGACTGGCCTCCAGATAGCGGAAGCCGGCCCCGTGTGCATCTGCGCACTCGGGACAGAAGTAGTAACACCCCTGATACCGCTCCGCAGCCGGCCGAATGTAGAACAACGCCGAGGCTCTGTCAATGCGGACTGTCGTCATTTGATCTCCTTCCTGCTAGGCCATCGCGTATTCTCGAAAAGCTGTCTGTCCTGCATTGCTGCGGGATTCATGATAGTGCGTTCGCCGGCCCATGTCTATGGGGAAAATCCGCCATTTATGAACTCAACCGTATGGGAATTCCCTGATCTTGTTCTTGACGGACCGATCGTTGATCAGCTACAATCAACTAAGGAAGGAGGGAACGAAATGTCGAGGGTGGAAGTTCGGCCGGCACGACCCGAGGACAAGGCGGCCGTGTTGGCCTTTTGTGAGCACACGTGGGAGGACCACGACGACTACATCGCCGATGTGTGGGACGAGTGGCTGGCCGACCCGAATGGCCGGCTATTCGTCGCTCTGGTCGATGGGAAGCCCGCGGCCATCGATCGAGTGGCCATCCTGTCGGACCACGAGGGCTGGTGGGAGGGGCTGCGTGTGGATCCGGCGTATCGCCGGCAGGGGTTGGTCGGCAAGATGCGTCCCCACCTGCACCAGTACATCCACGACAGCGGGATTACAGTGTCCCGCATGGTCACATCGTCGAGGAATACTATCGTGCGCAACATGGCCAGGCGACGGGGCATGACACGCCTGGGTCGCTACGCGTTGTACGAAGCTGAACCCCTGGACGAACCCGTCCGGCGTCTGGAGCCGTTGGGTCCAGATGACGTCCCCACTGTCCGACGCTTTCTGAACGACTCGGACATCTTTCAGTGGGTACACGGGCTGTTTGTCAGCCGAGGCTGGGCCTGGCAGGAGCTCACGGATCAGGTGGTGACCGCCCGTGCCGCCGAGGGTCGCCTCTGGGGAATTGCAGATGACGGCGGGCTGACCGGCTTGGCCGTGTTATCGACGCCTGAGGATGATGGGGAAGCGGTGTGGATTGGACATGCCGACGGCACGCCGGAGGTCCTGCCCGAGGTGCTGACTGAGCTTCGCCGGCTGGCCCATGAGCAGCACCGCCCATCCATCGGGGGACACTTTCCGACTCTGCCGGGCGTGTTCGACGCGTTGGAAATGGCCGGCTACGCCCGGGCCAGGGACGCGGAAATGTGGGTGTACGAAGTCCCAGTTTCGCAAATGCGGTTGTGAGGCCGGCAGCGGTTCTTCGTACCTGCCGTTTCTCTCAACTACCGTAATGTAGTCGGTAATGTCCATCGGGTACACTATCAAGCAGCAGGGCACCTCAACTGGGCCGGCCCTGGTGTTTTAGGGAATTCGTGCTCGCGATCCACCCCGTGTATCGAGGCCGGCCCATCCTCGCCTTCTAAACCACCTTTCAGGGACTTGTGGCGCTATCCGATGCGAATTTGACACGGCGGCGGAAACCTGGTAAATTGGGCAGCCTCAATACATTTGATGAGAATAGACACGGCCCTGTGATGAAGACGGGAGATGACCTCACCCTCCCGCAGGTTTGGGCTTCGTTGCGCTGCCTATCCTGCCACGGTACCTGATGCAGAGGCAAGGGCCTCGTTCATCATAACCTGCGGGAGGGTGGCTGAGCAGTCGTGATATGAGAATCACAGATGACAGACGCAGTGAGCACAGACTCCCTCGATCAGCCCGCTGACGAGGTGAAAACACGCCTGACGACAGAAGAGCGCCGGCAACTGGCCGACACCTATGCACCCGTCCTGGTGCTGTTCCCGGAGCAACAGGCTCTGGGCCGGCCCTACGGTGGCACGAACGACCCGTCCCAGACATACGGCGATTTCCACCCCCGACCCGTGGGCATCGTCCTGGACAACGCCTACCTCTATCCGGGCATTCGCGGGAACCTGAAGAACCCCCGGCGTCTGTTCCGTTTCGATCAGGCTCACCCTCTGATTCGTCACCTGCCGGAGTTTGTTCGTCGGCAATTCCCGGAACCGGAGCCCAACGCCAGGGAGGAACTGCAGAAGCTGCTCCACAACGATGCCGGCATTGCGTTGGCCTCCGTACTGGACTTGATCGGCATTGGTCGCGACCGAACGGCTCCGCAGCGAGCCTGGAAACGTTACTTCGAGATCCTCGATTCAGTTGACGATGATCGGTATCGGCATCGTGTTTACGCCCGCGTGTTGCAGGGTGACGAGGTCGTCGAGTGGACACTGCGAGACCGACTCCGCTGGTACAGTCAATTGCTGGCAGCCCTGGATGACATCATCCGTCAGACGCCGGCCCCTTTTCCACAGATAGCAGACCAGATCGAGGCCTTCTTGGAGGAAGTCGAGGCATCTGTCGAGGAATTCGTAACCGGCCTCAAGCCCGTCGATGGCGACCCCCGTGATGTTGCAATCCAGTACTGGTTTCTTTACTTCTACAACGACTGGCACAACCGGCACGAGGTCGATTGGGAGGGCATCACCATTATCCTCCGTGGCAATCCTGATGTTCCAGTGACGCCGGCCAACTTGTCGCCGGAGATTGCGGGCTACGCAAGCCATGTGAGTGGCCGGCGCCGGCCCTGGGCGGCCGTTGAACGCCAGGATAATCGCCCGCTGGTCTACTGCGCTCGCGGCTCCCATGCCTCCTTTTTCGGCTTTCGGGACGACGGTTACTCGGCCGGCCTGCCCATCTCCATAAAGATCCCCTGGCTCAACCTGAACATCAAATGGCAGATTAGACGGAGTGATCTGGGCCGTCGCGACTGGGTTGCGGATCTATCAGATTATCCGGCCGGCGCGGCAAAGCGGTACCCAGGCTCTGACTACGACATCCAGTTGCTGCCCAACCTGGACCCCCGGCGCCGCCGGTTTACTGAAGAGGATATCGAAACCCTTTCCTGGCTCATATACCCTGGACTTTGGGGAGATCGTTCATTGCTTAGCATCGGAGGCTCAGGTCCCCACGGTCCGTTGTGGCAGGGGATCAAGTCGGATAATCCGTTCGAGTGGGTTCGCAGAGAGTGCGCCGCCGACGATGTGTACTCGCCATGAGACAGGTCGTTGTGTTGCTGACCCTCGTTCTTCTCGTCGGCTGTGTTGGCTCCCCGCCGGCGCGTCCCAGCCCCGCCACCGTCCCTGTTTCTGGGGCGACCAACCCCACTGCGACACAGATCGCCATGCCCACCGCGACCGTATCCCCTTCCACAACACCTCCTCCGTCGCCAGTCCCCACGACAGCGACGCTTGCGCTGGCACCTACCATGCCCACTACGTTAACCGCGATCCCGACACCGACAGCTACGATGCTCCCTACGCCCACTGCCATCCCGACGCAGACACCTGAACCTGCATCCCCCACACCCGAGAGTGTGCTCTCGGAAACGCAGGTGCTGGAACGCCAAATGGTCGAGGCCGTTAACTCCGAGCGCCGCGCCAACGGCTTACCACCGTATGACGTTGACGATCAGCTCACGCTCGTGGCCCGGCATCACAGTGAGGACATGGTCGCGCGAGGCTACTTCGACCACGTCACACCGGAAGGGATCACGCTGCGAGATCGACTCCAGCGAGCCGGAATTACAGCCCAGTGGGTTGGCGAGAATATCCAGCGCAACTCGCAGGCCGGCGAGGAAGCGGTGACCTATGCCATGCAGTGGTTTATGCAGAGCACACCCCACCGCAGGAACATCCTGCACCAACACTACACACACATTGGGGTTGGTGTGGCACGAGGCGGGAACCCCCGGATGACGACATTCACGCTGGTGTTTGCGGGACTCGCGCCGTAGCCTTTCTCAGAACCAGGGGAACCCGATGCCCTCGAACATCTCTTGCACCGGGTGGTGGATCGTCGAGCCGGCCTCGAACTTGCCGCCCTCCGATAGGCCCCTGTTTTAAGCATCGGCCAGAAGAATCGAAACAGGCGATTGTCCAGCCCGTCTAGACGGGCTAGCCAGATTGCTCAACCGATGACAGAAGGATGGGAGGCGCCGGACCGGCGGCCGGCAACGTTGCCTGGAAGATTCAGTCCCAAGCGCAAGCTCCCTCGCGGACAGGGGTCCAGGCAGGATCCGCAACGGGTGCATTCCGGGTCGTCCACAGTGAGTTTGCCCCGCTGAATGTGATCTTCCAACACCCGAATGCCCATCGGACAGTGTAGGGTGCACAGGCTGCAGGCTTTACCGGCCTGCTCTTTCTCCTGATCAACCATGACCAGTACGTAACCGAAGTGGCCGACCAGGCTGTAGAAAGCCCCTAGCGGACACAGCGCCCGACACCAGGCGCGCCGGGAGACGTACTCCAAAGCCACGATGCCCGCCACCAGGAGCAGCCCCGGCCCAGGGGCGAAGACCAGGCCCCGGGCCAGAATGTTGATGGGCGAGGCCAGTTGAAAGGCCGGCAGTCGGGCCACTGCGGAAAGGACCAATCCCAGAGCCAGCAGCCAGTACTTGGTGTCCAGAGGTAGACGTACCTCGGGCAGACGCCAGCCCCGCCGGCGCCGCCGGCGCCGCAGTCGCTCCCGCAGATCATCGTTCAGGTCCAGCAGCAGCCCCAGGGGGCAGACCCAGCCACAAAACGCGCGGCCCACCAAAGCGTAAAAGATGAGCAGAAGGCCGGCTGCCACCACCAGCGCCCCGTGGAACTGGCGCGTCGCCAGCGTCACCTCCAGCGCCGCCATCGGATCGGCCAGCCAGAGGAACCCGAACAGACGAGTGGCGGCCGTCGAGCCCTTGATCCAGGGGAACCAGTCAAAGCGGCCCAGAACCAGGACCAGCAGAAAAACAGCGGCGGTGGTCCGATGAGCCCATGTCCACCGCCGCAACCGCCTGATCCTCCCCCGTCGCCCCACAGCCTTCACCCTCTCAATCTCCAATCTCTAGTATCTAACTCACACCTGCGACTGCGGCCTCACCACAATAGAACTCGGCTCGGTCAGACACGCATGATCACATAGCCCACACCCCACGCACTTCTCCGGCACTACCACGGCCCGACCTCGCCCATCGAGGGTGATGGCTTCATCGGGGAAGGGGCAGGCATGCCAGCAAGCCCGGCAGGGGGTCCCCTGCCAGGCCAGACAGGTGTCGTGGTTGATCGTGGCCGTACCCAGGCGTACGTCGGCCACGGCTGCTACCGGCTGCAGAGCGGCCGTGGGGCAGGCGGCGATGCACTTCAGCTCGTCGTAACCCTGGCAGAGGTAACAGGGTATCTGCCGTGCGATGAGGTATGGAGTGCCGATTGTGAGACCGGCCGTTGCATCCGCCAGGCGCAAGGTGTCATAGGGACAAGCCTCGACACACAGGCCGCAGCGGATGCAGGCGGCGAGGAAATCGGGCTCAGACTGAGCACCGGGCGGGCGCAGTAGAGCCGGAGCGCGGGCTTTGAGCCCGTCCAACAGGAAGTCAATCAGCCACCCGCCGGCGGCCATGCCGGCCCCGGTCAAGAAATGGCGTCGTGTCAGCATACTCGACCGTGCTTTATCGTGTGCGTAGCACGCAGCAATCAGGCGCTTTGCTCGATAAACGACCGGCCGACGAATGACCAACGACCAACGACGAACAATAGGTTGGTCGTTCGTCATTCGTCAGGCCGATGGCTCCAGGTTCCGAGTGCCGAACATCTACCTCTGTGATACTTCTACGGTCTGTTCGCTGATAAACACGTGGCAGGTGCGGCAATTAACCTGCAAGAGAACCTCCGGCATACCTTCGTGTTTTACCGTAGGCGCCTCGCCCGCCTCCTCGCTGTGGCACTTGATGCAATCTGTGATCAGCCAGCTCCCCTGGTGCTGTTCGATGTCGGGTATGGGCGGCGGGAAAGCACCTTCGGCGAAGGCGACCGCCGCCTCTGGCTCCGGGCTAGGCGCTGGCGGGGCCGGCTGCGAGGCGCAGGCTACCCCCACCACTGCCAGGAGGACCAGGATCAGCACTCCAACGGAAAGCCATCGCCCCCTTCGACGGGGGTCAGAATGCTCCCTTCGACCACGCTCAGGACAAGTCATCGTTTTGCTCCCCTTTCCTTGCCTCACGCCTTGGCCAGTTTCACGGCACACACCTTGAACTCCGGCTGTTTGGAGCCAGGGTCGTAGGCGTCAATGGTCACCCGGTTGATCAGGCTGTTGTCATCGGACCAGTGGAACGGGACGAAGACCATGCCGGCGCGGGGTGTGTCCACTACCCGCGCTTTGATGACCGCCTCGCCCCGGCGCGAGGTGATGCGCACCGGGTCGCCAGTTTTGATGCCGAGTTTCTTGGCGTCGAAGGGGTTGATCTCGACGAAGGCCTCCGGCTGGGCACGGCGCAGTTCCGGGGCTTTCATGGTCATTGTGCCGGTGTGCCAGTGCTCCAGGACCCGGCCGGTGGAGAGAACAAACGGATATTCTTCATCTACCGGCTCGGCCGGCGGTTTGAACGGGCGCAGCCAGACCACCGCCCGGTTGTCGGGTCCGGCGTAGAACTTGATCTCGCCGGGTTCGAGCGTGTCGTCGGCGAAGGGGCCTTCGTCCAACAGGGGGTCTTCCCCCTTAACGTAGCGGCGAGCGGTGCCGGGATGATCTTCGGTCGGCACTGGCCAGCGCAACCCCCGTTCCTGGCGCATTCGTTGGCGGGTCATGCCGGTGAAGTCGTAGGGGGTGTTCCGCGAGGCCTCCCGCATCTCGTCCCATACGTCGGCCGTGGTCCTGAACCTGCCGGAAATGTAGCCCCTGGGCACGACCCCGCGCTCCTCCAGCCGGGCAGCAAAGTCCAGCAGGATGTCGAAGTCGGAGCGCGCTTCACCCGGTGGATCAATGAGCTTGGGCATAAACTGATAGCGCCGTTCGGACATGCCGAAGACGCCCTCCTTCTCAGTCCAGATGCCAGCCGGCAACACCACGTCGGCCAGTTCGGTGGTGCGGGTTGGGTAAGCGTCCAGGACTACCACAAAAGGCTTGCCCGGCCGCTCTTTGCCCATAGCATCGCGGTACACTGAGGCGTTGGGTAGCGACTGGCCGGGGTTGGTGGTAAGGATGAGGATCGCCTTGATCTTGTTCTCGGCCAGGGCCCTGAACATCTCAACGGTGTTGAGGCCGGGCTTGTCCTTGATGGTGCCAGGCTTAGCTCCCCACAACTGCTCCATTTCGGCCCGGTGCTTCTCGTTCTTCACCACACGCCCGTAGGGCAGGATGTGGGATAGGGAGCCGGTGTCGCGCACCCCACCGCAGGCGTTGGGTTGTCCCGTCAGGGAGAAGGGGGTGGCCCCCGGCTTGCCGATCTGGCCAGTGATGAGATGGAGGTTGTGAACCAGGTTGTTGGCCCACACGCCGGCGGTGCGCTGGTTAAGGCCCATGGTCCAGAAAGACGTGGTCGGTCCCTGGGCGAACATGCGGGCGGCCACCTTGATCTTCCCGGCCGGCACGCCGGCCAGTTCAGCGGCTTTCTCTGGCGTAAAGTCCTCCAGAAACTGGACGTAATCATCGAAGGTCACATCCACCGGCTTCCCATCCACTACCTTGCGGAAGAGGACGTGCTTCTCAATGAAAGTCGGGGCGTGGAGCCCCTCTTTGATAATCACGTGAGCCATGGCGTGGAAGATGGCCAGGTCGTAGCCTGGGATGGGGTCCAGGTGCAGATTGGCTACCCGGCGCACCGGGCTCTTGCGCGGGTCCAGCAGGATGATTTGTACCCCTTTGCCGGCCTCTTTGCGCGCCAGGATGCGGTCGAAGATGACGGGGTGAGACTCGGCGGTGTTCGAGCCTACGATGAAGAACGTTTGGGCGTGGTCAATATCATCGTAGCAACCCATGGGCTCATCCTTGCCGTAGGTGCTCACATAGCCGCCCACGGCGCTGGCCATGCATAGCCGTGGATTGCCCTCCACGTTGTTGGTGCCGATGCCACCCTTGAACAGCCGGTTGGCCAGGTAGCTTTCCTCAGACAGGGCCTGGCCGGAGCCGTAGTAGGCCACGCTGTCTGGCCCGTGGGCCTGGATTGCCTCGGCAAACTTGTCGGCGACCAGGGTCATAGCCTCTTCCCAGCTCGCTTCCACCAACTGTCCATTCTTGCGGATCTGTGGCTTGGTTAGCCGGTCGGGGCTGTAAACGATCTTGGGCAGGAACAGAGCCTTGGCACACACCAATCCCCTGGTGCTGGGGTGATCCGGGTCGCCCCTGAGAGCCACAAACTGCCCCTGACGCATGCCCAGCAGCACGCCGCAGCCGGTGCCGCAGAAACGGCAGACGGATTTCACCCATGTTTCCGGCTCCCCGACGACCGGCTTTGGGGTGGGTCTTGGGGCCGGAGTGGGCTTAGACGTACAGCCGGCGGCTGTCGCCACCGCCGCCATAGCTGCAGCCTTGATAAACTCGCGGCGGGTAACTTCCATACACAGCCTCCTTATCAAACAGCGAGGGAGTGGCCAGCCGGTTGGCCCAGCCGCTCTTCCACATCCTCTGCCCTGAAGTGGACATAGACTGGACAGGCTGCCGCCACGCCCTCGATATCTTCTATGCCATGCCGCAGCAAGTGGTAACCGTCATCCAGGGTGGCCGCTTCGATCAACAGCCCCATCTGGGTGGAGTCATCCAGGGAGAAGGGGGTGACGCCGGCCATGGCCGCCAGCCGGCGCTGCACAACCGCAGCCGACACCGCCTCCACACGCACCAACACGCCGATGATCACCATAATCGGCTCTCCCTTCACTCAGTGATCAGTCAGCATCCCCCTGCGGGGCTCCATGAAGCATAAAAATTGACGATAACCCATTTTTAGAGTAGTTGTCAGCCATCAGTGACCAGTTTTACTGGTCACTGATGGCTGTTCACTGGCGATTGATCACTGACTACGGAACCATAGCCTCCCACACAGTGGCGGCCGCCACCACGACGGCGACGATAGCCCCCAGCACCACGCCCACCTCCCGGTATTTCAGCCAGCGCCCCAGCACTGGGTCCAGGAACGGCCAGAAGACCAGGACCAGGACAAAGATTGCCATCCCCAAGAGCCCGACCAGGCCAGGTACCAGCCGCAGCCAGCGGTAGATGGAGAAGAAGTACCACTCCGGCTTGATGTGCAACGGCGTCACAGTCGGGTTCGCCAGGTCGCCAACCGGCGGCGTGAACAGCACTGACAGGGCTGACAGAAGCAGCACCAGGTAGAACCCGATGAGCAGACTCAATAGCACGTGGTCCGGGAAGAAGGGCGTGGAGCGCTCGTCCTCGGGCTCCAGTTGGGCCACGCCGTGGAGCCGCAGTAGCAGGATATGCACTCCCAGAAACAGGATCATCACCGTCGGCAAGATGCCGATGTGCAGGGTGAAGAACCGGGTCAGCGTGTTCGACGTCACTGTCCGGCCACCGCGCAGGAAGGCCAGCATGTAGTCGCCGATGAGGGGCACAGCACCGATGAGGTTGGTGCCCACCGTGGTGGCCCAGTAGGAGAGCTGGTCGTAGATCAGCGCGTAGCCGGTGAAGCCGAAGGCCAGGGTGGTCAGCAGAAGCCCCGAGCCGATGAGCCAGTTGATCTCGCGGGGCCGGCGGTAGGCACCGGTGACGAAGACCCGGATCATGTGCAGCCAGACCGTCAGGATCATCAGAGTGGCACCCCAGTGATGGATGCCCCGGATCCACCATCCGTAGGGGACCTGCTCGGTGATGGCCCGTATGCTGTCGAGCGCCCGGTCGGGCGAGGGTACGTAGTAGAAGGTCAGCAGGATCCCTGTGGCCACCTGAATCACGAAGAGCAACAGCGGCGTGCTCCCCAGGGCAAACCACCAGCCATGCAGATGGACAGGCACCGGCTCGGCCAGGGGGTGCCGCAGCATCTCGAGGTCGATGGGAACGCGCTCGGTCCACCCGGATGGTTTCTGCGTCGTCACTGCCATTGCCTATGCACCTCCTTCCCCCAGCTCCGGCACGTGGACGAAGACGTTGTTGCCGACGATGTCTACCTTGAACGACTCCAGCGGCCGGGGTGGTGGGCCAGAGACTACCTGACCATTCTCGTCGTAAATGCCCAGGTGGCAGGGGCAGAAGAAGCGATTCTTGTCGGCTTGCCACTTGACCTGGCAGCCCAGATGCGTGCAGATACCCGAGAAGGCTCGCACCTCGTCGCCCCGGCGCAGGAGGATGACGCGCTGGCCTAATGGATTGAACTCCACCGCCTCCTGCCCTGTAAGGTGGTCTATAGTGGTGGCACGGAGCTTGATGTACCGCAGGGGCCGGAGGGCCGGCACAATGAAGCGCACCGCATTGTGGAGCACCCCACCACCGGCAACGATCAGCCCACCGACAACTCCCAGGTTTAGCAGGAACTCTCGTCGGTCAACTTTGCGCTCTTCGGCCATCATGGACCTCCCTTGGCTTGAGTCTTGATCCACTCCCAGGCGCCGCCGAAGGGAAGCTTGAACTCCGTAACTTGGGCTTTGACGGCCGTGCCATCCACCTTGCCGCCATCCTTGTGAGTCTGCACGTCAGGCGACAGGGCAAAGATCTGGCCGTTCTCCCGATCCCGGTTGTCATACAGCTTCTGCCACATTTCCCATTGTTCATCGGACAGGACACCGTTCATCCAGGCCGCTTCCACGTTGGCCCGCACCCGCTCCCAGTAATCGGGTAGCGCATCCCGATTCATGAGGACCTTGGTCGTATGCTCGTCGCTCTTGCGGAAGGCCAGGGTGTCGATGCCCCACGGGCTGCCGGGAATGTCGTAGAAGGGGTAGAGCCAGAACTTGGCCGGGTTGTCGCTCTCCATCCAGGTCTCAGCTTCGGGCAGACCATGGTCCGCCGCGTAGCGGATGATCTCCACCAGGTCCTTCTGCAGGTCCCAGATACCGTGCCACTGGGTGTAATCGGCTGCCATCATCAAAGCGCCCTGACGGAAGCGGCGGCCTTCGTGATGCCACATGTGGTAGGAAACCTCTTCGGGGTCCTCGTCGTAGCCGGCAACCGTGAAGGGGGCCAGCCCCTCAAAGCCCGGGGTGACGATGATGCCGGCGTCCTTCATCGCCGTCAGCCAGCGCTTTGCCTCTTTGAATATCTCGTTGTACTGGAGGGCAGTGAGGTCGCCGGTCAACAGGTAGCGCTTGTAGAATCCTGGGCTGTGGCACTGGGTGCAGACTCTCTCCATGTTGGCTCGTTTCTGCTGCCATGACAGACCGCCACCCCAGGCCTCGGTGGTGCGGATGGTGAAGGGCGACTGGGTTTCCCAGGCCAGGCGCTCACCCACGTCGTGGGTGGCCTCCACGCCGGGCGCCGCGTCCATGTGGCACGTGCTACAGGTGGGAGCATTGAAGGGCACAGGCTTGCCCTCGTAGTCCTTGGTCTTGTAGCCTAACTTCTCCCAGTTCTCGGGGAAACTGGTGAAGACGTTGCCATGTTTGGACTCCTGCCACATCTCGATGTTGGGATGGTCCGGACCCAGGTGGCACTCGCCGCAGGTGTTGGGATTTCGGGCAATGGCCACGTCAAAGGTGTGCTTGGCGTGGCAGGCATCGCATTCACCCACGCTCTGGTCGGGCCAGATATGTCCGATGTTGTGGCATTCCTGGCAACCGTTCTTGGTGGCAAGGGTGGGCTCAAAGACGGTACGGTCGAAGGAGCCCGCCAGCTTGAGTGCCGCCGTCGCGCCGTGTTTGCTGCGGGCAAACTCGACCACCTGCTGCTCGTGGCACTCCTGGCAGTCCTTGGGGGTGGGGTGGCTGGCGGTTGGAATAGTGGCACCCGGACACATGAAGTAGTCCCACTCTCCCTCCTCAACATGGTGGCAGGACAGGCAGTCTACTCCCTGGGCAGCGTGCTCGCTCTGGCGCCAGAAGGCCACGATCTTGGGCGTCTTATCGTTGTCTTCGTGGCAATTGATGCACTCTTGAGCTTCTTTGCTAGCCACCGCTCGCGCTTCCGCCCCGGCGCGTTGCTTGCCCAGCTCAATGTACTGGACGATGACCAGTGTAAGCGCGAAGAGCAGGCTGAGCAGAATGATCAGGACTCGTTTCATCGTGAGTGTCATATTTACCTCCTCACAATTATCGTTTGACCGCCAAGTTCGACAGTCAGCAACGGATTTGTTCCACTGTTCGCTGGTCAGATTGCAGTCTGCGGTCCACTGCCGGCGGTCACAGGTAACGCCTTGGCTTGCCTATATTGTAGTGCTGACCAACAACGCCGACTATTCCCCAGATGGACGATTTTTGGATGAAAAAAGGGAGGGCCAGCATGCTGGCCCTCCCAAGGGTGTGGTGGACTAGTCCGACTGGACTACTCGATGCTCTGCCGTCGCAGCCACACAGCCGCCTGCACTCGGCTGCTCACATGGAGCTTGTCCAGGATGTGGCGCAGATGTGCCCGCACCGTATTCTCGGAGATCACCAGCCGGGCAGCAATTTCCTTGTTGGTGAGTCCCTCCGCCACCAGCTCCAACACCTCCCGCTCGCGCGGGGTCAAGGCTTCCACCTCCCCCTGCTGTCTATCTCCTCCGGTCCTCCGCTCCCTTGCTCCCCTGCTTCTCTGTGCCCCCGGTCCTCCGCTCTTCTGCCCTCCTGCATCCTGGCTCCCCCTCTCTCCCCTGGCCAGGGCAGTAAACTCGGCGAGCAGACGCGGCGCCAGGGCGGGGGTGATGATGGCCTCGCCGGCTGATACGCGGGCTACAGCTTCCACCAACTCGTGGCCACCTGTGACCGTCTTGAGGAGATACCCCTGCGCGCCGGCCTTGATAGCTTCAAATAGATCCTCGTCCTGATCCGAGACGGTGAGCATTATCACCTTGAGATTGGGCTGGGCATCCATCAGCCGGTGCGTAGCCTCCAGACCGCCCATGCCCGGCATTTGGATGTCCATCAGCACCACGTCGGGCTGGAGGCGGGCGGCGGCCATCAGGGCTGCCTGTCCGTCCCCTGCCTGGTCCACTACCTGGAAGCGGCCATCCCGTTCAAGAAGACTGGCGAGTCCGTCCCGAAAGAGCGGATGGTCGTCTACCAGCAAGACCCGGACGGGCTTTGGATATCTACTCATGCCACTTCGCTCCGCTGTAATGGGTGCCTGGGCAGGTGCGCCACTACTCTGGTGCCCTGGTCTGGGGCTGTTTCTACACGAAAGCTCCCGCCCAGCCTCTCGGCCCGCTCGCGCATTATGCGCAGGCCGAAGTGCTTGCGATCCTGGTTCAGGTCGTAGACAAACCCAATCCCGTCGTCCTCGACGATCAACTGCGTTAACTCGTCACCAACCTGGAGGCTCACCCTTACCTGCCGTGCCTGAGCGTGCTTGCGTACGTTGGTCAGGGCCTCCTGGAGGATGCGCAGTGCCTCAGTCTCCACCACCGGCGGCAGGCGTGTCTCGCCATCGGCAACACGGAACTCGGTGAGCAGGCCGGTGCGCCGGCCAAACTCCGACACCCAGGTGGCGGCCGTGGGGATCAAGCCTTCGGCTGGCCGGATGCGTAGTCCGTCAATGGACTCGCGGACGTCGTAGCAGGCGTCGCGGACCACCCGCCGAATGGCGGCCAGTTCAGGCCGGGCCTTCTCGACCTCGCCCCGGTCCAGGCGCTCGGCCAGCATCTCGGTCTGGAGGTTCAACCAGCCCAGGGTTTGGGCCAGGCTATCGTGCAGCTCCCGGGCGATGCGGTGACGTTCCTCCAGTATGGCGACTTGCTCAGCGCGCTCGTGGAACCGGGCATTCTCCACAGCCACTCCCAACTGATGGCCGAGACACACCAGAAGTTGCATGGCGTCAGAGGAGAACCCTTCCGGCACGCGGCGAAGCAGGGTCAGCGCGCCCAGGGTCTGGTTCCGGGAGCGGAGGGGGGCGGCGACCAGACTGCGATAGCCGGCGGCCGGAGCAAGGCAGGTGTCACAGGGGCAAACCCTCGCCCAGGTCTCGCCGGCCAGGTCTGAGATGTGAACCGGTTCGTCTGTTTGCATTACCTGGCTGACGAAACCCGCACCAGACTGGTGAGAGTCGAGGCAGGCCGCCATCGGTGCCGGCAGATCTCGATAGGCAGCTAACCTGGTCTTGTCCTGCTCCTCAATCACATGGATGGCCCCGCCGTCTGCCTCGATCACCTGGAGG
Organism: uncultured Anaerolineales bacterium; assembly: GCA_964532665.1. Classification (GTDB taxonomy): domain Bacteria; phylum Chloroflexota; class Anaerolineae; order Epilineales; family JAANWY01; genus CAZHMV01. The sequence goes on from CAZHMV010000076.1 coordinate 14,701, forward strand.
ACTGTCTCCAGCGCCTCATCCAGCACGTCTTCCAAAGCTCCGGCCCGGCTGATGGTCAGTGCCACATCGGACAGCGCCGCCAGTTCCCGAGTGCGCTGTTCAACCCGTGTGTGGAGGGCGTCACGCGAGTGGTTCAGGCGGGTCACCATCTCGTTGAAGGTCTGACCGAGCATCTCTAGCTCGTCGCCGGTGCGCAGGTGGCACCGGGCCGCGTAATCACCCTGGCCCACTGCGATAGCAGCCGCCTTGAGCTGGCTGACCGGTGCGACGACAGTGTGCCGCACCAAGATGTAGAGGGCAGCCATGACTAGAGCGACAATGGTGCCGGCCGCCAGGGTTAGCACACGGCGGTTCTCAGCCAGAGCGCGGTCCGTGCTGGCCATAGGCACCATGACGCTCAAGCCACCGCGAATGTCCCCCACCTGGTACCCCTGGTCCGCGTGGCATTCCAGGCACGCCGGGTCGGCGGTCAGCGGGATCATCAGGCGATAGACCCGGCTACCGTTCACCGTCTCGATACGGCTGATGGGAATTGGGGTTCTCTCGAAATCATGCAGCACCTGGCGCTCGAAGGCGTCAGGAGCGTTCTCAGGGTTCTTGAGGCGCAGGCTGGTGATGTGGAAGCGGTAGTAGCCTTTGGTGTCGGATAGCCTGGAGAGTTCTTTGGTGACCATGGCCGGCGTTTTGCGGTAGAAGCCGTCCCGGCTGTCCAGGTACAGATCGCCGGACCGGGTGGTCCACACGCCGCCGTAGCCGGCGACCCACTCGCGCAGGACGACCATCTCGGTCAAGAGGGCACGGGCCTGGGTGTCCAGGTGGCTCATCACCTGCTGTTCCTGGAGCCGGTAGATGCCCAGGAACAGCGCCAGGCTGGTCAGGCCAATCACCAGACCGATGCTGAGGGTGAGCCGGCTTCCCAAGCTGAGTCGGGACCGGAAACGACCAGGGCTCCGGCTAAACCGTTGCTGCCACGACTCGTCCACCATTTGACCTCCTCACAGCGGATGACCGACGTCAGGATCGGAGATCCCGCAGGTGTGTTCAGCGCCACGCGACGAATCTGTAGTAACAATTTCAGTCGTTCTCAAAACGGCTGAAGGCACCACTGCAAACACTCTCCGGATAGGCTCTGAGTACCATTATTCACTATACCAGGCGAAGGTCAAAATCTGGTCCATACCACATTGCAACTCGGTCAAACTTGCCGACCGTCTCACAGCCGGGTGACGGAGAGGTGCTAGAGGATGCCAGCCCGGCGGAAGTCAACCAGGGCGGCATCGATTCCTTTGAGAAGCTTTCGCCATAGTGACGACTTCCATCGTTCGAATGGAGCCGACGGGGTGTGACCACCGAGGTGGGGGACGCTATCCCTGCCGGCGTGTTGGTTGCTACCGGCGCGAATGCGTGGGGGCGTGGGCGTCCTGGTGGACGCCGGTGTGATCGTTGGTACCGGCATGGGTGTGGGTGGACGGGATGTGGGGGTAACGGAGGCCGGCCCGGTGGCGACGGGAGTCCAGGTACTGGTGAACATCACCTGAGCCGCCTGTGGTGCTCCCGAGGTGGGGGTCCCCATGCTGATAAGCGCTACCTGGGCCGTCCCCGTAGCCGTCGAGGTGAGGGTCCATGTGGGCGCAGAGGTCGGTGTGGATGTGTTAGTAGCTGTCGGTGTGGTCGTGTCGGTCGGCGTCGGGGTAGGAGATAGCGTTGCCGTCGGCGTAGCTGTCACCGCGCCCGTGGCTGTTGCAGTGGCGCTCGGGGTCGGGGGCGGCGTGGGTGTCGCGGTTGACGTGGCAGTAGCAGTAGCTGTCTGCGTTGCCGTTGGCGTGCCGGTCGCTGTGGCTGTTGAGGTAGGGGTTGCGGTCAGGGTCGCGGTCAGGCTGGTCATGAGCGTCGCGGTTTGCGTTGCCGTCGGTGTGGACGTAGCAGTCGCCGTCGGGGTAACTGTTGCCGTCGGTGTGGGTGTGTTGGTTGCGGTTGGGGTGGGAGTAGCCGTGGGTACGTTCGCCGTGGTATAGGCGACCTCGACCAAGACCTCTGTAACGCGCAATTCTGGAGGACCTGAAATGTTGCGCTTGACAGCAATCTGGAGGTTGTCAATGTCGGCCAGGTCCAGTACTCCTCCATCGGAGTCGGCAGCATAGGTCTCAGATGTGATGAGGCTATAGCCGGCAGAACCAACGTAGGTGTTTCCATTCCACACGGTATTTGTCCCGGTCCTGTATCCGATGTCCACGTCCCCACCAGCGCTTCCGCCCCAGGGATACGTGTATCTGGCATACACATAAACGGTAATGCTCTGGATCGTTGCACCCGCAAGGCCGGCAAGGTTGTCCATGCCGACATAAAAGATGTCATACGGCCCGGAACAACACTTTGAGGCGTAGCTGGCATCGCCGTCATTGCTGTCCAGGACATCTGACCAGGTCCCGCCTGTTGTTCCAAATCCTCCATCTGAGATCACGTCCGAGGGATGGAGGATCAACGTTTCCGGCCCCGGTGATGTGGGCGTGGGCGTCGGTGTGCCAGTCGGTGTCGGTGTTCCGGTCGGCGTGTCCGTCGGCGTCTCGGTCGGCGTTAGCACCTGCGTCGGCGTCGGCGTCTCGGTCGGGGTTGGCGTCCCCCTCGGCGTGCTGGTGGGGGCCGGCGTCTCGGTTGGGGTCGGCGTTGGTGTTGCGGTCGTTGTAGCCGTGGCGGTTGCTGTCGCGGTCAGTGTGACGCTGGGCGTGGTCGTGGCGATCGGGGTCAGGGTCAGGGTGACACTGGGCGTGGATGTGGGTGTCGCCGTCGGCGTCCCGGTCGCTGTTACCGTGGCGGTGGGGGTCGCGGTCAGTGTGACCCTGGGTGTGGTCGTGGCCGTGGGGGTCGTCGTGAGGCTGGCCGTGGGTGTCACAGTCTGCGTGGGCACAGTTGAGTACGCAATGTCGGCATAGACCTCAGTCACGAAACCCGTTGCATCTGCAGCGCCACAACAATCCTCAGCGTTCAGGGTCACGTTGGTTCTGAGGTTGTTCAGATCGGTCAGGTCCAGCGGACCCCCATCTGGATCGGTGGTAGCGCCAACCGTGATGTCTACATAGCTGCCTTCTCCCCCGCTCAGGTCGTACCAGGTGCTGCATGTTTTGGCCATTCCACCTGTGTCATAGCATATCTGGAGATATGCTACTTGCGTTGGCCCGGAACCGCCGCTCACTTCGACTCTTACCATGGCATGAACGGCAAGCGCATCGATCGTTACACCATCAAGCCCTGAAGGGTCATCCATATCGACCCTGAAACTGGCAGGATATAGCTCGTCTTCCTCCTCGTTGTAGTATGAATAAGCTTCGACATAGGTGGCATCCCCATCATTGCTGTCGAGGACATCTGCCCAACTGCCACCCACCGGATTGCACTCGACCGCCGAGACAAGGCCCGACGGATGGAGCACGAGGCCTGCCGTCGTAGCCTGTCCGCCTGCCGAGATGGTGGCGGGCGTCGTGGACATCGGATTGCCGAAGGCATCGTAGATGGAGGCGGTAGTAGCAGCGGACAGGGTATCTGTTCCGATGTCATCTGTAGTGTCGAGAGGAGAGCTCAAGGTCAGGGTTGCGGTGGCATCGCCGGCAGTATGTCCTACGTCAACAATCGTGCGGCCGTTGTCTATGTCTGTGAAGGTGAAATCGCCTGGCGTTAAGTCGCCAATTGCACCCACATCACTGTAGACGCCCTCAGAAAAACTGACTATCAGAATGTCACTGCCCACCTGCCCCGTTATGCTGGAAATCTCGGGGGGAGTGGCGTCAAAAGGTGTTCTCAAGTATAAGTCATCAAAGCCACAACTGCCGTGACAACCCCAACAGAGCGTGCCAACATTGGGGTTCCAGATGGTTCCGGTACTGGCCGGCAGGCTCACATCTCGTGGGTCAGGGTAGTTGAAGCAATCATAGCTCACGTTGTCGTTGTAATACACAACCTGCAACCCCGGTTGTCTATCAACAAGCTTACCGTCTCTCACCATTGATAGCTGGGTGGAGCCATGCACATTGTGGCATGTGACGCAACTCGCTCTGCTGTCAAATTGATGCGACCTCCAATCAGACTTGAATACATAGCCTGGCCCACACTCCCCTTTGATCGCCAGGTGGGAGTAGTGTCTGTTTATTGGTCCTGATGGGTCTTCCCTGAAGTTAGTCAAGAAGTTATTCGGGTCAGTGAAAGGACCAGGATCATGACAGTTGGTACATAGCCTGAAATCATCAGCGGCGACGCCAGAGTCGCCACAGGCATTCGTCCGAGGTATGACCATGGGAAGCTGACCGTTGACCGACTTCAGCCTGTATCCATGTTGATAGTCGTCAGGCCCTCCCACGCTAGCCGTGTACGAATACGTTCTCGCCACACCGTCAATGTGTTTCATCGCGACGTCATGGCAGGCGTCGCACGGCAAACCAGCGCCCGAGACGGTGCCGCCACTGGCCGGATATGCCTCCGTCGATGGCAAACCGTGGCCGGTCTTGTAGTAACCATATCCTACGCCATAGTTGGTGCCG
>CAZHMV010000076.1:19329-25215 GCA_964532665.1 uncultured Anaerolineales bacterium
CGGGCCGTAGGTCTGGCTGAAGTGGGCGCTGTGGCTGCCGTCGCGATTGGGGGTGGTGGTCCCATCGGGGGGCTGGCCGTGGCAGCCGGTGCAGCTCACCATGAATCCGTCGGGCGTGTCGGGGTTGTCGTCGAAATCGTGGGTGTGACAGGCGACGCAGTCCGTCCCCACCGGGTTGTGGCCCTGACCCTGTCCCTCAGGGCTGGTGTTGGTGTTGTGGCCGGTCTGGGTGTGGCAGACGACGCACACGCTGTCGTGCTCGCCGTCGTCCATTCCGTCGTCATAGGAGTCATCCCCGGACGCGGCATGGAAGTTCACCGGGAGGCCGTTGATCTCGGCACGGATGAGTGTGAGGTTGTCACTGCCGTGGGGATTGTGGCATTCGGTGCACCCCACCCGGAAGCCGGCCTGCTGTTTGAAAAAGCCGCTGCCGGCTTTGTTAGAGTGAGTGGATACGGCCGGAGCTTGCGTGCCGTTGTGGCAGTTGCGACACAGAGCGTCGCCGGCTGTTGACTCTGTCAGGATCTCAGACGCGGAGCCGGTGTGGCCACGATGGCAGCCGGCACAGCCATCGGTGGTGGGATCATAGGGTCCGTGGGGGGAGGAGGTGCGCGTGATCAGCCTGACCCCCCGCTGGGCCATGTCAGTCAGGAGAGCACCCACGGGGACGCGGGGCAGGGTACCGTCAGCCCAGATGACTCCCCGTGAGGCAAGTGCCCCTGCCCCAAGGACTAGCATCGTGGCAAGGACGACGACCACTACTTTGAGCCGCCGTGGGGTCGGCCAACGGGTCCTCCATCCTATCACTTCTCGTGACATCCGCAACCACCCCTCTGCGTAATGTGGCGACAGGTGAAGATCACATCGCCCGAGGCGGTGCTGCCACTGCCTGACGGCGCAAAGTAGCGGGTGTGGCACTGGGAACACCAATCAGAGAGCTGGTCCCCCTGGTCAGAGTAGTCCTCCCCGGAATACTGGTTCCCGGATTTGAGGGCGGTGTCCATGAGCGTATAGGTTTTCGTAATCTGATCTGTGACGTCGATGCCGGTAGGCGCCCCGGAGTCAGTCGGTACAGGTCGTAGCACGCGGTAGGTGGGGCCGTTGGTTGTGCCGGCCCGGCCATGGGGGGTATGGCAGTTCCCACACTCGAGGGACGCGTTGGCCTTGCCAGGATCGAAGGTATCGCTTATCGGGCCGTTGCCCCACATCGTACCCGCGGTGCCCTCTGTCAGGTGGCGCGATGTAGTAGGCGAACTGACAGCATTCCCGTCCCAGTCCGTGTCCATCAACGCGTGGTCGAAACCGCCGCCCCGCAGGCCAATGCCCACGGTGCCGTACTGGCCGCCGGAGTCCCGTCTCTCGTAAACGCTATCTTCCACATTCGTGTGGGCGCCACTGGCGGTGCTGCCGTGGCAGGAATAGCAGAGGGTTTGTTGTGATGCCTCCTTCAGCAGCTTCTCGGCCTGGCCTCGGTGGGTCCGGTGGCAGCCGGCGCAGGCGTCCGTGGTGGTAGTATGCTCTCCCGTGTGTGGCCCGTTGTCGGCCATCACGGTTCCACTCAGGAGCAGGGCTGCTGTCGCCAGCAGGGTACTGACCAACAGCAATCGTCGCATTGAACTGCACCTCGATGTGGAGACTGTGGAGAATCAGGGAGGGACCCGCAGGGTCCCTCCCTGCACGTTACGGCTCGATGTAGCTTACGGGTTGTGACAGGTGAGGCAGCCTGTGTTCGTGCCCGGTTCCTGGTGGCATTGGATGCAGACGCCGCGGTTGTTCACATGTAGCAGGCGAGCATCTCCGCTACCACCTCCGGCGGTGCCATCCGGCCACTCCACAGCACCAGAGAAGGCCCCCATGGTAGCCGATGTGCCATGTGCCACATGGCACGTCTGGCACACGAGGATGTTGGCATTTCCCGGACTTATCGTCACGTGCGTCTCGTGACGGTAGTTGAAAATGGGGTCGCCAGTACCCGTGAAGTCATCGGCCAGGTAGCGCGTGTGGCACTGAGCACACCACTCGGCGAGCCGCTGATCCCTATCGCCGCCCATCCAGTCGTCGGCCATGGGATCACGGTAGTTGTCGAGGTACCCGGGACCACCATGGCCGCCGTCCCGCCAGTACTCGACGGTGTACTTCTTGTTATTTTCGTCATTCACGTCTACGCCACTGGTTGCATCAGAATCGTTGGGAATTGGCTTCAGGATGCGGTAGCGGTCCTTGTCGGTGAACCCGTGAGGGTTGTGGCAGCTCCCGCACTCCAGGGTGACGCCAGTCTTGCCGGCACCCGAGCCTGTCGCTCCATTACCCCAGATGGTCAAGCCGCTGTCCCCAACGTTGTGCTTCGACGTGACCGCAGCAGTGGCCGGCGAGCCGTCCATGTCGGGGTCCATGATGGCGCTGGTGAACCCGCCGCCCCGTAGCCCGGCATCCACGACACCGTACGCGCCACCAGAGTCGCGATTCAGGTAGACGCCGTCATCAACGTCGGTGTCCGCGCCGGCGGTGCCTGCGCCGTGGCAGGACAAGCACAGTTGTAGCTGCGACGCCTCTTTCAGCAGCCTAGCCGCCTGACCCCGGTGGGCCCGGTGGCAGCCACCGCAGGCATCGGTAGTGGTGGTGTAGGATCCCACGTGCGGGCCGTTGTCTGCTGATGCAGTGCCCACCAGCACCAGGGCTAACGCCGCCACCACGACGCCCACGAACAGCAATCGTCTCATAGACTTACACCTCCTTCCAGAAGTGATGGATAAGTGACGTCAGGCCAATTACAGGTTATGTACTACACGAATCTATTCGGTCGGCATCCCTCCTTCCCGTCTATGAAACTCTCAAATCCAGCGACTAATAAGACCAGACCTGCACCCGGTTGTTGGCCCGATCTGCCACGTAGATGCGGCCTGTTGCGTCCACGGCAATGTCATTCGGGTAGTTGAACTGGCCATCCCCAAGTCCAAAATCCCCGAAGCTGAGCAGGAATTCAGCTTTCTCGCCTGACACGTCGTAGACGCGTACAGCCTGTGCTACAGCATCAACCACGTACAGACGATCGGCATCAATCATCATTCCCCGGGGCAGGTTTAGATCCCCGATCCCATAGAGGAGCCGTCCATTCGCGTCGAACACCTGCAAACGACCGTTGTTGCTATCACTCACGTACAGGCGCCCCTTGCTATCTGCAACTACGTCGTTGGGGAACCAGAACTGACCAGGGTCCTTGCCCTCTGCGCCGAAAGCCATCAACTGCTCGCCCATTGACGTAAGGATCATGATCCGGTGCTTGCCCTTTGTGACATCAGTCACGTACAAAGTTTCACCGATGAAGGTCACCCCCAGTGGCGCCCAGAAGCCATCCGCTGTGGGAGCCGGCACGTGCCCGTGATAATCCCCTTCAGCGTTGTAGATATCGATGGTATGTCTCCGGCGATCGGAAACGAGGGCGACTTTGCCCTCCGGATCCACGGCGATGTAGACAGGCGTTCGCTCAAGCGGCTTCGTTTCGGGTGGCGCAAAGGCGAAAAGCAGGTTGCCATCGCGGTCATAAGTCTTGACCTGGCGTTCTCCGCCGCTTTCAACCACGTAGATGCGGTCACCCTGAGGTGTGACGGCCACCCCAACTGGTTGCTCAACGTCATAGATGGAGAATAGGAAGTGGGGCTTGAAAGCCCGAGCCACGGCCGGCGCCGGCGGCAGGATCTCGGCGATCGGCCGACGTGTGCGCAGATAGTAGACCCACAGGCTACTGACCCCCAGCAACAACAGGAGGAGAGCCGCCAAAAGAGCCACACGACGACGTCGCCTGCGACCCAAAGCGGCCCACCTGTCGAACAACCTCTGCAAACGCCCTTTCACAGCTTCCATCACTCCTGTCAATTCCACCTATTGATCTTCAGTTCGCACATCCAGTCGGCCAAGTAGATTCCGTGCCACGAAGCTGTCAGGGTTCGCCTCCAGGTAGCGCTGCACGGCGGAGATGGCTTTCTCGTGCTGGCCCAGTTTCTCATAGGCCATTCCCAACCCAAGATACGCCGGGTCAAACTCGGGAGCCGCCTGCGTCACCGACTCCAATTGCCGGGCGGCCTGTTCGTACTTCCCCTGGCTGTAGGCCACCATCGCCTGGGCGTAGTCTGCCTCGCTGCTCATCCCCAGGGCTTCATAGCTGACCTGCAACCCCTGGTACACCTCGGGGAACTCAGGCACGTAGCGCAGCGTTTCGTTGAATTCCTGGATAGCCGCCTCGTGATCCCCTTGCTGCTGGTAGATGGTTGCCAGCGCAAATCGGGCATCGGCATCCGTGCGATCTACCTTCAGCGCTAACTGAAGCGCCTCGATGGCTTTGTCGTACTCCTCACGCCGACGGTACAACTCACCCAAGTTGTAGTAGACAACGTTCATGCGGGGATCAATCATGGCGAACTCGTTGTCCTTATTCAGTTCCGCCACGTGTTCGAAGCTGGAAATGGCTTGATCGTCATCCCCCTTTGCTTGATAGGCCCATCCCAGCAAGATCAAAGCATCCTGGTGGTTCTCATCGAGCTTGAGAGCCGCCTGCCCCTGCTCGATGGCCTCCTCCACCAACCCCTTCTCCAGATACCACTGGGCGACTGCCACCCGCAGGCCCGGGTCCGAGGGGTTCTGGCGCACCATCTCTTCCAAATGGCGCGTCTGGCGTTCCACCAGAGACTCGTCGGCGTGGACATATCGGTCACGGTAGTAGAAGAGGCCGAAGCCCACCACCGCAATCAGGAACAAAACACCTACCACCCAGACCGCCCCGTCTAACCACCGGGTCGAGGGTATCCCTACCCCCTGATCTTCAACTGTCATGATTGCCAACCTTCACCAACCGCTTTAGCCTCTTGCCGCGATATCGTCTCACAAGGACGCCCGTGGCGTTGGGACAGAGGAAGGAATCACCCTGTGCAACGGCTTGAGTGGCGGCTATTAGCTCCGCCGGTCCCTCCCGGCCACACAGGTATCCCTGGATTCCCATATTCAGCACGTGCAGGATTGAAGCTTCGTCCTGCTGGCAGCCTACGGCGATGACGCCGAGTTCCGGCAGCACCGTCTTCAACCGATCCAGCAGAAATAGCCGCGTGCTGTCAGGTCTGGGGACGTCAAGAATCAGCACCGCCGGGCGCAACCGACAGGCTTCCTCAATGGCTCCATCTCCGGCCTCTGTCATACCGACGATTTCCACCTCGGGGCAGGGCGAAAGAAGGGCCTGGATGCCCTCACGCAGGAGCGCCGAATCGCTCGCCACCAGGACCCTGATCTGCGTCATGCTTCCTCAATCCACTGTAGCGGGCTCTCCGCCCGGGGCACACAGCTCCTTGAATACGGGAAGCTTCTCGTGAATCTTGCGTGAATGCTAACTCTCTCTATTAACGAACTATAGTGTGTCGCTGAAGGTTTGAGAATAAGGGAAAAACCTTACGCGTGTCACAGACAACACCTTATGCAGTGAAGCGAGATAGCTTGAGCGCTGTGCTGAGGTCCCTCCCGAGCCTGTTGAGGGGCTGGTCGAAGGGACGGGCCTGGGAGCGGGGAATAGGGTCACTTTCGCGGTACTTGCACGGTCTCATATCGTCGTCATGTCATAGCGAAACGAGCGATGTCCACACTGCGCCGGTCGGAGAAAAAGAGATCAAGCGGTGGCGGCGCAGTAAGAAGATTGACCTGATCAAGTCAATGAATTCGAGGTGGCAAGATCTGAGTGAGGGGTGGTACGATGACATCGCTCAAGGGCTTGAGAGTTTGCCAGAGACGGCGTCGGACCAAGGGCGGCCTCAGGGATTTCGAGCGTAGCGAGAAATGACATGACGATCAGAAGCCGGCGACCGCACGGGTATGAAGTGCCCGTGCTACACAGCAGCGCCCGATTCA
>CAZHMV010000077.1:0-6633 GCA_964532665.1 uncultured Anaerolineales bacterium
CCCAATTCGTTGTAGTGTTTGTATGAGGAGTCGAACAATGGCTGCGAAAGAACTGAAGCTAAGGGACGTTGTATTGGAATCCGGCATCGAGGTGAAGCCCATCTACGGGCCAGAGGACATTGCCCACATCGACGTCGAGCAGGACATTGGGGAGCCGGGAGAGTATCCCTTCACCCGTGGCATCCACAAGTACATGTACCGCTACCGGCCGTGGACCATGCGCCAGTACGCCGGCTTCGGTACCCCCGCCGAGACCAACGGGCGGTTCCGCTTCCTGATCGAACATGGCCAGAATGCCCTGAACGTGGCCTTTGACCTGCCCACCCAGATGGGCCTGGACTCCGACGATCCGATGGCCTTCGGAGAGGTAGGTCGGGTCGGCATGGCCGTGGACACCCTCAAGGACATGGAGGTGGCCTTCGAGGGCATTCCCATCGACAAGATCAGCGTGTCCCTGACGGTGAATGCCGTCACGCCCATCATCCTGGCCATGTACCTCACCGTAGCCGAGAAGCAGGGGGTGCCCCGCGAGCGGATCGCCGGCACGACCCAGAACGACATCCTCAAAGAATACATCGGTCGCGGGGCGTGGATCTTTCCGGTGGAGCCGTCCATCCGATTCATCGGCGATACGATGGAATTCTGCGCGCGGGAGGCTCCTCGCTACTACCCAGTCAGCGTGTGCGGATACCACATCCGGGAGTCCGGGGCCACGCCGGTCCAGGAGATCGCCTACGCCTACTGCATCGCCAGGGCGTACATCGATGAGGTGCTGGATCGCGGGCTGGCTGTGGACGATTTTGCCGGCCGCATCTCCTTCAACTTCGACATCTTTGGGAACCTGTGGGAGCAGGTGGCCAAGTTCCGGGCGGCCCGCCGGCTGTGGGCGCGCCTGATGAAGGAACAATACGGCGCTCAGAATCCCCGAACCATGCAGATGAAGATGATTGCCGGCGGTGGTGGTAGCGGACTCACTATCGAGGAGCCGGAGAACAATATCGTGCGCGGGGCCTACTACGCCCTCATTGCCGCCCTGTCCGGCACCCAGACCAGCGCCCTGTGCTGCTATGACGAAGCCTACACCATCCCCAGTGAAAAGGCCTCCCTCATCTCGCTACGCACCATGCAGATTCTGGCCGAGGAGATGGGCCTGGCTGACACGGTGGACCCGCTGGCCGGCTCGTACTACATCGAGTGGCTGACCACGGAGATGGAGCAGAGAATCGTCGCGGAGATGCGGCGAGTGGACGAGGAGTGGGGTGGCATCGTCAACGCCGTGAGCCAGGGGCTGGTACAGGCCGAGGTCGCCCGCCAGGCCTACGAGTACGAGCGCAAGCTCCAGAGCGGGGAACTCGTCAAGGTCGGCGTGAACAAATATCGGGTGGAAGGCGAGGAGTTCACCCCCGATGTGGAACTCCATGGGTATCGGCCGGATGCGATGGAGGAACAACTGCAGCGCCTGGAGCAGGTGCGGCGGCAGCGTGATCCTGTCGAGGTCGAAGCTGCTCTGGCAGAAGTGCGGGACGTTTGCACTTCGGGACGCAATGTCATGCCGGCCATGATGCGCGCCGTCCGGGCCTACTGCTCGCTGGGGGAGATCATCAGCGTGATGAAGCAAGTGCTCGGCGAGTTTCAGGAGCCGGTGCGGGTGTGACGTAGCGACCGCTTGACAGGTACGATACCACAAAAGGAAGGGGACCGGGGCTCCCTCGCGGGCCTAGAGCCGAGGAGCTTACTGGCGCAGGTCCAGTAGCGCACTCAGCCACCCGATCCGTCAATCATAATTTTACACAAACGCCGATAGTTTGTCAAGACAGAGCAAGAGGAGGCAACAACACTATGCGTCTGGGTATTGATGTCGGTGGCACCTTCACAGATGTGGTCTTGATCGATGATCGCAGTGGTCAGATCCACTACACCAAGGTGCTCACCACCCCCCGCAACCCGGCCGAGGGGGTCATGAACGGCATCGAAAAGATCCTGGCCGGCACGGCCAACACCATGGACAACATAGAATACGTTGTCCACGGCAGCACGATTGGCACCAACGCTCTCATCGAGCGCAAGGGGGCGAAGACGGGGCTTATCACCACCGAGGGGTTCCGCGACGTGTTGGAGATCGCACGTATCGAGCGGCCGGCCGCCGGCCTTTACGACATGACCGTCGATCTACCCGACCCCCTGGTGCCCCGCTATCTCCGCTGCGAGGTCCAGGAGCGAGTGGGTGCTGACGGCCAGGTGGTGACACCTCTGGACGAGGGGTCGGTACGCCAGGCTGTGCAGTACCTCAAGGATGAAGGCGTCGAGTCTATCGCCGTATGCCTGCTTTTCTCCTTCCTGAATCCGGCCCACGAGCAACGGGTGGGTGAAATATGCCGCGAGCTCTACCCCGAGGCCTACGTCTCTCTCTCCTCGCAGATTGCACCGGAGTTCCGGGAGTATGAGCGTTCCTCGACGACGGTGATCAACGCCTACCTGCAACCCATCGTCGTGCGTTACCTGGACAGTCTGGTGCAGCAACTGGAAGGACAGTACGGGGCCGTGGACCTGCGCATCATGCAGGCCAGCGGTGGCTCTATGACAGTAGACGTCGCCCGCAGCGACGCAGTGCATACCGTCAACTCGGGTCCGGCCGGCGGTGTGGTGGCCAGTTCCTACATTGGCCGGCTGGTGGGCGACACGCAGCTCGTCAGCGTCGATATGGGCGGCACCAGCTTCGACATCGGCCTGGTGGATCAGGGCCAGCCTCGGGTGCACTCGGAGGGTGAGTTCGAGGGTCTTCCGGTGAAGATGCCCATGGTGGACGTCCACGCCATCGGCGCCGGAGGTGGTAGCATCGCCTGGATCGACAAGGGCGGTGCCCTGAACGTCGGCCCGATGAGCGCCGGCGCCGCCCCCGGGCCGGCCTGTTACGGCTTGGGCGGAGAGGAACCCACCGTGACCGACGCCAATCTGGTGCTGGGACGCCTCAACCCGGACTACTTTCTGGGCGGGGAAATGGTTCTGCACCCCGACCTGGCGCGGAGGGCCATCGAAACGCGGGTGGCCAAACCGCTGGGGATGTCCGTCGAGGAGGCCGCCAATGGTATCATCCGGCTGGTCAACGCCAACATGGTCAAAGGCATCAGCGTCAGCTCCATCGAGAAGGGCTACGACGTGCGGGAGTTCACCCTGATGGCCTTTGGCGGAGCCGGCGCGCTCCATGCCGTCGAACTGGCCGAAGCCCTGGGCATGAGCAAGGTGATCATTCCCCCTTTCCCGGGCACGCTGTCGGCCCTCGGATTGCTGGTCTCCGATACGCGGCATGACTACGTTCAGACGGTGGCCATCAGCGAACAGGATGCGAAGGCCGAGGCGCTGTTGGAGGTTTTCCAGAGCCTGGAGGCGCGGGGACGCGCTCAACTGAAGGAGGAGCGAGTGCCCGAAGACCAGATCGAGGTCGTGTGGTCGGCGGATTTGCGGTACGAGGGGCAGTCGTACGAGATCAACACCCCGGTGCCCCACAATGGCCGGCTGACCCAGGCGGACGTGCAGGAAACGATCCGCCGCTTCCACGAGCTGCACCAGCGCATCTATGAATACTCCTCGGTAGACGAGCCGGTGGAGTTCATCAACGTGCGGGTGACGACCATCGGGCGCGTGCCGGCGGTGTCGCTGGCGGCCGGCAGTGCCGAAGGGGCAGACCCTGCGGCAGCGCAGCGGGAAAGCCGGCCCGTCTACTTCTCCGGCGCCGGGTTTGTGGAGTGCCCCGTCTACGACCGGGCGCGATTGAAGCCGGGGAATGTGGTGGCCGGCCCCTGCCTGGTGGAGGAGATCGCCTCGACCACGGTGCTCACGCCCGGGGCGCGGGGGGTGGTAGATGAGTATGGGAATATTGTGATCACGCTCTAAGCAAGGTCATGGATCAACCATCTCGAAGGTGAGGTTCTTGCCTTTGAGGGTGATGTCGAATTGGTTGAGTACATCCCTTCCAAGCAAGACATCGTGGCGAGGCGCTGACACAGTTTCGAGTATAGGAATCAGGAGGCCCATCACATCCAGTGAGACAGAATAGATCGGTCGTGATGATCCTGTGCCGTCGTAGCCGTAGCACACTGCATGCGCCCCATAGGCTCCAGGGACAGCTCCTCAGCGACTGACTCGGGAAGGACAGACATAGATGCACCGGTATCTAGCTTGGCGCGAAGGGTGCAAGTCTCTCCTGTGGCCGGATTGGTGATCTGTACATGCACAAATGGCGCCGGTGGGTCCATCTGTAGATCGTAACTAGGCATCGCGAACCACTACCTCAGGCGATGGAAACTCGGCGGTTCGCGCTTCTTCGCTGACGAGTTCGATGTACACGGGACGGTAGGACTGGGCAAATACTCGTTTCGCCAGTTCGCGTTTGTCTTTGTCACTATCCACGATCTGATCATCATGAATAGCAACGTACAGTCCTTTATGTGTCCGCAGAAGCTCCGGCTTCAACCGGAGAAACGCCAGCCGTTCCCGCTCCAGGGCTTCCAACCGGGCGCGATGCCTGGCTTTCCTTTCCTGCTGTTCCTGCCAGGCTATGAACCGCTGGTATTCTTGGACTGGAACGAGAACCGCCACGGCATCTCCGTTGCGTTCAAGGATGATCGGACCTTCGGCCAGATCATCCTCGCTCACGGGGATGGTATATGGCGCCCGGGTCTCTTTGATGGAAATCCGTTTGACCATATCGATTGCCTCCTATCGAGGTAGCAAGCAAGCTAAGCGGATGATTGCAGCTATGGGTTTGCCTTGTCGTTCGACAATCAACGGCCCTTCAGCCAACTGGGCTTCGTCCAGCGACAGGGCGTACCGGGCCTTTGCCTCTTTGATCTCAATCGTTCTCGACATACGTCACCTCTTCACGGACACGCAATACGCAGACCATCAACTCCCAACCAAAGTATACGTCGTGCCAATATCGCAGTCAAGGAGAAATAAACCATGACCTACAAACCAGATCCCGTCACCATGCAGGTGATTCGCTATGCCATGGAGCAGGTGGCGGATGAGATGGGCCGCACCCTGGTGCGGACTTCGCGCTCCACCATCATCAAGGAGATCGAAGACATTTCCTGTGCCGTCTTCGACCGATACGGGAACACCGTGGCCCAGGCGCACCACGCGCCGATGCTCCTCACCGGCTTCGAGATACCCATGCGTTCCCTGGTGCAGCACTATCGGCTCGACGAGTTCGAGGAAGGCGATGTCATTGTGTTCAATGATCCGTACCGGGGTGGGCAACACGTGATGGACCTGATCACCTTTGCCCCCGTTTTCTTCAAGGGGGAGGTAGTCGGCTTCGTGGGCAGCATCGCCCATCACTCGGATATGGGTGGGGCGGCGCCGGGGGGCACCGCCGGCGGCCTCACCGAGATTTACCTGGAGGGGCTGCGCTTCCCCTTCGTCAAGCTCTACAAGCGGGGCGAGGAAGACCCTGAACTCTTCGGCATCCTGGAGAACAACATCCGTGTACCGGACAAGACGCTGGGCGACATCCGCGCCCAGGCCTCGGCGGACTTCGTGGGGGCGCGCCGGGTGCGGGAGATTTACGCCAAGTACGGTCCCGACGTCGTGCAAGGCTCGCTGGACATGCTGCTAGACTATTCCGAACGCCGCATCCGCGAAGGCCTGAAGGCTTTTCCCGATGGCGAGTACAGCGGCGACGACTGGGTGGACGACGATGGATTCAGCGATGAGCCGATCCACCTGCAGGTCAACATCCGCATCCAGGGCGATGAGGCGATGGTCGATTTCGATGGGACCTCGAAGCAGGTTCGCGGCAACATCAACTGTCCCGTGGCCACGGTCCACGCTGCCGTGTACTACGCCCTCATCGCCGTGATCGATCCCCACGTGCCGCCAAACTCAGGCTGCTACCGTCCGTTCGAGATCTACACCGAACCGGGGCTCATCGTCAACCCGATCCTGCCGGCGGCCGTCGGAGCACGCACCAACACCTCGCAGAAGATCACCGAGGCCATGCTCAAGGCGCTGGCCCAGGCAGCGCCCGACCGGGTGATGGCCGGCAGCCATGCCCAGATCACCAATTGCGGGTTCAGCGGCTACCACCCGAAGACGGGCAAGCGGTTCGTGTACATCGACATCCAGGGCGGCGGGGCCGGCGCGCGCCCCACCAAGGACGGGCGGGATGGCCAGGACTCCCATCTGGCACGCTTCAAAAACACCCCCGTGGAGGCGGTGGAGCTGGAATACCCGGTGCGTATCGACTGCTACGAGTTGATTCCTGACTCGGGCGGGGCCGGCTTTTCTCGCGGCGCGTTGGGCCTCCGCCGCGACATCCGCATGCTGATTGACGACGTTTCCTTCGCCCGCTACGGGGACCGGCAACGCTTCGCTCCCTTCGGCCTGTTCGGCGGCAAAGATGGGGCCACCGGCAGATTCATCCTCAATCCCGACACGCCCGACGAGCAGCCCCTCAAGTCCAAG
This sequence comes from uncultured Anaerolineales bacterium, assembly GCA_964532665.1. GTDB lineage: Bacteria > Chloroflexota > Anaerolineae > Epilineales > JAANWY01 > CAZHMV01. Next base: position 6,466 of record CAZHMV010000077.1, read on the forward strand.
GGGTTGGACCATCTGAACAAGGGCGATGTGGTCAGCCTGCGGCTGCCGGGGGCCGGCGGCTATGGCGACCCGACGGAGCGGGACCCGTCCCTGGTGTTACGGGATGTGCGGGATGGCAAGGTGAGCCTGGAAGCTGCGCGCCGGGACTACGGCGTGGTCATTGATCCC
>CAZHMV010000077.1:6733-24505 GCA_964532665.1 uncultured Anaerolineales bacterium
TGGCAAGGTGAGCCTGGAAGCTGCGCGCCGGGACTACGGCGTGGTCATTGATCCCAAGACATGGACGGTAGACGAGGTCGCTACAGCCGATCGCCAAGGATTGACCATCGGCCGCCGATGATGGCCATGAGAAGGCATTCCGGAGTACACCACTGACCTCTCCAAGCAGAGCAAAGTCTATGATCAGCTTGTTTGCCGCTGCTGATTCCGCGGGGTATTATTATGTTACCGTCGCTTTGGAATAGTATGTGAGGGACATATAAAAAAGAGGAGACAAACACACCCATGGAAGCTGTGCTGGATCGCCACATTGAGATGACTCCAGGCGTGCGCGGCGGCCGGCCGCGTATTGCCGGTACGCGCATTACAGTAGCCGACATCGTAATTATGCACCTGCGCCTCGGTCAATCGCTGGAGGAAATCGCCGGCAAGTATGACTTAGAATTTGCTGGTGTGTATGCCGCTATGTCTTACTACTACGATCACCGTCCAGAAATTGATGCCGACATCGAGGCCGATAAAGCCTTCGCAGAGGCATTTCGACGGAATAACCCCTCATTACTTCAGGCCAAACTGAAAGCCCTGCACCATGGCTGACCGCATTAAGTTTCACCTGGACGAGCACGTGGATCCAGACATCGCCAAGGCATTGCGCCAGCACGGGATTGACGTCACCACGACTGTGGAGGCTGGCCTGCGCACAGCCAACGACCCAGAGCACCTGGACTTCATCCGGCGCGAAGGTCGCGTAGTTGTAACGCACGATGCTGATTTCTTGCGCTATGCCAGCCAAAGCAGCAATCACCCAGGCATTGCCTATTGCCATACGGGTGCACGTTCGATAGGGGAGATCATTCGCAGCCTGATCCTGATCTACGAAGTACTCACACCCCAGGAGATGGCCGGACACGTGGAGTATCTGTAGCCATTACAAGATGAACCAACTGCTTTCCAACGTGCGCATCCTCGACCTCACCCAGTTCCTGGCCGGCCCTTTCGGCTCCATGCTCCTGGGCGACATGGGGGCCGAGGTCATCAAGATCGAGCTGCCGGGGCGCGGGGACCCGATGCGGCAGATGCCTCCCCACTTCCTGGCGGGGGAGAGCGCCTACTTCCTGAGCATCAACCGCAACAAGCGTAGCCTGACGTTGAACCTGAAGGACCCGGCCGGCAAAGAAGTCTTCCATGACCTCGTTCGAGTGTCGGATGTGGTGTTGGATAACTACCGGCCAGGGGTGATGGAGCGGCTCGGCCTGGACTACGAGACGCTGCGCCGAATCAACCCGCGCATCATCGCCTGCTCCATCTCCGGCTTCGGCCAGACGGGGCCCTACCGGGATCGTCCAGCTTACGACCTGGCATTGCAGGCCGTGAGCGGTGCCATGAGCATCACGGGGGAACCGGGGCGAACACCGGTACGCATGGGCATTCCCATGGGGGATTTGGCCGGCGGCATGTACGCGGCACAGGCCATCTCCGCCGCCCTCTTCGCGCGAGAGCAGACAGGCGAAGGCTGTTTCATCGACCTGGGCTTGATGGACTGCCTGGCGTCGTTGTTGACGTATGTGGCGCAGTACTACCTAGCCGGCGGCCCGGTGCCGGAGCCGGCCGGCTCACACCACCAGTCCGTCGTGCCCTACGGCGCTTTCGCCACCGCCGACGGTTATCTGGTAGTCGCCGTCTTCGCCGAGAAGTTCTGGGGGGCGCTGTGCCGGGCGCTGGAGCGGCCTGATCTGGCAGAGAATCCGCGCTTTGCATCGAACGACCTGCGCCTTCGGAACAAGGGCGATCTGTTGCCGATCCTCGAAGAGGTGTTCCGATCCCGGCCGACCGACGAGTGGCTCGCCCACCTGGAGGCGGAAGGCGTGCCGTCGGGACCGATCAACACTGTGGACAAAGTGCTCGCCGACCCGCAGATCGCTGCCCGGAACATGCTGGTACACCTCCAGCACCCTTTGATCGGTGATCTGCCCGTGCTGGGCAACCCGGTGAAGGTTTCGGGGCTGGAAGAGCGGTTCGAGCCACCGCCGCTGCTAGGTCAGCACACGGAAGAGGTGCTGCACGATTTGCTGGGCTACTCGGGAGATCGGATCGCCGCGCTACGGGAGGCAGGTGTCGTGTAGGTGAGAATCAGGGGGCGCGTCTAAAAGTTGGGGGAGAGATTCGCTTCGTGAGTATTGCGTATTGCGTACGGCGTAATGGTTTCATAATGTAGGCCATTTACGCACTACGCAATACGAACACTGGTTCCGGTTTCACGGAGAGTGGAAGGGAGGTGAGAGCCGTAACTGAAATCGACAGAGTGAGTTTTGTCGCCGGCCGCCAGCCAGCGGTCGTGCGACTACGAAGTGAACGCGGGAAGGTGAAGAATCTCGAACTGAAAGTGGGGGGGAGCTCCCCACTACACACTCTACAAGGAGGAGGAAGAGACTCATGACCGCACCGACTCACAAACCAGGGATGGATCGGCGAACTTTCCTGAAGGTGTTAGGAGTCGCCGGGGCAGGGATGATGGCCGGCCCTGTGCTGTCCGCCTGCACGCAGGGCGCAGCGCCGGCACCAACCACCGCCCCACAGCCTACGGCACTGCCGGCAACGGCCACGCCCAAGCCACTACCCCAGAGCGTGATCATCGCTTTCAACGACGAGATCGCGTCTCTGGATCCCCATCGGGTCCATCGGAACCTGACCCAGTTGTCACCGCATAAGTGTATCTGGGATCATCTCATTGCTCAGGATCACGATCTCGTCTACCAACCCCACGTGCTCAAGAAGTGGGAGTGGGCATCGGAGGATCGGTTGGCGCTGGATGTGGAAGTCCAGGACGGGGTCAAGTTCCACAACGGCGATTCCCTCACGGCCGAGGATGTGGCCTTCACTTTTGATCGGATGAAGTCGGAAGGCATGGCGTATGCCGGCATCTGGAAGAAGATCGAGAGCATGGACATCAAGGACGATCTCCACCTGCGTCTCAACTTCTCCCGTTACGACCCATCCATCATCGCCTGGATGGGGTTCTTGAATTCGCTTGTGATCCCCAAGAAGTACTTCCAGGAGGTAGGCGAAGAAGGGTTCCTCAAAGAGCCGGTGGGATCAGGCCCCTACAAGTTCAAAGAGTTCGTGGCCGGCAGCCACCTGACGCTCGAAGCGTTCGATGACTACTGGAAGGGCTCGCCTTCCATCAAGACGGTCACCTTCAAGATCGTCCTCGATCCGACAGCTCGTGCAGCCGAGATCGAGGCCGGCGACTCTGATTTCACGCTGGAAATCCCCATCGCTGACTTCGATCGGTTGACCTCTCTGCCGGGGCTGAAAGGGATCAAGCAGCCGATTACCGACGTGGCCGTCCTGTTCGTCGCTCCCTATTTTGAGCCCTTTGCCGACGAAGGAGTACGAGTGGCGTTGCACTACGCCCTGGACAAGGAGAGCATCGTCAAGAACGTGCTGCTCGGCTTCGGTCAGCCACTGTCCACGACGGAAGCACCCAAGTACATGGCCTACCCCGAGGGCTACAAGTTCCCTTACGATCCGGACAAGGCCCGGGAATTGCTGTCCGCTGCCGGCTACACCAAGGACCACCCGCTGAAACTCGCCGTGATGGCCACCAAAGGCTTCAAGACCCGCGATTTCGAGGTCATCCAGGCCTGTGTGGGCATGTGGAAAGAGGTGGGGGTGGAGGCCGAGATCGAGACAATCACGCTCCCACAGTTCTTCGATATGCGGAAGGCGGCCAAGCTGGCGCCATTGTCCCTGTACTTCTGGTCCAACGCCACCGGTGATCCCATCAACTCGGTGGGGCTGTCCAACTGGCCTCCCAGCCCCTTCTCGGTCTGGAAGAGCGATGTGGATTACACAGGTATGAGCGAGGCGCTGAACCAGCAGCTCACGCCAATCTTCACCGAGAAGGACGAGGAAAAGCGCATCGCGGCTGCCCGCGAAGGGGCCAAGTACGTGGTGGAACACGGGTTCATCATCCCCCTCTATCAGGCCTTCTCGCCGATTGTGATGAAGGAGGGGCTGCAGTACGAGCCTTACCCGCAAGGTTGGTTGGTGCCCTACGAGATGAGGTGGACATAGGAAGGCGGGGCCACGAATGAATTCGGGTGCGTTCAAAATGGGTTGGTAGGGGCGGGTCTTGCACCCGCCCAGGGCGACCGCAAGGGATCGCCCCTACACCCGGATTTGAATACACCCAATTCATTCGTGGCCCGGGAGGTACATGGAGTTGCTCTACATTGCGCGACGTCTTATCTACGCCATTGTGTCACTTTTCGGCGTGTCTGTCGCTGCCTTTGTGATCCTGCGGCTAATACCTGGCGATCCGGCGCTCTTGATGGTCGGTCCCACCGCCAGCGAAGCCGATATCGAGGCGATGCGGGAGTACCTGGGCCTGACCAAGTCCATCCCTGAACAGTACCGGCTTTGGCTGAGTACCATCTTGCGAGGGGACCTGGGGACCTCCCTCCGCTTCAGTGGGAACGTGGTTGACCTGGTCGTGGACCGCCTGCCGGCGACCCTGGAACTGGCACTGGCCAGTGTGGCTCTGGCCTGCCTGATTGCCATGGTCATCGCTGTGATGTCGGTGCTGAAGAAGGGAACGTTTCTCGAAGCGATTGGCACCTTTGTGGGCCTGATCGGTTTCGGCATCCCCAGTTTCCTGTGGGCGTTGATCTTCATTGTGGTGTTTGGGGCCATTGCCCGTGTGTTGCCGGTCTCTGGGCGCATTGACAGCGGCATCGGGGTGGCTCGGGTAACCGGGTTTCTCCTCATAGATACCTTGCTGGCCCGCGACCTCCACGCCTTCGCCAGCGTGGTCAAGCATATCGTCCTGCCGGCATTCGCCCTGGCCTTACCTCTGGCAGCCATGCTCATGCGCACCCTCAAATCGAGCCTGCTAGATGTGATGGGTGAGGATTACATTTTCACCGATCGAATGAAGGGGCTGTCGGAGACATACATTGTCTGTGTGCGTGCGCTCAAGAATGCGCTGATCCCGACGCTAACGATCCTGGGCGTGCAATTCACCTTTCTGGTGAGTGGCAGTATTGTTATTGAGAAGATCTTCAGTTGGCCAGGGTTAGGTCTGCTGGCCCTCACCGGTATTCAGTATCGAGACTTTCCGCTGGTTCAAGGCCTGATCGTCGTCTATGCCCTCATTCTCATCGTCACGAACCTGGCAGTTGATCTGCTGTATGGGTATTTGAATCCAAAGATTCGCTATGCGTAGCACACTTTCGGCACGCCCCTTCGCTGTTCCTCGTGTGGATACGGCCTGGTTGCGAGAGAAGGAGATCGCCTTCGGCCTGGCAGTGGTAGTCGTTCTGGGTGTTCTGGCTTTGTTCGCGCCCCTGGTAGCGCCCCACGACCCCAATGCGCAGCAGTTGGCCTACGCCTACCAGCCGCCGGCCTGGATGGCAGGGGGCACCGGCGAGCATCTGTTGGGCACCGACAGCCTGGGGCGAGACATTCTCAGCCGGCTGGTTTACGGCGCACGGGTGGCCCTGTTCGTGGCCGTGGTAGCGACCCTGTTCTCGGCGGTTGTGGGAGTCACCGTGGGCCTCCTGGCCGGCTACTACCGGGGTTGGGTGGACGAGGTCGTCATGCGCCTGGTGGATATGTGGATGTCCTTTCCGCCAGTGCTGCTGGCTGTGGTGTTGATGGCTCTTCTGGGGGTGGGAGCCTTGAAAGTGGCTCTGGCCATCATTCTGGTGGACTGGACACGCTTCGCCCGAGTCATCCGGGGAGAAGTGTTCAACATTCGGGAGCAGGACTTTGTGGAGGCTGCCCGGGCGGTGGGCATGGGGAATTTGCGCATCGTGTGGGAGGAGGTCTTTCCCAACGTGGTGCCGCTCCTTCTGGTATTGGCCTCGCTGGAGATGGGACTGGCGATTGTCATCGAAGCGCTGCTCAGCTTCGTCGGCCTGGGCGTCAAGGCCAGCACGCCTTCATGGGGCAGCATGATCAGCGAGGGGCTGGCCTATTTTCGGGTGGCCTGGTGGGGCCTGATCTTTCCAATGGCCTTCCTGATCATCAGCGTCTTCGCTTTTAACCTGCTGGGTGATGGCTTGCGCAAGAAGCTGGACCCGCGCATGATGCTGATAGGGTGAGCCAATCATGAGTCAGCCGCTGTTGGCTGTAGAGGATTTGCAGACCTATTTCTTCACCGGCACCGGTGTCGTCAAAGCGGTGGATGGCGTCAGCTTCCAGGTGCAAGCCGGCGAAGTCCTGGGACTGGTGGGAGAATCCGGCTCTGGTAAATCAATGACCGGTCGCTCCATTCTGCGTCTGGTCCCGCATCCCGGGCGCATCGTTGGGGGGCGAGTGTTGTTCAAAGGGACAGACTTGCTCACCCTGAGCGACCGGGAGATGCGAGACGTGCGGGGCGCGCAGATCACGGCTGTCCCGCAGAACCCTCTGTCATCGCTGAACCCGGGTTTCAAGATCAAGGACCAGATCATCGACGTGTTGCGGCTTCACCGGAGGCTGGGCAAACGGGAAGCACGAGCGGTAGCCGTCGAGACGCTGGCACAGGTCGGCATCCCCGATTCGGAGCATACGCTGGAGAAATATCCGCACCAACTCAGCGGGGGCATGCGGCAGCGGGTGATGATCACCATCGCCTTCGCATGCCGGCCGGCGCTGGTCATCGCCGACGAGCCCACATCGGCGCTGGATGTGACGACCCAGGCACAGATTGTCGAGCTTCTGCGTGACCTGCAGCATCGCTTCGGGACGGCTATGCTGTTGATCACCCATGATCTGGGTCTGGTGTCCAAGGTTTGCGATCGGGTCGTCATCATGTACGGCGGCCATCTGATGGAGGAAGCACCTGTGAAGGAGCTTTTTGAGCATCCGGCCAACCCCTACACGCGGGCCCTGATGCGGGCCATTCCCCGCCTGGAGACGCGCCAGGGGGCTCTGTACAGCATACCGGGCTCCATCGTCGATTTGCCGGCGAGCGACATCTGCCCCTTCACGCCGCGCTGCCCGGAGAAGATACAGGTTTGTGGAGAGGGTAGCCTCCCGCCGGTAGCAACCATCGGCCCTGGACACCGGTCGGCCTGCTGGCTGCACACGAGGTAAGACGATTGGAAGCAGCACTGCTGGAAGTATCGGGCCTGTGCAAGTACTTTGAGGAGCCCACGAGTAGCATCCGCGACTACCTGAGCGGCCGCCGGCGCATCGTGAAGGCGGTGGATGGTGTCAGCCTGTGGATCAACCCACGAGAAACACTGGGCATCGTCGGTGAGAGCGGTTGCGGCAAGAGCACGCTGGGGCGTACCATACTCCGCCTCGTGGAGCCTACAGCCGGCCGCATTCTCTTCCGCGGACAGGACATCACCTGCCTGTCCCAGGGGGAGCTACGGCCACTGCGCCGGCATATACAGATCGTCTATCAGGACCCGTTCTCATCCCTCAACCCTCGCAAGCGGGTCGGGAACATTCTCCGGCAGCCGCTGGAAATCCATGGCTCCGATGGCGACATACGCCGGCGGGTTGAGGAACTGTTGCACGCGGTGGGCCTGCCGGCAGAGGCTGCCCGCAAGTACCCGCACCAGTTCAGTGGAGGGCAGCAGCAGCGCGTGGCGCTCGCGCGTGCATTGGCCACGCACCCTGAGTTCATCGTGGCTGACGAAGTAACCTCGGCGCTCGATGTCTCTATCCAGGCGCAGATCATCAACCTGATGGTGGAACTGCAACAGCAATTCGGCCTGGCCTATCTCTTCATCTCTCACAATCTGGGGGTGGTGAGGCACATCAGCCATCGCATTGCAGTCATGTACCTTGGCCGGGTGGTGGAGGAGGCACCCACCGATGAACTCTTCTCCAATCCACGTCATCCGTACACCCAGATTCTGATGTCGGCGATTCCCACGCCAGAGCCGGAGGAGAACTGGTCGCCAGAGTTGCCGCCAGGGGATGTGCCCAGCCCGGTGAACCTGCCTTCCGGCTGCCGCTTCCACCCACGCTGCCCCATCGCGGTGGCTGCGTGTGCTCAGATAGAGCCCGACTTGCAAGATGTGGGACCACAACACAGGGTTGCCTGTCACCTGGTCTAAGGAAAGATGCTGATGTATGGAGAGCGTGGACGGATCGGTTTGCTGGTTCCATCCTCTAACACCACCATGGAGATGGACTTCCATCGGTTGGTGCCGGCAGGGGTGTCCGTGCATACGGCCCGGATGCACTTCCTCGGAGCGGGGAGTGAGGGGGAATTGCGCACAATGCTTGAGGATCACATGGCCGATGCCCTCAGAGATGTTGCCACCGTCCGGCCAGATGTGGTTGTGCTGGGCTGTACGGCGGCCGGCGCACTCGGGGTGGAGTGGGAGTCGCAGTTGGAGCGCGAGATGGTCGCTCTGGTCGGAGCGCCGGCCTTCACCGTGACCCAGGCCGTGCGTCGAGCGCTGAACGCCCTGGAGCTGCGCCGGCTGACCGTCGTTACACCCTACAACGAGACGATCAACGAGGTGGTGGCCGGCTTCCTGTGGGAGATGGGGTTCACCGTGATGGCAGTCCGAGGTCTGGGATTGACGGACAATCTGGAAATTGGCGCACAAACGCCGGAACGTGTCGTGGAACACGCCAAAGCCGCCTTTGCGCCCGGTTCGGACGGCGTGTTCATCAGTTGTACCAACTTCAGGGCCGTAGACGCGGCGGCCCGGCTGGAAATCGGACTGGGAGTCCCGGTGGTCACCAGTAACCAGGCCTCGGTGTGGTGGGCGCTGCGACAGATGGGCGTGAAGGACCACATAGCCGGATACGGCACACTACTTGCTGAACAAGGAGCTACAGAATGACCTACAAGGCTGACCCAGTAACCATGCAAGTCGTGCGGTACGCACTGGAGCAGGTAGCGGAAGAGATGGGACGGACGCTGGTCCGCACATCTCGCTCGACTATCATCAAAGAGATCGAGGACATCAGTTGTGCAGTGTTTGACCGCCACGGCAACACGGTCGCTCAGGCGCATCACGCGCCCATGTTGCTCACCGGCTTCGAGATTCCCAGTCGTGAGTTGCTCAAGCACTATCGCCCGGAAGACTTGCACGAAGGGGACATCATCATCCTGAACGACCCGTATCAGGGTGGGCAGCACGTGATGGACGTCATCGCCTTCACGCCGGTGCATCTGGAGGGCGAGTTGATCGGTTTCGTGGGGAGCATGGCTCACCACGCCGACATGGGCGGATCGGTGCCGGGAGGTGTGGCCGGCGGCCTGACAGAAATCTACCTGGAAGGGCTGCGCCTGTCCTTCACCAAGCTCTACAAGCAAGGGAAAGAGAACCCGGAAATCTTCGGGATTCTGGAGAACAACATCCGCGTCCCCGACAAAACGCTGGGCGACCTGCGAGCGCAGGCCTCGGCCAACATGGTGGGGGCGCGCCGGCTGCGCGACATCCACGAGAAGTATGGGCCGGAAGTGACACAGCAGTGCATGGCGATGCTCCTCGACTACTCGGAGAGGCGGATTCGCGTGGGGCTGCAAAGCATCGAGGATGGGACCTACACCGGCGTGGATTTCGTGGACGACGACGGCCAAAGCGAAACGCCGATCCGCGTACAGGTGAACCTGCACAAACACGGTGACAGCGCGACAGTGGACTTTGCCGGCACTGATCCGGAAGTCCGGGGCAATGTCAACTGCCCCCTGGCCACCACGTACGCGGCGACTTACTATGCGCTGATCGCCGTGGTGGATCCTCATGTGCCGCCGAATTCCGGCTGCTATCGTCCCTTTCGCATCGAGGCGGAGCCTGGCCTGGTGGTGAACCCCCGGCTCCCACGCGCAGTGGGGGCGCGGACCAACACGTCGGCCAAGATTTGCGAGGCCATGATCCGGGCCATGTCGGAGGCGCTGCCGGGGCAGGGCATGGCCGGCAGCCACGGGCAGATCAGCACCTGTGCGTTTTCAGGCTACCACCCGCGGACAGGCCGGCGGTTCGTTTACATCGACATCCAGGGCGGTGGCGCCGGTGCCCGGCCCACCAAAGATGGGCGGGACGGCCAGGACTCCCACCTGGCGCGCTTCAAGAACACGCCGATCGAGGCAGCGGAACTGGAGCATCCGGTGCGCGTCGAACGGTACGAGCTCATCCCCGACTCGGGTGGGGCCGGCCGCTTCCGTGGTGCGTTGGGCATCCGTCGCGATGTCCGCGCGCTTGTCGATGACGTCTCCTTCGCCCGCTACGGCGACCGTCAGCGCTTCACCCCACAGGGCCTGTTCGGTGGCAAGGAGGGAACGCCCGGCAAGTTTATCCTGAATCCCGGCACGCCCGAGGAGCGGACCCTCAAATCCAAGGGGTTGGACCACCTGCAGCGGGACGATTTGGTCAGCCTGCGGCTCCCCGGGGCCGGCGGCTACGGCGATCCGCGGGAACGGGAGCCGGCTCTGGTGCTACGGGACGTGCGGGATGGCAAGGTTAGCCTGGAGGCAGCGCGGCGGGAGTATGGCGTCATCATCGACCCGGAGACGTGGACAGTGACAATGGAGGAGCATTTGCATGATGTATCAACCAGAAGCTGAAACCCTCGATCAAAGTACGCTGCGCGAATTACAGCTTCAACGCCTGAAAGAAACTCTGAACCGAATCCATGCCAGCAACCCCGACTACGTGCGTCACCTGGGCGGGCTGGGCGCCGGCGATATTCGCAGCCTGGAGGACCTGCGGCGCTTCCCTTTCATGAGCAAGGAGGACCTGCGCCTGGCCTATCCCTTCGGGCTCGCCTGCGCCCCTCAGACCGACTTCGTGCGCTTCCACATGAGTTCCGGCACCACCGGCACACCTGTCCTCTGCCCGCACACCGAGGCCGATGTCCGGCAGTGGGCGGAGGTCATGGCCCGCTGTTTGACGGCTGCCGGCGTGACCCGCGAGGACGTGGTGCAGATCACGCCCGGCTTTGGCCTTTTCAACGGCGGCTTTGGTTTTCACTACGGCGTCTCCGCCATCGGGGCCATGATCATCCCCATCGGTGCGGGGCGCAGCCGGCTGCAACTCCAATTCATGCAAGACCTGGGCACCACCGTCGTTACCGCCATCGCCTCGTACCCGCTGCGCCTCATCGAGGTGGCACAGCAGGAAGGAATCGACTTCCGGAGGGACACGCAGCTGCGGGTGGGGGTCTTTGGCGCCGAAATCTGGAGCGATGAGATGCGCCGGCGCATCGAGGAACTCATGGGCATCGAGAGCTTCGACATCATCGGCATGACGGAGAGCGGAGGCGTGGGCATGGGCATCGACTGTCCGGCCCACCAGGGCATCCATGTCTGGGAAGACCACTACATCGTCGAGATCATAGACCCCGAGACCGGCGAACCGGTCCCCGACGGCGCACCGGGGGAGATGGTCGTGACCACCCTGACCCGCGAGGCACTACCCCTGATCCGGTTCCGCACCCGAGACATCACCCGCATTGTGAGCCGCGAGCCGTGCGCCTGCGGACGCACCCACCTGCGCGTGGATCGCATCACCGGCCGCACTGACGATATGCTCAAGGTGAAAGGCGTCAACTTCTACCCCAGGCAGGTCGAAAGCCTCCTGCTGCGTCACAAAAACGTGGCCCTGGACTACCAGATCGTGCTGGATCGGGTGGCCGGCGCCGATCACTTCCGCCTGGTGGTGGAGACACAACAGCCTGACGACGCCGGGTTGGCACGCCGGCTGACCTCCGAAGTACACGACCTGCTGGGGCTCACTCCCGAGGTGGAGTTGGTGCCGGTGGGATATATCGAACGGCCGCCGGGGAAAGCGGTGCGGGTGGTGGATTATAGAGATTAGAGATTGGGGATTGGAGATTGCCGCCGCCGGAGGATGGCTAGATGGTTAGATGGCTGGATGGCTGGATGGCTTGTAGCTTGACATTGTCAGATTAGCCATGCGTAGGCCCCCTCCCCCGGCCCCTCCCCCAAAATCTAGGGGAGGGGAGCCAAGTTCCCCCCTCTCCCAGGGTTGGGAGAGGGGGGCTAGGGGGGTGAGGGCCAGCCAGCGACGTAATCTAACAATGTCAAGGTAGTCTCCACCCAGCCACCTAGCCATCTAGCCAACTTTTCTAGAGTGGATATTGGAGGTAGCATGGACAACGAAATCCTGCAAGGTCTCGAATGGGACCCAGATGCTGGCCGGCTGACTTTCAACCAGGTGCGCTACCTGCTGATCCGGCCGGAGACGCTGGTGGATTTTCAGAAGGCGGTGGAGGCGGAGATGGGCGAGCGGGCCGGCGAGATGATCTTCGCTGGCGGTTTCACCGGCGGCTCCCTCTCCTCGCGGCGCTACAAGGAGGTCTTCGGCTACAGCGATGAGGAGATTGTGAGGTTCATGTGTCGCATGGGCGGCCAGATCGGCTGGGGGCACTTCGAGCTGGTGGAGTTGGACCCGGGGGCCGGCCGGCTGGTCGTCCAGGTGCAGGACTCCCCCTTCGCCGAGGCGTACGGCGCTGCGGAGCACGGTGTCTGCCACTTCATCCGGGGAGTCATGGCCGGGTTGGGGGCCGGCATCTTCGACGCCGAAGTCGAGGCCGTCGAGACCCGCTGCGCTGCCAAAGGCGATGCGCATTGCCAGTTCGCCATTCAGGTCAACCTGTCGCATCGGAAATCCCCATGAACCTGACGCAACAAGACCTGCTTGAGATGTATCACCAGATGGTCTTGACCCGCGCGTTGGGCGACATGCTTTTCACCCTCGCGAGGCAGGGCCGAATCCTGTACGGCGTTTCTGCAAACGGCCACGAGGCGGCTCAGATCGGGAGCGCCTGGGCTTTGCGGCGCGGTGAGGACTATGTGTACCCGTACTATCGGGACATCGGCGTGGTGTTGAGCTGGGGCATGACGGCCCGCGACCTGATGGCCCAGGCCTTTCGCAAGGCAACCGACCCGAGCTCTAGGGGACGGCAGCACCCTGCCCACTTCGGCTGCCGGCGGCTGAACATCGTCTCCAGCTCCAGTGTCGTGGCCACGCAGATTCCCCAGGCAGCGGGAACGGCGCTGGGGTTGAAGCTGAGAGAGGAAGATGGCATCGTCATCGTCTATTTTGGTGACGGCGCAACCAGCAAGGGCGATTTTCACGAGGGCCTCAACTTCGCGGCGATCCACCAGGCCCCCGTCATCTTCCTCTGCGAGAACAACCGCTACGCCATATCGGTTCCCCAGACAAAACAGATGGCGGTGGAGGACATTGCCAGCCGGGCCGCCGGCTACGGCTTTCCGGGCGTCGTCGTGGATGGCAACGATGTCTTGGCGGTCTACGAGGCCACCCGCGCGGCGGTGGAACGGGCAAGGCAAGGCGACGGTCCCACCTTGATCGAAGCCAAGACCTATCGCCTTCACCCCCACGCAGCCGCCGATCCGGATTTCACCGCCGACCCGCCGTACCGCTACCGTGAGCCGGAAGAAGTCGAAGAGTGGAAGAGCCCGGCCAGAGACCCGATTGCCAGGTTTGAGGCGTATCTGAAGGAGCGGGGTTTTCTGGACAGCGCCGGCAAAGATGAGATCCACCACTCGGTACAGCGCGAGATCGAGAACGCCATCGACTTTGCGGTGGAGAGTCCCGAGCCGGCCCCCGAAGGGACCCTGGCGCATGTCTATTTCGAGGCGGAGTGCTAAATGGCCAGCAAAACGGTCGCCGAGGCATTGCGCGAAGCCCTCCGCGAAGAGATGGCCCGGGACGAGCGGGTCATCCTTCTCGGAGAGGATGTGGGGAAGAGGGGCGGGGTCTTCAATATCACCCTGGGGCTATACCAGGAATTTGGCGACGGGCGTGTGTTCGACACTCCGCTGGCCGAATCCGGCATCGTTGGCGCGGCCATCGGTCTCTCCGTTGTGGGATTCCGGCCGGTAGCAGAGATCCAGTTCGCGGCATTCGTCTACCCCGCTACGGACCAGATCATCAACGAGGCAGCCAGGATGCGATACCGGTCAGCCGGCGATTTTGGCTGCCCCATCGTTATCCGCATCCCCTACGGCGGTGGCACCGGCGGGGCTCTGTACCACTCACAAAGCGTCGAAGCCTTTTTCTGCCACGTCCCGGGCCTCAAAGTCGTCGCGCCGGCCACACCCTACGACGCCAAAGGGCTGCTGAAGGCAGCCATCCGCGACGAGGACCCGGTTATCTTCCTGGAGCACAAGAAAACCTATTTCATGCCTAGCCTGATCAACAGTGAGGTGCCGGCCAGCGATTACGCGATCCCCATCGGCAAGGCAGACGTCAAGCGAGAAGGCGGCGATCTCACGGTTCTCACCTACGGCATGATGCTTCACGATTCTCTGGAAGCTGCTCAGGTGGTAAGCCGGGAAGGCATCGAGGCGGAAATTGTGGACCTGCGCACTCTATTCCCCCCGGACAGGGAGACTATCCTGACTTCAGTCAAGAAAACCGGCAAAGTCCTCATTGTTCACGAGGACACAAGAACCGGCGGTCTTGGGGGCGAGCTGGCCGCCATCATCGCCGAAGATGCTTTCGAGTATCTGGATGGGCCAATTATGCGGGTGACGGGGCCAGACGTGCCGGCCATGCCCTACAACCAGGGCATGGAGGGTTTCTTCATGCCCGACGCCGGGAAGATCGCCGGCGCGATGCGTGAACTGGCCGCTTATTGACCGGCTGCCGGTATCTGCTCCGAAAATAGTTGGCTGGATGGCTAATGGCTGGATGGCTGGGCGATAACAATGTGAGCCATCCAGCCATCCCAGCCATCTAGCAATTTTCATGAGAGCACGCAGCAAGGGAGTTAGAGATGGGAAGCCTGTTCGCCACAAGTCTGCTCACACGAATAGTCCTGGGATTCCGGGTTGAGGGTTCGGGCCTACGGGCACGGTTGCCGGCCCCCTGGCAGGTAACTCCGATCTCAAGAGGGGCCTTCAGGGGGACGAACCTGCTGGTGATTTTCAATGACGCGCTGTTGAACCAGGATGGTGAAGGCAAGCCGGCTCCCGATGCGATCAACCGCTATGTAGGCTTCGTGATCCCAGCCACACATCCGGACACGGGTGAGCCGGCCAACTTCCCCGTTCGGATTCTGGCCGTCCACCCACAATCGATCCCCGGCCGGTACAAGGCATCGGTTCAGGCTACCGCGAGGCGAGAGCAGACGGTAAACGCGGTGGGTATCGAGACGGTCGTCACCGACCATTTCGAGTTTCACGACGCCGGCGGCGAGGTCGTGCTCGACCTTCAGTACCGGCGCGGAGTTCCCGCTCGCGCCAAATCGCAGGTTAACGTACGGTCCCCCGTCGAGCCGACAATCCACCGGATTCACCGACTAGACCAGTTGGTGGACGTCGTGAAGAGTATGCCGGCGGGGATCGACCGGGTGCAGAACTACCGGCTCCGCGTCACAGTGCCGGAACTCAGCGATCTGTTCAACGGTGCCGAGCAACTGGTGGGCATCGCCGTCAACCCGTGGCATTTGCGTCACGTGTTGGAGCCGTAGCGAACCTAAGAAAGGAACTCAGGGGCCTGTTGAGTTCCCCTGAGTTCCCTGTGAGTTCCTTCCGTGGGACGGCCGGCACAACCCACAGTCATCATGGGCTCAGATTGGCCGGCCTCCGGGCCAGGGTAACAGTGATTTTCCGAGGCTGGCCGTTCCGAAGAATGGTCAGGTCCATTTTGTCGCCCGGCTTCTTAAAGGCCACATCGATCAACAGATCACTGAAATCAGCAATCGGTTTCCCGTCCGCTTCAATGACCACATCCCCACCGACCGGCTGATCCTGGCTGGACGAGCCCTGAAGGCCGGCTTCGGCGGCCGGGCTGTCCGAGATAACGTCATGGATGTATGCCCCCCGTTGACTGTCCAGGTTATTGGCCTGCATGATTGTCAGATCGACCTTTGTCCCGCTGACGCCCAGCCACGGCCAATCGTACGTCCCTTTCTCGATGAGCGCAGGGACAACGAGTTTCACGATGTTGGACGGAATCGCAAAACCTACGCCGGCATTTGCTCGCACGCCCCCGCTTTGAATCTGGGCATTGACACCAATCACTTCGCCCTGTAGATCCAGCAGCGGACCACCCGAATTACCGGGATTGATGGCGGCATCCGTCTGGATGGCCTGGGGGATTGAGAACATCGTCAACGACGGAATCACCCGGCCGACAGCACTCACGATGCCCACCGTCATGCTGCCTCCAAGCTCAAATGGGTTGCCGATGGCAATGACCCACTCCCCCGGCTGCACCTGGTCTGAATCCCCCAGTGGCAGTGGATGAGCGCCTTCCGCGAACTTGTCCACCCGGACAATTGCCAGATCGCTGTCACCATCGGTACCGATGACCTCTGCTTCAGCCTCAGTCCCGTCGTAGAACACGACAACCACGCGGGTCGCATCGGCGACCACGTGGTTATTGGTGACAATGTGGCCATCATTGTCCAGAATGAATCCGGAGCCGGCCCCACCACCGGTCAGTCCCCCGCGAGTGATCTGTACCCTGATGTTCACCACGCCGGGGTTGGTCTGATCGTACAATGCCACCAGCGAATCTGGCCCCACGCCTGGTAGTTGCGGAGGAGTCTGTATTTGTGGTGTTGGCTGCGACCCTGCACGCGGCGGCTGAGGGACCAGCGTGGGGACCTCCTGTACAGCTCTTGTCACCACGGCCGGCGGCCCCTGGCTGATACCTGCCGTTTGCTCCACCCGGTTAAAGGCGAACAACCCGACAGCGGCAACCACGACCAGGAGCAGGATCAACAAGAGACAACCCGCGCCGGCAATCAGTGCAACGCGTCTTCCATTCATCAATTCACCTCTCTAAAGTTGTATGGATTTACGGGGGCGGATATGCTGTTGAAAACGGACCTTCTCCTGGGGCTGGAGCAGGCAACCCGTCACGATAGGAACTGCCAAACCCACGACCTCGGATGAGCAACCGGCCCCTATCCTCCGATAGGAGCGGCGGCAAAGAACCCGAGATCAAGGAGAACATCGGCGGCAATGAGAATCCCAATGGACATTGCAAGGAGAACCGAGCCGATCCAGAAGCTGCGCGCGGCATCGTCATTGACACGCTCAACCCGGTTCCAATAAGCTCTCAGCTCATCTTCATCCCACGGATCCTGAACCTGGCTGGATTGCAAGGACTGGAACATGCAGTACAGTAGTAAGAACGCCCCGACAACAAAGAGGATCTCTGAGATGAGATCAGCAACCTGCAAAACAGTGTTCGGGTTGCCACTCTCAGACACAAACGCGGCAATAAACGCTGCGAAGAAGACGCCCAGGGCTGTGCCGGCCATGCCGGCCAGTGCCTGAGCTCGCGTCTCGGCGTGATTGATCAGCTCCAGATACACACTTAGCCGTTCAAGCGGGTCGAACGGCCCCCCGTCCCCATCAGGAGCTGCCCACTCCGTTGTATGGTCGGGCATGGCATTGCGTTTCTTGTGCTCGATAATACGATCCAGGTGATCGCTCATCTGCTTTGTCCTCCACGGTGAGTAGTTTGACCACCAATCGCCTATTATAGGCGGAACGTGCAGAATCGGCAAATTGGTGGAACTGTGGGCTTGCGCAGCGAATCAATGTCACAAAACCCTACAGACTGTGGTGACCAGGCCATCTACGCCCATCTGTTGGGGATGACCAAGACACGGACGGGGTTGACGCTCGAATCAAGTTTCCAACCCCATAATCCGAGGGCTTCCAACCCCACTACATCTTGTGCCAGTTCGCGTCAGCGGCCCACATGTTGTGGTTTGAGATTTGCGCCTATTCGCTGCGCAAGCCCACTGTGGGCTTGCGCAGCGATTCCAAACGACCGGGAACCAGGGATAGGGGTGCGA
>CAZHMV010000078.1:0-24310 GCA_964532665.1 uncultured Anaerolineales bacterium
TCAATCGCCGGCCCGGTTGACCAGGGCACGCCACCTGGCCAGCCAATCGGCGGCAAGCACCAGCCCGGCTGTAATACCAATGGTCAGGGCAATGCCAACCAGGGCGGCGTCTAACAGTGCCAGGTGATCAAACCACCGAGGATCACGTTCCACCAACCGTGGCCACCATGCCTTGACATAGCGGATGAATTCAGCCTTGTAGAAGCTGCCGGCCAAGCCGATGGCAAGGGTGTTTGACCATTTGTGCCCGGCAATTATGAAGATGGACTGCGTCAGAACGAGGGTCAGGACCGCCGTTCCCAAGCGTACCAGCCAGCGACCAACGCCCAGGTGCCAGCCAGCCCGCGGCTGGGCGTACAGGGCCACACCCAGTCCAAGTCCGGCTACGAAACCCATCGCTGCAACGAGAGGTGCCTTTGTCAGGTGCAAGCCGTTGAGCACCGCCACAATGATGTGAGCGGTCCCGAAAAACAGGGTTCCCAGGCAAACCGCCAGCACCGCCGGCAGCCGGTCAGGATGCAACGGCGCCCGCCAGATGGACGGCGTCTCACCGGTCTCCTCAGGTCTGCTCAGCAGCAGGGGCTCGGCCAGCGCCATGCCCAAAGCTAGGGCCGCGCCCAGAATTGCCCCATAAAAGAAGAAAATGCCAAAGAAGCCACCCGCACGGCGACTCGTCGGGATTGTTATTACCGCTCGCAGGAGGGCGAGGCCGAGACCGGCGCCGACGGCACCACCCAAGGTCAGGCCAGCGATGTGGTGGCGATTGCGGATTATCCTACGCCCGCCCCGCCACGACCACACCAATGCCCGGTCCAAGAGTGGGAGGTCTGCGTTCAGCTTCTCGATCTCCGGATCGGCGTCGGCCAGGGTGCCGCGCAGTTCAGCTCGTCTTCGCCGGCGCTGCCAGCCCTGCACGCCGGCTCGCAGCGCCCAGTCGAGCCGGTCCAGTGCCGGGTGTCGGTCCATGGCCGTCAGGGCCAGAGCAGCCGTCTGACGAGTGATCGGCTCTGGATGGCTCACGGCCGACCAAGCGACGATGCCGAAAGGCCGGCTCCCGTTCCCAGGCCGATCGGGCAGGGTGACGTCGTGCAGGCCTAGCAGAAGCGCCACCTTGCTGAGCGTCGAGCGGCTGCTGCGCTGGGTGAGATTGGGCGCGTCGGGCTCTTCGAGTTGCTGTATGAGCGCGCGACCTTCTTCGGTGCGGAGCCGGGTCAGCCAGAGGCCCACGAGACCCCCTGCCCCCCGGAACGGGGGGCTGTCCCTCTGCAAGGGGGACTGGGGGATGCGTGCCACGGCGGAGCGCAGCAGGAGCAGCACTTTGACGGGCGGTGGTGTGAGATGCGCGCCGGCCTCCGCCAGGTAGCGCAGTTGCCCGCGCGTGGCCGGCACGTCCCGCGCCAGCCACGTCGACCAGACGCGTTCCAACTCATCCTCCGCCTGATAGCGGCGCTCGACCTCCCGGCCCCCTAGCCGGCGTGCCTCCTGGGCGACGGTCTGGTTGGCGAAAGCGTACGCCTGCGTCCCATTCGCAGCCCGCTGCGCCAATACCTCTGCCTCCACCAGGTGCTCCAGAACGCCCATCAACTGCTCTGGCGACGCACCGTTCGACGGCAACAGCTCCGCCGGCACCCAGCGCTCCACGCCAGGGGAGGCCATGGCTGTCAGGACATGCTCCGCAAGCGGCCGTTCGCCGGCCAACTGCGTTTGCAGCGTTTGCTCCATGTAGCGGGCCATGATGCCGTCGGCGCCCTTCTCGCCCAGGTACAGCTCCTCGGTGATGGCCCGGGCGGCTGCTGGCTCCAGGGCCTTGCGGTACAGCCAGTCACACACAATCTGGAGATGGCCCGGATCGACCCCCTTCGATCCGGCTGATAGTTCAACCAGGTCGGGTACGATGAGGTCGCCTGCCAGCGTCTGGGGAACGACGGTCACGGGCCAGTTGAGCACGCGCAAAGGCTCGACGATGGCGCGTTCGGCTTCTTCGGGTGACAGCGCCAGGATGGGGACCGAGGTCTGCATCAGACCTTCGAGCCTGGCCTGGAACGCGCTGAGCCGCGCCAGCCGATCTTCGTGGATGACGAAGACCAGCCGCAGGGTATCTCCCAGCGCTTCGCGGCTGCCGGCCAGCGATGCGACGATGCTATCCTGGGCCTCTGCTGGCAGATCGAAGGCGCGCTCGAACTGGTCCAACACCAGCACCAGGTAGCCGAAAGGTTCGGCCGTCGCAGCCCGCAGCACATCCGGCAGCGAGGCGTCGCCGGGCACGCGCAGCGGCACGCCGATCTGTAACCGCACCTCACCGGCCAGGCGGTGCCCTGAGGTCCCTCCTGAGTCTGTTGAAGGGCCTGCGTACTCTGAAACCGTGACAACCAGATCGCCGTCCTGCTCCAGCCGGGGCCGAACGCCGGCCTCCATCAGTGACGTCAGACCGACGCCGGCTTCGCCGTAGACCACCACCACGGGGCGCTCCCGAATCCGACGATAGACGTCCGCGATTTCGCCGCTCCGGCCCTGGAACAGATCGCGATCGCGTAGGGTGTAGGGTACCAGACCTTTGTATGGCCGGCGCTCTTCGGGTGGGAACCGGTCCGCCGGCCGAAATAGCACGCCGTTGGGGAGGCGCATGAACAGGACCGGCACCGCCCACTGCCAGGCCCAGGCCTCGTAGACCGCCCGGCGGGCGCGATTGACGGCCAGATCGACGGTGCCGTGCTCCAGCAGTTGGGCGTAGAATCGCCGGGCGAACTGCCGTGCCACCCCAACTTCGACACGCTCCTGCATAGCGATCACCGCCGGGCAGCCGGCCACCACCAACCGGGGTCCCAGTCCGCGAAAAGCGTCGGTTGTGGACTGCTGGGCGCTCTGGCAGGCGGCCAGGAAGATCAAGTGCGGCAGGTGTCGCCCCAGGCGCAGCCGGTCGGTGATCTCGGTTGCGGACACGCCATGGGGATCGACGCCGCCGTTGGCCGGCTTCTCCAGAACCAGGTAGGCGGTCTGCTCGTCGGGCTTCCACACGCCGTGGCCGGTGTAATGCAGGATGTCGAAGCCATCCCCCTCGTCCAGTTTGGCGGCGATGGCTTCCAGCGTGGCCGGCCCGCCAAGGAACTCGTATTGGATTTGACCGGAAAACTGGTCCAGAACCTCCGTGATGGCCGTGCGCTCCTGATCCACATCGACGTAGAGCGCGTGGTCCGGTGGGTAGGGGCTGGAGACGACGATGAGCGCCCGGAGCGGGCCGGCCGGCAGCGGGAGGCCCCAGCGCGTGCCGGTGCTCAGGTAGCGCGAGAAGACGACGTTGGGCGCAGCCGCCAGGGGGACCCAGCCGGCCCCGTGGGGGTGATACAGCCGCTCCCAGGGCACGGTGTGCAGGACCGGCGCCTGTTCGTCCAACTGCAGGGTGAGCCGAATCCCGCGCTGGCCAGCGGCGCCCAGGGCAGCCGCATACTGGAATCCCACGGCTCCGGAGAACAGGTGGTTGAACAGCGTTTGCCCGTATTCGGCTGGCTCGCCGGACATCCAGATCGGCTCCAGCTCCGCCAGGCGGGCGAGCAGCGCGTCAAGGTCCAGCGTGCCGTCGTGGGTGCTTCCATCCGGCAGCTCCAGGCGGACGCGGCAGGGCCGGCCTTCGCCCTGCCACAGGACGTGGATGGCTACCGGGTCAGGGGCGGTGTCTGGCATACGATTGTCTCCTGTCCAATTCCCACATTCTGCTCTCGGACCTGCCTCGCTCCGACCAATCATGTCCAGTTCGCCCGGAGTTTTGAATCACTGATGACACTGATTTCACTGAGGCGCACTGAGGATTGAGTCCTATTCAGTGTTTTCAGTGCCCTCAGTAATTCAAAGCCCCCGGCGCATCGCCTGCACCTGGGCCAGCGTCGCCTCGTCACTCTCTAAATCCGGGTGGCCGATGGCCTCATCCAGCGCTACCACCAGCAACAACTGCTCTTCGGCTTTGTCCAACTCGTCAAGAGCTACGTGAACCTTCCTGGAAATCCCTCATCACCACGCGCATGTCAGCGCAGTGTGTCTGCGATCATGTCGAGCACCTGCTCATTGCGCCAGTAGTCGTGCGACGGGACGGGCGCGGTGGCAACCTGAATGAAGACGTCCTGGATGGGGTAGTCAGGAAACGCCGGGCCGATGGCGTCGGCTACCGCATCGGTCGTATCGTAGAGGTTGCGCCAGAAGGGCACCGTGGTGCCGCTTATCGCGCCCAGGTCGGACGAGCGCTGGCGGAGGCGCACGAGCTTGCGCAGCGGACTGCCCATGGTAAAGAACCTGCTGATCTGATAGCGCTCGGCGCCTTCCCGCAGCACGTCGAAAGCCACGACGGTGCCGAGGCTGTGGCTGACCAGGATTGTCTCGTCGTAGTCTTGCGTGGCTTTCTCAAGCACATCGCTCAGGCGCTGCTTGATGGCTTTCTGGACATCGTGATCGAACAGGTAGCGCGTGACGTCCGCGACGGGATCGGCGATGAGGAAGGCCGCGTCGGTCAGCCCGAACTCGGCCTCGGTTGGCGGCATTTGTGCCTCGATCTCCTGGCGACGCTCGCCAAGCTCTCGCTCGAAGGCGGCGCGGAATTCCAGCGCCTCTGGCGACAGGTCGGCGTCATCGACGCCAAAGACGGGCACGCCGATGTTGGACAGGTCGGCGTACCAGCAAGGCAGGCAGGCCGGCTCGTCACCCAGAATGGCGGTCAGTGCGTTGAGTGCCTCGACGTAAAAGTCGCTCATCTGTTTGCCGGCGCCGTGGATGTTCACGAGAACCTTAGACATGGATTTCCTCCTGGAAGGGGCGAACTCGCTCATTCGAGTGTATTCTATTTCGGTTGTACGGGCGCCCCTTGCGGGTGCCCAGGGCGGGCGCAAGACCCGCCCCTACCCCCATGAAGACACCCAATTCATTCGTTGGCTGGCTCCTCGGCCCGAACCGAGATGTCGTACTTGCCGGTCCCCGTCGGGCGGAAGTGGCGGATACGCACGTGGTAGGTGCCAGGCTCCAGCGCAGCAGCGATCCGGGCGTTCAGCCACAGGCCACTGTCGTCGTCCTCGGCAACCAGCTCCGTCTCGCTGTCGGGACCGAACAGGGCCATCACCACGTCCGTCGGTCCGCTGGTCTCGACGATGTAGCGGCCGGCAGCCGGCACATCAAACGTGAAGGAATCCTCCTCGCCATGCTTGCCGATGGCCGCCTCGGTGGCCGGCCCACCGACGGTGAGCGTCGTGATCGGCTTCTCCTCGAAGGGGTACACCGCTCCGGCGAACTCCTTGTCCGTCGCCGACAACTGGGTGTTCCAGCCGACTTCGAAGTCGCCGATGGTGAACTGGTTGGGAATTGAGTACAGCATGATCGAGTGGGTATCGAACGCCGAGAACTGGGTGACGTCCGCGCTGTACCGTTCGAACAGGTTGAAATCGACCTGTGACCGGGTCCAGTTGTTGGGCGGACCCATGTAGTAGTTGTAGACAGCCTCTTTGTCCCAGGGAATGCCGACCTGCGGGTGCTGATGCTCGTGGATGCAGCCCAGGGCGTGGCCGAACTCATGAATCACCACGCGGGAGTACTCCTGGTCGGAGGTGTCCGGCGTTAGCCAGCCGTAGTTCATGGTCGGCTCGTCCTGCGAGACCGTCAAGGCGTCGGTGCCGACGTACGACCACGACCCTCGCTGTTGGAACGAGATGCGGATTTCGGCCTCCGGGTCGGACCCGAATGCGAACTTGATGTTCGCGAAGTCACTCCACCGGTGGGCATACTCCTCGACCTTCGACTGGACCGGCGGAAGCCCGTCCAGGAAGCGGACGCGCAATGTCCGGCCGTTGCGCCACTTCTTGCCCGTCAGCAGGGCGAGAAATGGCGGCGGCAGCGGGGGCACCCCGATGCCCGGCGAGAAGCTGAACACGCCGGCGTTGGCCGGGTTCTCCTCAATCGCTCTCTGGGCTGCCTCGACCGCTTTGTCATCCGGCAGCACCCGGTCAACACAGACCCTGATGTCATCGTTGGACATTTGAATTCCTCCTTTGGCGTTTGCTTTGCCCATCCCGTCCAGAGCTGGATAGATGGCTGGATGGCTGGATGGTTGTTGTACGGGCTGCTCAGCTATCTAGCTAACGAGCCATCTCGCCAACTGTTTTCGGAGCAGTCGCCGTCATGATACAGCCCTACCTGCCACGCGACTGCAGGACGCCCAACAGCGCATTCAGAATGCGCGCCCGATACTCGATAGCAGTGGACACATTGCGTTGATGTAGATCGAACAGCGCGGCGTCTATTTCAAGCCGGCCTGCTTCCGCCTCGCGCACGGGGCCAACCGCTCCACAGTCACCATCCAGCTTGATGACGGTGCGGGCTGCGGGTTTGGCCTGGTCGAAGTCCACGTCCCCATCTGCGCCGACCTGGACGTACTCCGTCTGAACTGTCATCGTGGCGACATCTTCAACATACCTGGCAACCTTTTCGGCTGCCAGCCTGATCGAGTTCTCCAATTCAGTGGCCATTGTGAGTCTCCTCCACTCTGAGCTGGTGCTTTTCGAGCTCGGCCAGCACCTGATTGATGAATTTCCACGCCGCCGGCAGCGCCAGGACCGCCCCGCCGGGCGTGGTCAACAGTACCGACAGTTTGACAGCGCCCGAGGTGACGAGCGCGACCATCCGCACCAAGGCGTCTCTGGATGCCAGCGCCAGGGCCAGGGTGCGCCGATGCAACTCCGCTTGATCTGGCTGAGCGGCCGCCGGCCAGACAGTGTCCACGTCGCCCGTCCAACCCACCGCCGTCCGTCCCACAATCCGCCCGGCCTGGCGGGTCTCGACCCATGCGTAGTAAGCCACGAGCCGCGACACCTGCTCGATGAAGGCCTGGAACTGCTGGTTCGCCTGCTCCCACCCCCCCACAAGGCTGTCGCCCAGCCCGAAGCTGGATGGAGGCCGGCCCTGTTCGATCTCTTGTAGCAGGAGCCACAGTTCAGCCTCGGGTGCGGCGCCGTCCGCCGGGACGCTGAGGGTATCGAAAGCCGGGCCGGCAGTTCGGGCCGCAACGAAGGCGCCGAGCCGCACCTGGGCCTCCGTCAACGCCTCGTGGGACGCTCCCAGCCGGCCCTCGCCGCCGGCCAGCTCCGCCGCAGCCCGCTCTGGATCGGCCGGCAGGTTGGCGCGCCACACCGGTGCATCAGGGGCCGGTGCTGTGGTCGTGTCGAAGGCCACAGCTTCGGCGGGCGCGGCCGGCGTGGCGGTCCACACGCCGAGCACATCGAGCGCGGTGTCGGCCAGACCCGCGCCGGCGAGTTCAAAGACGGTTGGGCCGGCGGTTGAAACCGCGCCTACGGCTGCCAAGTCGCCCCCTTCGACAGGCTAAGGACGGGCTTCTGCGACTGGGATTCAACCCGCGAAGGCGGGTTTCGCAAAGGTTGCCGCGAATTCATTCGCCAGGCCTCTCCGAATTCATTCGTCAAGGGTCCCCCTACACCACCTTCAGCGCGTCGAGCAGGCCGGCAGCAGCCGAGACGGCCGCCTTGAGCAGCTCCGCTCGATGGGCCTGGGCTTGCTGCACCATGTCCACGTGAATTTCCCACAATGCCTCATCCACCTCGCCGTGGCCTTCGGGCACACACACCAGCGTGTCCCCGTCGAGGTTGATGCGTGTCATGGCCCGCAGCCTGGCGGTGCCGGCAAACTGATGAGTCTTGACGTCGTACGTCACGCCGGCCAGGTCGTCAGCCACGTAGGTGGATACCTCCAAGCTGGAGGCATTGTCGATGGCCTGCTCCAGAGCGCCGCCCAGCCTGTCGGCGAACTGCTGGAGCGAATTTGTCAGGCGCGCCCGAGCCTGCTTGACGGCGTCGGAATCGAACAGGCCGTAGTCCACCGGCACCCCCTCCGCCGGATCGGCGGGCACGGGGGTTGCCGGCGCGGGCGTCGTGGCAACGGTTGCCGGCGTCACCGTGACCGCCTCGATGGTTGGCCGCTCAGCCTCGGCTGCCGGCGCGTCGCCCACCATCAGCCGCACCGCCGGATCGCCGAGGATCACGTAGCTGCGGGCATCGTTGTTGGCGGTCCAGAGGCCGGCCAGTTCCACGTCATCCGGCGTCTTCCCGAATTCGATCTCTTCCAGTTCGACGCTCAGGTCGGTGGAGAGTTCGGCATACCGTTCGTTGAAGTATTCGACGGCGGACCCAATCGGATGACCTTCCATAAGCCTCTTCAGAGTGCCCTCGAACACGGCCAACTGCCCTCCCGCCCGTCCCCACATGAAGGAGTATCCCCAGGCCCGCTCCACATGCCCCACCACCGCCAGCGCACCCCCCTTTGGATGACCCAGTAGCCGCTGTGGCAGCCGGGCGACGAAGGCGTGCGGGGCGATAGCCGCCTGCTCATGGAACGCTTGGTGGGCGAACTGGTCCAGGCGGGGTGTGCCGGCTCCGTAACAGGCAAAGTGGAAGGTGAGCAGGCCCAGCAGCCGGGCATCGTCGGCCACGTCCTCTGCCGCGAAGTAGTGATCGTGGGGGATGGGCTGGTGCCAGGCCAGCGGTCCGGGCCAGTCCTGGCAGAGCAATGCGCCCTGATGTGGTAACTGGCGCGGGTCGCCGTTGGGAAAGCCCATGCCGTGGCTGGCTGTGAAGAGCAGGGCCGGCGTTTCGTCACCGCCGAGGAGTTGAGCCAGTCGCGCCTTCCTGGCCTCTTCCGCGAGCACCGTCTGCACCACCCAGTCAGGCTGATCCTGGCCCATTTTTTCGGCCAACGGCTTGACCAGGTGCTGGGCGCTAAGGCTGGTCGCCCGATCATCAGGGTTCTCGACCCCCAGGAACGTGGCCTGGCGAGGTAGCGATAGCTTGCCGGTCTCCGCCTCCACCACGCTGCGGGCGTATCGGGCATACTCATCCAGCGTGTCGAAGTGGATGCGACCCACGGCATACTGCACGTCCAGTTGATATTGGAAACGATAGGGGATCTCCTCCGGACCGCCGACGATGAGCAGGTAGTAGGGCACCTTCTCCGGGTCGGCCGGCCCGGGGCCAGTGCCGTGGCGGGTCAGGAAGTCCAGTTTGGACTCACCTGGGCGATACGCGTCCACACCGGTGTATTCTTTGTAGTAGTGTTCGTGCTTCTCGGCCGCTTGCTCGCGCCGGCGCTCCAGCAGTTCGCTCAGGGCCTCGCGGAGGGCGGGATCGGCGCCATGGGCGAAGATGACACCCCAGCCGGCTTCCGCCAGGTTCCTGGGGTCTATGCCCTCCTTGGGTCCCAGCGTCGCTTTAATAGCCCGTTCGTGGTACCATTTGAGCTCCTTGAGATGCTCTTCATCCAGCTCTTCGCCCTGGGCGATCTGGGAAATCTGCTCTGGCGTCATCGGCGGCAGCAGATAATCGCCAGTGGCACCGTTTATGCCGTTGAAGACCAGTTCCGTACTCATGCCGTATACCTCCCATTTGGTCCGGAAACAGTTGGCCAGGTGGCTAGATGGCTAGTTGGCTGGATGGTTGGATGGCTGGGCGGTGCCGTGCAGACATCCAGCCATCTAGCCATCTAGCCATCTAGCATTTTCGTGCTTCATGGTGCGCCACATGGGTATGTTGACTACTGTGAAAACACTTCCCCGGGGAAGTCCAGCCCAGGCGGAGCCTCGCCGGCCAGCCGGGCCTGCACGGCGGCGTGCTCGCACACCGTTTCCAATGCCGCCCTTACTTCCGTTTCGGCCTGCTCAATCTGCCGGCGCAAGGCGGCCAATTCCTGCGGGTCAGGAGGGGTCTCCTGCAATGCGCTGATGAACTCTTGCACCACCTGGCCCGTCAACAGTTCCTCAGCCGGCGCTCCCAACGTGGGAGCAGCAAACGATCCCAGGTCCGCGCCGGCTGCACGACGCAGCGCTGTCAGCCGGCGGGCCAGTTCGGCCGCGTCCGGGTTGTCCATGATGAGTGCTCTTTGCTCGAACGGCGACGGGATTTCGTGCGCCCGCCCCATGATACGCAGAGCGTCCTCGTACGACGGGTCGATGTCGCTCCCGCCTCCGCCTCCACCTCCCATCATCTTACCACTTCCTCGATCCAGTGGATCAGTGCCCAAACCATCGTCGAACGAATCGTGACTTTCTGGCATGTTTCATCTCCCAACCACCCTCCCGCAGGTTGCAGTGAGGATGCTTCTTCCCCGAAGACAAGCTCTTGACCAGTGGTTTCCGGCAAAACAAAGTTCAAACCTGCGGGAGGGTGTGTCTACCCTGATTATATGAACGAGTCAAGTCCTGGAAATTCCACGTTCTTTGAGCCAGGTCCTTACTCTTACCCGCCGCTCGGTGTCATCTCGGGGTGACAGACGCAGATATGTCTGAAGATCGGTGATGGCGCTGTTCTCGTCGCCCTGACGAGCGCGAAGGCGTCCACGGCTGAAATAGAAGCGCCCCGTGCCGGGGGCGCGGGCAATCGCCCGGTCCAGGTGTGCCAATGCGTCGTCCCAGCGGCCCAGATCGCGCAGTGCCAGTCCGAGCTTGTGGTGGGTTTCGGCCCGAGGCACACGCTCCAGTGCCGCCTTGTAGTCCTCGACCGCGGTCTCGGTTGAACCGATTTCGTAGTAGGCCAGCCCTCGCCCTTCGTAGGCCGGCGCGAAATCTGGGTTGCTGCGAATTGCCTGATCGTAAGCTCTGATCGCCTGCCGGTACGTCTTGGCGGCACGCTCCTCGTCGCCCTGGGCGCGCTGGGTGTTCCCCAGGATGCGCAGCGCCTCGCCCAGGTTGAATGCGGCGTGGGCCAAGTCTGGAGCCAGCTTCAGCGCCCGCCGGTAGTCGGCGATGGCGGCGCGACGATCCTGGCGGTAGACGGCGTGCACATTGCCGCGATAGAAGTAGGCGTAAGCGAGTCCCTCTGGCAGATCATCAGCGGTTTCGGTTTCGCCGGCTGCGATGGCCTGGTTCAGCGCGGCCAGCGCCCGCTCGTAGTCCCCTTCCCAGTAGTACAACTGGCCCAGCGTGAAGAAGACGAAGTAGTCCACCTGGCGCGGCAGTTCCTGGTTGACGAAGAGGGCAAAATCCTCGTCGGAGTACAGTGTGCCGCGCGCACTGGCGTCGGGCCGAAAGACCGCCGGATCCCGATAGACGAACAGGGACTCGGTCACAGTGAAGCAGGCACGGAATCGACTGCGATCGTACCAGCCCCAGACGACAAGGGCTGCGCCATAGCGGGCCGCCAGCCGGCGCACAGCGTCGTCGTCGCCCGGGCCGAAGGCTGTCTCCTTCAGCCAGACGACCCGCACCGCTCCCAGGTCCGCTTTGGCTACGTGGGCCTGCAACGTGTCGCGCAGGTCGATCTCGAAGAAAGCTTCCTCGTGACCCTTGAACTCGGGGATCAGGATGAGGGTCTCCCCAGGTCGAGCGGGGTCCGCCTCCAGCGCGTCGGGAGGCGCGGCAAAGATGTGCTCTGCTCCGCGTTCCAGGAAGAGGGTCGGGATGCTCCAGCTCCAGCCGCCCCGATCGAGAAGGAAGCTGCGTGCTTCGTTGGCCGCCAGGTCGATCTGGCCATGGGTGGCCAGCCGGCGGTAGAAGTGGTAGGTGAACTCGCGGGCCACGTCAATGCCCACCTTGTCGCGCATGGCCACGGCCGCTCCCGCCCCCGCCTCGATCAGGGCCGGCGCCAGCCCCACCAGCACGCTGGCGTTCACCTGCGCTGCCGACTCGCAGGCCGCCAAGACGATCAGGTGGGACGGTCGGGGCAGAGTCCCCAGGCGCTGAGTCCACTCCGCCTGCCGAACGACCTGCACCGCGCGGTCGGTTTCCTGCTCCAGGAAAAGAGCCGCTTCGCCGGTGCTGCGCCGAAACGCACCGTGGCCCAGGAAGTGGAACACCTTCGGCTCACCTTCCAGGGCCTGGCAGATTCGATCCAGGCTGACCGGCGGTTCGACCCGTTCCACCTCCACCAGACCCTGCAACGGCCGCAGCGCCCGCTGGAACTCGGCCCATTCCAAGTCCACGTCCAGCGGAGCCAGCTTGAACTGTTCCAGGTTGGACGGGTTGCTGATGGCGACGACGACACGCAACGGCCAATCGATCTGCGGCGGGCGGGCATGGCTGTCGGTGTCCGGATGGAGCAGGCGTGAGAAGGGGGTGGCCGGCGCGGTCGCCAGGGGCAGGGGGTGATCGCCGTTGGGGCGTAGCAGGCATTCCCAGCGCAGGTCGTGGAACGCGCCCACATCGCCGGCCACGACCAACCGGACGCGGGCCGGGCCGGCCTGCTGCAGGGCCTGCCCGACCTCGCCGGCAAGGATGGCCCGGGTCAGAGCGCGGCCGTACGCTTCCGGCTCCTGCATGTCCCCCAGCGCGGCGACGTCCAGTGTCACCGGCGCCGAGGCCAGGGGGTGGCCGGCTGGATCAAGCAGGGTGGCGGCAAGGCTGCCGTCGTGGCCGGATAGTTGCAGAACCATTTCAGTCGATTGGCTTGACATCTTGCGTCCCTGCCTCCTCCGGCCCGGGCAGGTTCGGGCAAGTCTTGTGGTACGGCCGATTGCCCAGGTACTGCGCCCATTCCTGTTTCGTCAGGTTGCGGCCGGCAACGTGGCAGGCAATTTGCACCATGTCTTCCACTCGCGTGCGCCACAATCGTACAGCATGGTCCCCACTTTGTGTAACCAGCCAGTGTCCATCAGGACTGAAGCCAATGTCCCAAACATCTTCGTTGTGGCGCAAGATGGCGAGTTCACTTCCGGTGCTGACCTCCCATAGGCGGGCTGTACCGTCACGGCTGGCAGTACCCAGTTGGGTACCGTCCGGAGAGAAGGTAATTCTGTTAACACTAGCTCCATGAGGTAGCACTGCCAGTATCTTCCCCGTGGCAGCACTCCACAGGTAAGCGTGGCCGTCCTCACTGGCTGTGGCTATCTTTTGACCATTGGGACTAAAAGCGATCTCATTGACTCCGTCATGATGGCGTAGGATGGCAAGTTGCTCCCCTGTGGCAGCGTCAACCAGGAGGGCAGTCCCGTCCGTACTGGCGGTGACCAATTGCTGCCCGTCGGGGTTGAAGCCAACATCCTGAACCATAGACTTATGGTGCAGGACCGCTAACTGGATGCCACTTGTGGCATCCACCAAGTGAACTGTGTCATCCTCACTCACAGTTGCAAGCCGAGTTCCATCTGGGCTGAAAACAACTCTGTCGACACCGGCTCCGTGAGAAAGGACTGCCACATCAGATCCCGTGCGAGCGTTCACCAGATAGACGTTCTTGTCTGTCAAACCGAAGCTAGCCAGGTACGCTCCCTGCGGGCTAAAGACGGCCCTGGCTTCACCAGTGTGGCTTACTTGGCGCAACTCAGTGCCGGCAATGGCATCCCACAGCCTTACGGTGTTGTCGGCGCTTGTTGTGGCCAGCCGTGTCCCATCTGGACTAAATGACACATCATCAACCGAACCCTTATGGGGCAGCACGGCCGATCTTCCGCCCGTAGAAACATTCCACAGGCACACAGTCCCGTCATCGCTGGCAGTTGCCAACTGTGCCCCATTCGGACTAAAGACAACGTCATTGACCAGATCCTTGTGGCGCAGCACCGCCAGTTGGGTGCCAGTAACAGCATCCCACAGTCGGGCAGTTCTGTCATCGCTGGCGGTAGCTAACTTCGTCCCATCAGGACTAAACGCTAAGGCGGAAATAGGACCTTCGTGACGCAGGATCGCCACCTCCGCTCCTTCGGCAGTGTCCACGAGGTGGACAGCATCATTGCTGACTGTAGCGAACCTCTGTGCCTTTTCTGGGCTGAAGGCGATGGCATGGACCCGGTCATCGTGCTGGAAGACCAGTGGTTCAACCCCGCCGACGACATTCCAGAGACGTACCGTGTTGTCTTCACCGACAGTAGCCACCTGTGCGCCATCCGGCCTGACGGCAATGGCATTAGCTCCCGAAGCATGACGGAGCACCTTCAATTGAACCCCGGTGGCGGTATCCCATATACGGAAGACCGCATCCAAACTACGCGTTATCAGCCGCTTCCCATCCGGTAGGAATCTAACGCTGATGGGAGTAGTGATTACGCCTTCTCTGATCGTTCCCAGAAAGGGAACACGTCCCAGACCCTCGGGACGCAAGACGATCCGTTGAACGCCAGTATCAGCATCCCACAGCCGGGTGGTGTAGTAAGGACTTCCTGTTGCCAGTCCTGCTCCGATTGGACTGAAAGCAACATCCCAGACCTGAGTGGGATGAGGCAGCTCGGTCAGCATCTCTCGCGTAGCGGTGTCCCAGACGCGGGCGGTGCCGTCGGTGCTGGCAGTGGCCAGCCGCGTCCCATCCGGGCTGAAGTCAACGGCGGCAACCGTCTCCTTGTGGTGCAGCACACCAAGTTCTTCCCCCGTGACAGCGTCCAAAAGTCTGGCGGTACCGTCTTGGCTGGCAGTTGCCAAATATGCACCGTCTGAGCTAAAAGCAAAATCCGTGATCCAGCCCCCGTGGCGCAGGAGTGTCAACCTTTCCCCTGACTCCACGTCCCATAGTCGGACTGTGTTGTCGGAACTTCGGCTTGCCAGTCTCTTTCCGTCCGAGCTGAAGATGACTTCCAAGACACGGTCCTTATGAGGCAAGACCGCAAGTTTGGCCCACGTGGTGGTATCCCACAAGTGAATCATGGCATCACTCATGATGTTGGCGTCAGTGGCAACAGCGATTCGCAGCCCGTCTGGGCTGAAAACGACAGATTGGACTGAGTCTTGATAATGGAGGATAGCCTGCTGCGTTTTCGTTTTTATGTCCCACACACGAACGGCCCCATCCTTGCTCGCGGTAGCGATTTGTCCTCCACTGGGACTGAAGGCAACGTCTGTGACTATGCGCGCATGATTGAGAGCAGCAATCTCCTCTCCGGTTCTTGTGTTCACCAAGTGAGCTGTCCCGTCAGCACTCGCGATGGCCAGCAAAGCACCCTTTGGGCTGAACACAATGCGATTGACCGAAGCCCCACGGTGGTGCAGATGCAGATTTGCCAGAGGCGCGGTACCCAAGGCCTGTCGCAGTGCATCATCGGCTTCCTGGACATACGGCAATCCGGCGTCATTTGTAATCCGACTCGCCTCCACAGCCAACAGAAGGTGCAGGACGGCGTCCCCTTCCCTCTCAATCGAGGTAATGGTCTGAGCAGCCAACTGGCGAGCCAGGGCAATCCTCGCTTGTTTGTCCGCACGATCGCGTTCTGCTTCGGCTGTCGCTTGCGCTCCCAGCGCATCGGCTTCAGCGGTGCTACGGACTACGACTTCAGTAGCGCGCGCATCGGCCTCACGGTTGGCACGGTCGCGTTCCCGAGTGGCAACCCCAAGCTGCACGAAGGCAAGCACGGCTGCAATTATGGCGACGAGTCCCAAGCCGGCCAGAAGCCTGAGACCCCACATTTCCCTTTGTCGTCGTCTTTCCTGCTCGGCTTTCTCTCGCTCCCGCAACGCCACACAGGCGTCCAGGTAGGCTTGCTCTTGCTTGTTCAGTGCGAACTTCGGCTGTTGCGCCAGCGCCTCGGCGTCCTCCAGCCGGCCTCCTCGATGTACCAGCAGGCTCTCGTCCTCTCCTCCCGCCTCCCATTCCTGCGCAGCCCGGCTGATCCCCTGGCGCAGCCGGTAGCCGGCCCGATCCTCGTCCAGCCAGCCACGCAAACGGGGCCAGTGGCGGATCAACGCCTCATGCGCCACCTCGACCTCTTCCCGGCCGGTAACCTCGTTCACGCCGGTCACCACCAGCCGGGCATCGGCCAGACGTTTCACCAGCGCCTTGGTCGCCACCGGGGCGCTCCCCGCCGGCACCAACTCCTCCAGTCCTACCCGGCGTCGTGTGTCGCGCCGTTCCTCGCCCCGTACGGCCTCTTCGTCCAGGCGGGTCAGGCGGACAAAGATGTCACGCACCCGCTCCTGCTCATCGGGTGATAAGCCGGCGTAGACCTCGTCCGCGGTGCGGGCAATCGCCTGGCGCACCCCGCCGATCGCCCGATATTCGCCGGCCCGCAGCCAGCGACCGTGCCGGCGCTTCCACAGCTCCAACAAGGCATGTTGCAATAGTGGCATGGCGCCTGGTTCACCCTGCACGTCGTCAAGGATGGTGTTGCCCAGGTCGGCCTCGAAGCGCAGGCCCACCCTGGCCGCCTGCATCTCCATCGCGCGGCGCAATTCGCCACTGTTCATGGGGGCAATCAGCTCCTGGTGCGCCAGCATCTCCTGCTTGAGCGCGTTGAAGGGCGCGCATTCCCCCCAGAAGTCGGCCCGCATGGTGATTACCAGAGCTGTCAGGTTTCCAAAACCTGACAGGTCTGGGGCCAACAGCCGATCCAGAAAAGCCCGTCGTTTGTCTTCATCGGCGCAGAGGGTGAACAGCTCCTCGAACTGATCCACCACGAGCACAGCAGGCCGGTCGCCCACCTTCGACAGGCTCGCTTCCAGGTGGGCCAGCGGATCGCTGCCCGGTGTAAGGTAGGCCATCTGCAAACCTGGTTCCTCCGCCTGTAGAGCCGGCACCAGCCCGGCCAGCACCACCGATGACTTGCCGCTGCCCGATGGTCCCAGCACGGCCAGAAAGCGGTGTCCTGAGCCCGTCGAAGGGTTGTGTTGGTCCAGGTTTTCCCTCAGCAAATCCACCAGCGCTTCGCGCCCGAAGAAGAACTCCCGGTCCTCGACGCGGAAGGGGTACAGGCCGCGGAAGGGGCAGCGATGGTCGTAGGCCGGCGGCTCCTGTCCCAGCGCCAGCGCGTTGAAGCTGAGGTCCAACGCTTCCTGGCACAGGTTGTTGAGCTCGGTCAGAGCCGCCTCCCGCTCCTGGCGGGTCGGCTCGCTCAATGCGCTCGGGTCCGCTTCCACTGTCCCCCGCAGCGTTGCAGCCGGCTTTTCGAATGCCGGTTGCAGCACCGGCGCGCGCTGGGGCAGCAGCGCTTCTACCCGCGAGAGTCCATAGGCGATTTCTGCGTTGGTTAGGGGACGATCGAGCGTATCGCTGAAGAGGGGACGGCCACCCAGCCGGCTGTACAACGCCGGCACCGTGATGTCGTGTCGTTCGGCCAGGCCGGCACACGCCTCGACCAGCGCCCGGTCCACCTCGCCATGCTCCCGCAGCCGGCGGTAGAAAGCCTCCGCCAATGCCTGGGCCGTGGCCACCGACACCCGGTCGGTCATTGCCACCACAGCCGGCATGCCCAGGTCGCGCACAAGCTGTTGGGCCAACCCGCCCAGCGCCCCCTCGGCTTCGGGGCTGGCGCTCTCGCAGGTGGCCAGGAATGCCAGATGAGGCAAGCCTCTGACACCACTTAGCCGGCCCAGCCGTTCCAGCAGACGCGTACCGGGCACCGGATCGACCTGGTTGTCCGCATCGGCCAGGTAGAGGACCGTCTCCTCGCCCCCACGCTTGTATCGACCGTGGCAGACAACGTGCAGCAGCGTGTAGCGCTCGGCCGTGATGCGCTCGCACAGGGCATCCAGGGTCGGCGGACCCACCGCACCCTCCACCGCGGCCAGCACATCGCACGGTATCTCGCCGAGGGCGGTTTGCACGCTGGACACGGCGATCTCGGGATCGAACGACTCCAGCCGGTACTTCTCCAGTCCCTCTGGGCCGGCCACCATGACCAGAGCCCGCAGGTCGCGACGACCTATGGGCGGGAAGCGGCGGTCGGTGAGGCTGGGCAGATAGAGAGAGAAGGGCACCCGCTGGTCGAGGGCCAGGAAGTCCCAGCCGGCGTCCAGGGGAGCGCACAGCCGCTCCCAGCGCAAGGTCTTCAGGTCGTCAGCCTCGACGAAGAGGAGGAGGCGCAGGGTACCGTCGCTCTCGGCGCGGGCGCGCACAAAGGCATCACGCACCTCATCGCGGAACAGCGCCCGGCCCAGTAGAGTACCGTAGCCTCTCGGATCGACCTGGGCTCGAAGCTCAGCCAGGTCAATCTGAAGGACACCTTCGCTGCGGACCGGCAGGAACGCGCCCGACGTGCTGTGTTCCGCGGCAACCGGCCAGGCATCGCCTGATCCGCGCTGGATTGTGATCTCGAGAATGTTCACCGGGTTACCTCACGGGCTGGCGATTTGCGCCCTCGTCAATCCGGAAGCTCACAATGTTCAATCGTCCAGTTCCGGCATAGAGAAACTCAAGGGGTGTACGGGCTGAATCCCGAACGACGGGACCAGCAGATTGCGCAGATACTGCTCGGAAAAGTCGATCTTCAACTCGACCCATATAGGCAGGTGATCGGACATCTGAAACGTGCGCCAGGTGTCCAGGTAGTAGGAGGTGTTGTGCTCGGTGTCCGTGGGCCGGCCATCGGCGTCCAACTCCAGCTCATCCAACTTCTTCATGTGCTCGAAGTAGATGTCTTTGTCTTCCTTGCGGAATACGGACTTGTACAGGTTGAACACGCCGGCCCGACCACCGAACTGAAGCTGGCCATCCCGTGCTTTGAAGGCGATCTGGTCATAGTGTTTGTCCAACCGCATGTTGGAGGGTAGACCGGACAATCCCTCCGGAACGATGAAGCCCTGCTCTTTGAGGGCCTGCATTGTCTCGTGGTCTGGGCTGACAATATTGAAATCGCCCAGGATGATGTAATTGGCCGATTCGTCGTCCGCCTTCTGCGACAGCAGCGTGGCGATAGCAGTGATTTCTTCAATGCGTCTGGCCAACTTCGGACCTGATTCGGCACCGTAGTAGATGTGAACAGCGCAGATCATAAACACGAACCAGCCCGACTGGAACGCAACGAGATACGGGGTGCGCGCGAACTGTCTTTCGCCTCGAATTAGCCGGCGCATCGGCAGGACGATCTCGCCGGCAATCTTCTGGAAGCGCACCTTGCGGGTGTCATACACATACACCATCCGTTCCCTGTTACCCGAGCGCCCCTCGGTACTGTCGGTGGCGATATAGTCCCAATCGGGTCCCAGGATGCGCATGACCGTCTTGAGCGCGGAGAGGTCCTCATTCACTTCCTGGACGGCCACCAGGTCAAAGGCGGAGATGATTTCTGCGATGTAGAAGAAGGACTCCTTGAGCCGGGGACCGTGGCCGAATTTGTTGGAGTCGAAGTCGCGGATATTCCAGGTTGCTAACAGCAACGTGTCGTCCACCGTGCGTGGGGGGATCTCATCTCGGATCTGCTGACGTAAGGTGAGCAGATTCTGAGCGGCACGCTGACTGTCTTGTGGACCAAAGTTCCATCGAAGGGGGAAGTAGTACGGCATGCCAGTCTTCCTTGTCTGCTCCTACCGGAGCCACGGCGGCACGTACGGCTCAGCGCCAGCCGGCGGCTCCGGCTCTACGTCGCGGGGCACACCGAACGATAGCCCGCCCAGGCCGATGGGATCGGACAGGTAATCGTGCATGGCCCGCCGGCCGGCCTCCACCATCTCCGCCCCGTGCTCCAGGTCCCACATCTGAGTGCCCTGGAACTGGGTCATGGAGATGTGGTGCAGGGTAATGCCGGGCTTTTCCGTGGCGTACTTCAGGTCCAGCAGAAAGGGCTGATACATCATCAGGCCGATGGATCGGTTCAGGATCTCCAGCACGTTGTCCCTGTCCTCCACCAACTGGCCGGCATAGCCCACGTTGAGGATGTAAATCTCCGTTGCACCCTTGTCCACCGCTACGCCCACCGGTACATTGGCCACCACACCACCGTCCACCAGTTGTGAGTCCTGGTATTCTGCCGGCGGGAAGGCCAGCGGATGGGCCGCGCTGGCGATGGCAGCGTCTACGATGGACGCCTCGGGCTGATCACCGAAGAGGTACAAACGGCCCGCGTTTAAGTTGGCGGCGGTGATGTACAGCTTGACACCTTCCAGGTCGCCGAACGTGCGCTTATCTGGTGGAATCAGTTTCTCGGCGAACTTGCGTACCGGCTCGCTGGGGAATAGACTGCGGCCCGAGGCCAGCCGGCCAATCATGGAGAACCAGCTACCGGGGAACAGGTCATCCTTTTGCGCGTTGGTCCAGACATCAGCCAGTTGTCGAGCGCCTTCCAGGGTAGGGTTGGCGGCCACGAAGGCGGCGTTGAGGGCGCCGGCGGAGGTGCCCACGAGTATGTCCGGCTGAACACCCTGTTCGAACAGCTCCAGGACGGCGCCGGCTTCCAGCGCACCCCGGTTGCCGCCCCCGCTCATCACAAAAGCGATCATCGTGCCCTCCTTTCCTTGACGAGGTCGGACTGTCCACCGGGCTACGGGTCCGCCCACGTCGGTTGTTGATGCAGATGCAGTTGTGTGATCGACGGATTCGTGTAGTCCAGGAACTTTGACCGAAGTCGGATGTCCAACAAGCGGATTGTGAAGAGTGGGGCAAGGGCGAATCGGGAACGTGTCTAGGCCGGATACGACGGGCAGGTCGTGACGAGATCGTCGGTCGTTGAAGCCCGGCGGTCTCTTGTTGGATTACCCACAATTATAACCGAGTTTTGGATCCCGCGCAATGTGGCATCAGAACGTGTGGTCGTCAAAATCGGCCATTCGAGGAAGGGGCGGCGCACCCGCGACCGCCGAGGGCCACTGGACAACGAACAACAGAATTGAACGAACTTACGACCACAAGGCCGGAAGTTTCGGATGGGATGTTCGTTTCATTCCACTGTTCGCCGTCCAGATTGCGTTTGGCGGTCACTTGCGGCCCAGCAGGACACCCTCGACCAGGTTGAATTTCAGCCGGCCATCAACCTCGCGCGGCGACAGCCACTGCTGCACCGCCGGCGGCGCGTCGAAAAGCAGGGCGCGGAGCCGTGCCCTGTCGGCCGGCGGAACATCCATGCGCCAGGCCCAGTTCTCGAAGTCCATCATCTTCGTCAGCGTCTGCCGCTCTGCCACCTCGAGGCCGGCGGCCTCGAACATGGCGATGATGGCGGGGAGCGGCCAGAGGCGGAAGTGGGATGGGTCGCGAATCGTCTCAAACTGGTTGACCCACGCTGCTGTGTCCTCGTCTTCGGGGACAATGTTGTCGGCCAGGGCCACGCGGCCGCCTGCTCGACACACGCGCGCCATCTCCGCGATGGCCTGGCCGGCGTCGGGCATGTGGTGGAGCGCCAGCCGGCATGTCACGATGTCGAAGCTCCCGGCGCGGAAGGGCAGGTGTTCGGCGTCGGCGGCGACGAACCTGAGGTTGGACTGATCTCGTTCACGGGCAAGCCGGCGGGCGGTCTCCAGCGTGGGCGGCGTCAGGTCGGCCCCGACAACCTGGCGCACGTGGGCAGCAAAGCGCAGGGCGGTGTGGCCGGCGGCCGTCGCCACATCCAGCACCAGGTCAGCCGGCTGGGGTCGAACCAGGTCCACCATGCGGCCCAGGCTTTCGCCTCGGGCGTGGACGGCGCTGGTGGCGTAGCGATCGGCGTGGGCGCCGAACTGCTGCTGCACGCGGGCTTTGGTCTCATCGGCCGGGGGCCGCTGCGTGGAAGTGTTGTGGGTCATGGAACTGCTCACTCGCTTCGGGGTCAGATGGCTAGATGGCTGGATAGCTGGATGGCTGGTACGGTCAGCTCAGCCATCCAGCCATCTAGCCATCTAACCATCTAGCCATCTAGCCATCCAGCAAGATCGCCCGACAGGGCCCACCATCGCCGGCCTGAATCTTCAACGGCAGGCAGACCAGCGTGTAGCGGCCTTCGGGCATGCCGGCCAGGTTCAAACCTTCCACCACAACGACTTCGGCATCCAGCAAGATGTGGTGCGTCGGTGCAACCTGGTCGGACATCTCAAACTGCTCCACCGACAGGTAGTCCACGCCCACCAACTGAAACTCGCGGTCAACCAGCCACTGCGCGGCATCGGGACTGAGGTAGACGAAGTTCTTGTCAAACTCGGTAGGGTTTTCGGTCCAGCCCTGGGAGTTGCGGGTCTTGCACAGCAGGCGCGTGGCGTCATCGGGCAGGCCGGCAGCCTCCAGGTCGGCGGCCGTGATCCCATCCTCGACGTGGAATTCGACGACGTGGGCCGGCCCCACCAGCACGTTCAGGTCCAGCTCATCAACACCTTTCCGCCCCGGAATGAAATGCACCGGCGGGTCCAGATGCGTGCCGGTGTGCGTGCCCATAGCCAGA
The DNA here is from genome assembly GCA_964532665.1 of uncultured Anaerolineales bacterium. Classification (GTDB taxonomy): domain Bacteria; phylum Chloroflexota; class Anaerolineae; order Epilineales; family JAANWY01; genus CAZHMV01. The sequence goes on from CAZHMV010000078.1 coordinate 22,003, forward strand.
TGCGACACATTGGCCGCGTCCCCCTGGTCAATGCTGACCCGCCGCTCGATGACCACGCCTGGATCACCGGGCCAGACAGGCATATCCGGTCGGATGGTCAGTGAGATGTCGTAGATTTTCATGCTAGATCCTTCGAGTTTGAGGCCTGTCAATTGACACACAGCGTACACGCAGATTCGCAGATGGGATGAGTTCCATGGACAACCCTCTGGGCGTACACGGGCGAGCTTCAATTCTGCTCAAGGGTTGCGCGCTCACCGGCCTGAGTAGTCAGCGGTGACCTTCTTGACTCCAACGCCCCGGTCTTGGCGTCGCAGGAGGATCCGTGATGACGCCTGCACCCTTCGACCTCTTCTACAAGTGCCCGCTGGGCAGCCACGTTTTCCAAGAACGAGTGGCGCATCACTTCATCCGTGATCTTCGCGGCCCGTTCCTGCAGCAGGTGGTAGGCAGTGGTCAGCACCTCCCGGGCGCGAGGATCACCGTTGGCGTGTAGCACGCGGTAGCAGGTCAGGTGAATTTGGAAAGGGTCGATCGTGCCGTCGAGAGTGCCCGTCTCCAGGTAGCTCAATATCCCCTCGACGTGCGCTAATGCCTGCTGGAGATCCCCCTGGGCCAGGGCCACGCGCGCCAGGCCGGCCAGGGGTTCCATCGCCTGGTTGAGCCGGCCCAACTCGCGCTGCAGGGCGACAGCCCCCCGGTAGGCATTGGCGGCTTCGTCGAGCTGCCCCAGGCCGGCCTGGGCGTGACCCAGCTTCATCCACATCGCCCCTTCTGCGCGGCGTGCGCCGATCTCCTGCGTCATCTGTAGCGCCTGCCGGCTGTATTCCCTGGCGGTCTCGTTGTCCCCCAGGTAGTGGTACAACAGACCGAGATTGCCCACCGACACCGCTTCGTATTGCCGGTCGCCGATCTCACGCTGGATGTACAGAGCCTGTGTGTAGTAGGTTTGCGCCTCCGCATACGCCCCCAGATAGAGGAGCACGTTGCCCAGGTTGCCCAACGCGACGCCCTCACCGCGCCGGTCGCCAATCGCCCGCCGCATGCGCAGACTCTCCTGGAAGTAGCTTCTGGCCCTGGCGTAGTCCCCCTGTTCCACGGCCACCACACCCAGGTTCCCGAGAACCTTGGCCTCTCCCCGCCGGTCGCCAGAACCAACGGCCATGTGCAGCGTCTGTTCAAGGTAGGCCTCGGAGCCGGCATAGTCACCCAGTCCCCAGCACACGGCCGCCAGGCTGTTCAAGCATTTCGCTTCCACCGCCCAGCGCGCCCCTTCGTCACGCTCAGGACCCAGCCCTTCGTCGCGCTCAGAACGGAGCCCTTCGTCCCGCTCAGGACCCAGCCCTGGCGGCTCAGTCTCGCGCGCTGCTGGGGTCAACTCTTGCGCAGTGCCGTCTCCCGTCGCCTGAACCAGGGACAGGGCACGCTCAAGTTGGAGCCGAGCCATTTCATAATCCCCCTGGCGGAAGAGGGCGTCTCCCCAGAGAAAGATACCCCTGGCTTCCCATGTTTGCTTCTGGACTGTTTGTGCCAGATCAATGGCAGCCTGGGCAACCTGGATTGCCCGCGTATGAAGCGCCTGGAGCAGCAAGAAGCGAGCCTGCTCAAGGAGCAATCGGCAAGCTACACGCTGTGCCTCGACCTCCCCCTGGGCGGGCGCCAGCATGGAGTCGGCCGCGCTTCCGAAAGCTGCCTCTGCCTCCCGATAAAGCCCCCTGAGATCGTAGAACCGAGCCAGGCCATCTATGCCGGCCTCAATCTCTCGAATCTTGCCCTGGGCCAGCGCCCAGCGCCACGCGGCCCGCACATTCCCCAAGTCGACGTCGATTTCCTCCAGCGCCTCTTTTGAGCGCTCTCCGGTGAGGGTTTCTTCTCTCTCCTGAACGAATGGGAGGTAGACGCGGCCAGGGCCAGGGTTGCATCCTCCGGCTCGACGCGCAGTTCCTCGGCCAGCACCTGGTGGAGCGTCTCGAAATGTCGCAGGGCGGCGCTGCGTCCCTCGCTCAGCGCCAGGGCGCGCAGCAGAAGCCGGTGGACCGCTTCATTCCAGGGGTCCAGGTACAGCAGCCGGCGGGCGAAGTGGGCTGCTCGCTCAGCAGACCCGCGCGCCAGGTATGCACCGGCCAGTGCCTGGAGCGCTGTGCAGGCTTGCAGCCGCAGTTGCTCCCGCTGGATCGACAGCCATTCGTCGAAGGCCGAGCTACCTGACACGTACACATCCGCCAGGAAGTCTCCCCGGTAAAGCTTGCTCACCTGGCTGAGCTGTGAGACGCAGGTGGGGCAGGCGTCCAGCCGGCGGTGGGGGTGG
>CAZHMV010000079.1:0-24132 GCA_964532665.1 uncultured Anaerolineales bacterium
CGCATCCCGTATCACGTCCACAGTATACACCTTCCAGCGACTGGAATGTCAAGTGGGGCTCTCTAGTTGGCTTAAGTTCTTAGTCCATTACAGAAGCATCGTGCAGAGGTGAAGGGAGAAAGGCAGCAAAGCTTTATACAAACCTTACAATCCCCGTGTATAATAGAGGCGACATGGCTAAGGGAACCATTCTGATTGTCGAAGACGAGGAAAATATCCGCGATCTGGTGGCCGCCTACCTGGAACGGGCCGGCTTCGACGTGGTCGCAGCGGTTGACGGAGAAACAGCCCTCAGACTGGCTGAGCAGACAGACCCCGTTCTGGTCGTCCTGGACCTGATGCTGCCCGGCATCGACGGCCTGGAGGTGTGCCGCCGGCTGCGCCGCGAGTCCGACGTGCCCATCCTGATGCTCACCGCCCGGACTGAGGAACGAGACAAGTTGGTGGGCCTGGGACTGGGGGCGGACGACTACGTCACCAAGCCCTTCAGCCCTCGCGAGATGGTAGCCCGGGTGCGGACCATCCTGCGCCGCGCTGGGCCGGGCCAACGGCCGGCCGAGGGGCAGATCCTGACCCAGGGCGGGTTGGAGATGGATATCGTACGCCGCACCGTGGCAGTGGATGGTCGGCCGGTGAACCTGAGCCTGCGGGAATTCGAGTTGCTCCACACTCTCCTGGACCACCCCGGCCGGGTGTTCTCGCGCCAGGAACTGCTGGACCGCTGCTGGGGGCTGGACTTCGCCGGCGTGGATCGCGTGGTGGACGTGCACGTCAGCAACCTGCGCGCCAAACTGGGGGACGATCCGGCCAGCCCGCGCTTCATCAAGACGGTGCGCGGCGTGGGCTACCGGCTCTGTTCCAAGGGCGTCGAAGGGCTGGGAGAAGAGCGATGAGGGTGCGCTGGGGGTTGCGAGGCAAGCTATTGGCCAGCTACGGGCTGGTCATCGCCGTTGCGGTGGGGGCCACCGGTCTGGCGGCACGCTGGCTGTGGGTCCGCCACACCGGCGAGCTCAGCCATCAGGCGGCGATGAGCGGAACGATGACCATCGTGCACTTCGCTGACGCACTGGACCGGGCGCTGCTGGGCGCCGGCCTGGCCGCCTTTGCCGTTGCCGTCCTGCTGGGCCTGTTGCTCAGCGGCCTGATCAGCGCCCCGCTGCGCCAGATGACGGTGGCGGCGCGGCGGCTGGCGGCTGGCGACTACGAGCAGCGGGTGACGGTCCAGAGCGACGATGAGGTCGGAGAACTGGCGGCGGCTTTCAACGAGATGGCGGCCGGCCTGGCCCAGGTGGAGCAGATGCGCCGGGAACTGGTAGCTAACGTGGCCCATGAGCTGCGCACCCCGCTAACCAGCATCGAGGGCTACATGGAGGCCCTGCTGGACGGCGTCTTCCCCGCCGACGAGGCCACCTTCCGGCGAGTGCAACGCGAGGCGGCCCGGCTCCGACGGCTGGTGGATGATCTGACCGTCCTGTCTCAACTCGAGGCGGCCGATCGCCCACTGGAACGGCAGGCGGTTGGGCTGGACCGGCTGGTGGAGGAGACAACGGCTCGATTGCGGCCCCAGTTTGTCGAAAAGGGCGTTGAGTTGACCGTGCACCTGCCCGGGCGGCCGGTGACGACGATGGGCGATGAGGACCGGCTGAGCCAGGTGCTGGTCAATCTGTTGGCCAATGCGCTGCAGTTTACCTCGCCTGGGGGACAGGTGGAGGTCGTCCTGCGGAGCGAAGATGGCACAGCGCGCCTGGCCATGGCGGACACCGGCTGTGGGATCGCCCCCGAGGATCTACCCCACATCTTTGAGCGCTTCTACCGCGGCGACCGATCGCGGGCACGGACGACCGGCGGTGCCGGCATCGGGCTGACCATCGTGAAACACATCGTGGAACGCCACGGGGGGACGGTTACGGTGGAAAGCCGGGTCGGAGAGGGCAGTACCTTCCAGGTGGTCCTGCCGGCGAATTCCTGAGCGTCACTGGCGAGGTGCGGCTATGAAAGCACAGAACTGGTTTCCTCGTTTGGCCCTGGGGGTGGCAGGGCTCTTCCTGGCAGCAATCCTCAGCGTGCCAGCCACCATCGCGGCGTCATCGGCGGCGGTTTTGGTACAACCTACGCCGACGGCAACGGCCGTGCCGCCAACAGCAACACCGGTGCCGCCAACACCGTCACCCACAATCCATATCATGCCCACGCCCCATACCCCAACGCCGACGGTGCATATCATGCCGACACCCCATACGCCTACCCCGACGTCGGTACCGCCGACGGCAACGGCCGTGCCGACGACACCAACCCCGATTCCACCGACGGCGACATCGGAGCCCGGCCCGTCACCGACCCCAGCAATACCCACGCCGGTCCCGGCGGCGCCGACCGAGCCGCCGCAACCGCAAAGGCTGCCGACGACAGGCGCCGAGAGCCGGCCTCTGCTCCTGCTGGCGCTGGCGGCAGGCCTGGTGTTAACTGCTTTGGGGATCTTGTTGCGCAGGTATGAATGGCATCAAGCAGGAGAGCAACGATGAAAGTCATGATGAAAACCATAAGGAGCAGTTCTTTTAGGTCGAGTGCGAGGCGCATCGAGACCTTCGGTATCGGCCTGGTGATCGCAGCGCTGATCGTGGCAGGGTGTGCACCGCTCCCCGTATCAGCGCCAGCCGCGCCGGCCTCGGCTCCGGCGGAGGCCGCGACATTGGAGGTACGGCCGGCATCCGGCGCCACACTGTCAGAGGAGGCAGTACAAACCATCGCAGCCCTGGACGGTGTGGCGGATGTAGCACCTTACCTGCTCATCAAAAGCAAGCCGCATAACGTCATCGGCGTGGCGCCCGGTGCGCCACTGCGGGTGCTTGGCCCGGACAAAGTGGAAACCTTTGGCCAGATCAGTGCTGGACGGAACTTCGAGGCCGAGGACGCCGGCGAGCGGGTGGCCGTCGTCGGTCGGGGCGTCGCCGCTGAGGACTACGGCGGCGGCTCCGGGGCGATGGCCGGCATGCGGCACCTGCTGGACATCGGGGCCAGCTTCCTGCTGACAGACCAGCGGGTGCGGGTGATCGGACGCTACAGCCCTTCGACAGGCTCAGGACAACGCGTGGCGACAGGCGTAGGTGAGGACGTGGTTTTCCTACCCTTGGACACGGCCCAGCGGATCTTCGACCAAGACGGCCAGGTATCGGTCATCTTTGTGAGCGTGGCGTCGGCGGACAAGAAGGCGGCCGTGGCCCAGAGCATCCAGGAGGCTTTGGGCGACGCGGTGGAGGTGGTGACACGATGATACCGGGTACGTTGAAACGGGGACTGCGCAATGTGTACCGCAACAAGGTCCGGTCGCTGCTGGTCATCCTCATCCTGGCGGTGAGTGTGGGCATCTTCGTGACCATGACCCAGGCCAGCGCCGCCAGCCAGGCCCAGGGTCAGACCATCCGCCAGCAGGTGGCGACCCTGATCCAGGTCAACCCTCTGGGGGCGCCGGCTGCCGGCGGGGGCCGCCGCACCCTGCCGGAGGACTTGGCCATCCAGATCTCCGCAGTCCCCGACGTGGTCCGGGTAGAGAAATACCTGCGCCGGCAGATCGCCGACAACTCAAAGCCCTTCGCCATGGGCGTGGCGATCGGTGCCGAGCCCGGAGCGACGCTGCGCCTGTCATCCATGGGGGGCTTCATCGACAATCCCCGCATCATCGCCGGGCGCGGGCTCGAGCCGGCGTCCGCTGGCCAGCCTGTGGCTGTGGTAGGGCAGGTCTTCGCCCAACAGTACGGCGGCCTGCAGGTGGGGGATACGTTCGAGCTGGACCCGCGTATCCTGCGCCGCGCAGCCGGAGAGGCGCCACCGGACATCCCGTCCTTGACACTGCGGGTGGTAGGTATCCACGCCGTGGACGTGGTCTGGGGCGACAACCAGATCTTCATCCCCCTGGACGTGGCCCAGCGCTGGCTGGGCCAGGAAGGACAGGTGACCCAGTTCTGGGTCGCCGTGGACGCTGCGGACAACGTGGGCCAGGTGGAAGCAGACCTGCGGGCGCTGCTTGGGGATCAAGCGGATATTCTGACGGAGCAGGCCAGTGCCAACTTCACCGCCGAGACCCTACGGGGCATCAGTGCCAACAGCCTGCTGGCGGCAGCCGTGGCGGCAGTCATCGGCGCGCTGGTGACGTTGTTCATCATGATGCTGGTAACGCGAGAACGCACGCGGGAGATCGGGGTCTTGAAGGCCATCGGCGCCTCGGACTGGGATGTAGCGTTGCAGTTCGCCGCCGAGTCCCTGGCCCTGGCCCTGGTCGGGGGGCTGGCCGGGCTGGTCGTGGCAGCGGGAGCCGGATCGGTGCTGCTGTCCACGATTCTGGGCTCGGCGGGGGCCAGCCTGGCGCCGACGATCAACCCCGGCCTTTCGCCAGTCGTCGTAGGCGCGGCCCTGGGGTTGGCGGTCCTGTTCGGCCTGGTAGGCAGCCTGTACCCGGTGCGCCGGGCGGTGCAGATGCGGCCGGCGGAGGCGTTGCGATACGAGTAAGAAAGGAGACAAACCATGGGTGCGTTGATACGTGGTTGGAGAAATGTCTACCGCAGCGCGGTGCGAGCGGTGCTGGTCATCCTGCTGCTGGGCCTGAGCGTGGCAACCTTCCTGACCATGACCCAGGCCAGCGCCGGGGTGGGCCAACAGGCCCGCGAGCTTGCCGCCACCGTTGGCACGCTGATCGAGGTGCGGGCCGCCGGGGCCACCGGTATGGGCGCCGGCGCTGATGCCCTGCCCGAATCCTTCTTCGAAAAGGCCCAGGCCGTCCCCGATATCACCCGCATCGAGCCCTACCTGTATCAGCGGCTGCGGGACCCCTCCAAACCGGCCTCCATTGCCATCGTGGTCGGCGTGCGACCAGGGGACACCCAGCGGGTCTCGAGCCACGGGGAAGTGGGCAACGTGAACATCATCGCCGGACGGGGTCTGACACCCGAAGATGCCGGCGGTGTCCTGAGCCCGTCGAAGGGGCAAAACCCTGACCCTTCGACAAGCTCAGGGCAGGCTCTGAGCCGGGTTGAAGGGGTGGCGGTGGTCGGCCAGGTGTACGCCGATCAGTACGGCCTCCAGTTGGGCGATACCTTCACCATCCCAGCCGGCCGGGCGGCCTTGGAGGATCGGCCCAATCCCAACGTTCAGGTGCAGGACCTGACGCTGGAGGTGGTAGGCATCTTCCAGAGCGGCTTCGTCTTCGGTGACAACCAGGTCTTCGCGCCACTGAACCTGGTGCAGCAGGCCTACGCCCAGGAGGGGAAGATCAGCCACATCTTCGTGACGGCTGCGTCGGTGGATAAGGTGCCCCAGGTGGAGCGGGGGCTGCGCCAGGCCTTCGGCGACGCCGCCGACGTCATCTCCGGCCAGTCCACAGCCCGCGTCTTCGCCGAGACCCTGGGGAGCATTGAAGCCAACGGCCGGCGGGGGAGCCTGGCGGCTATCGTCGTGGCTGCCGTCGTGGTCCTCTTCACCATGGCGCTGGTGACCCGGGAGCGGACGCGGGAGATTGGGGTTTTGAAGGCCATCGGCGCTTCGGACGGGGATGTGGCCGCCCAGTTTGTCGCCGAGTCGCTGGCCCTGGCCGCCATCGGGGGTCTGGTCGGGCTGATCATCTTCGCTGTGGCCGGGTCGGCCCTGGGGAGCATCCTTCTGCAGCGGGTTGGGGGCCGGCTCCTGGCGGTGACGGCCATGGGCGGGGGCAACCCCACCGAGGCGCTGGTGGTGAATTTCGGCCTGTCGCCCACGGCGCTGGCCTATGCCCTGGGGGTAGTCTTCCTGCTGGGGCTGGCCGGCAGCCTGTACCCGGTGGCCCGGGCTGCCCGCATGCGGCCGGCCGAGGCCATGCGAAGAAGGGGAAGTTGAAAAGGGAAAAAGGGAAAAAGTGGACAAGGGATAAAATTCTCTTGTCCCCTTTCCCCTTTTTCCCTTTTCTCCTTCATCCTGCTGTTGGCCGTGCAGACCCTGGCGATGAGCCCGGTCTTCGATATGGGCGGCATGACCCATTAGACGGAGCGTGCAGGGAGGTGTCAACGTATGGCAAGTCGCAACGAGAACGTTACTTCGACTGGGCTCAGTACAAGGCTGGTGCTGGATCAGGTGGTCAAGGAGTACCGCCTGGGGCCGAACGTCATCCGCGCCCTGAACGGGGCGAACTTAACCGTGGAGCAAGGTCACATGGTGGCCATCGTGGGCCCCAGTGGCAGCGGCAAGACCACCTTGTTGAACATCCTCGGTGCCCTGGACCGGCCCGATAGCGGGCGGGTGTTGATCTCGGGTGTGGACCTGAACGGGCTCGGCGAGCGGGAGCTGACGGCCTATCGCCGCCAGAAGGTGGGCTTCGTCTTCCAGACTTTCGAGCTCATCCCCAACCTGAGCGCCCTGGAGAACGTGATGCTGCCCATGGAGTTCAACGGCGTGCCACCGAAGGAGCGGGAGGCCCGCGCGCGCCAGTTGCTGGAGGCGGTGGGGCTGGCCCACCGCGCCGACCACCGCCCCCGGCGCCTCTCAGGCGGCGAGCAGCAGCGGGTCGCCATCGCCCGCGCTCTGGCCAACGACCCGGCCATCCTCCTGGCCGACGAGCCCACGGGCAACCTGGACACGGCCACGGGCATCGAGATCGTGGGGCTGCTGCACCGCTTCGCCGAGGAGGGCAAAACGGTCATCGTGGTCACCCACGACGAGACCATGGCCCAACTGGCCGACGTGCGTGCCCACCTGCGGGACGGCGTCATCGTGGAGACGGCCCGGTAGCCGGGTGTCTTATCCCCTACCATCACGTGCGTATGGGCTCTCAAGCCGAACGTGCCGAAATCCGCGCCCACCTGCCCTGGAACTTCACCTGGGGCGCTCTCAGTGGCGCGCTCTTCGAGCTGGGCACCGCCTTCGTGGACGCGGGCACGGTGCTGGCAGCTTTCCTCACCAACCTGACCGGCGCGGCCCTGGCGGTGGGTGCCGCCGAGTCCATCCGCCGCTACGGCTGGCTGGTGCCCCAACTGTTCGCCGCCGGCTACGCCCGCGGGCGCCGCTACCGCAAACCTCTCTACGTCTTCGCTGGCGGCGGCCGCGCCCTGGCTCTGGCGACGCTGGCCGGGCTCCTGGTCCTGTTGCGAGACGCCCGGTCCGGCGTCCTGCTGGCTGTCTTCTTCGCTCTGTGGACGACCTTCGCCTTCATCAGCGGAGTAGCCGGCGTGCCCTACAACGACATCGTCGGCCGCACCATCCCCGCGGCACGGCGCAGCACCTTCCTGGCCGTGCGCTTCTTCGCCGGCGGCCTGCTGGGGGTGGGGGCCGGCCTGCTCATCCGGGGCATCCTGCGCCGTTCAGACATTCTGGCCTTCCCCATCAACTACGCCCTCATCTTCGGCCTGGGCGCGGGGGTGCTGGCCCTCTCTACGCTGTGCTTTGCCCTAATGCGGGAGCCGCCAGCGCCGGTCGAGGAACGGCCCATCGCCTTCCGGGCGTTCTTGCGGGAGGGGCTTCAGGTGCTGCGGACGGACCGGCGCTTCCGGTTCTTCCTGGTCGTTCAGTGGCTGGCCGGGGTGACCCTGATGGTGACGCCGTTGTACGTGGTCCAGGCCCGGCGCGGGGGGCTGGCGGAGGCGGAGGTGGGGACGCTCATCGCCGCCCAGATGGCCGGCCAGTTGGCCAGCAACCCGCTGTGGGGGCTGTGGGGCGACCGGCGGGGCAAACTGAGCCTGCTCAAAGTGTTGGCCCTGACGGGCCTGGTAAGCCCCTTTCTGGGGCTGACAGTGCCGGGGACAGCCGATCCCCGATGGACCCTGACCTGGTATATGGCAGTCTTCTTCTTCCTGGGGGCAGTGGTCGGGGGCCAGATCATCGGCGACCTGAGCTACCTGATGGAGGTCTCACCTGACGAGCGGCGGCCGGAATACACCGGGTACATGAACGCCCTGGTAGCACCAACCCGGCTGCTGCCCCTGCTAGCGGCCGGCCTGGCCGATACCGTGGGCTTTGGCCCGGTCTTCGCTGTGGCGATGGTGGCCGGGGTGCTGCGATTGGGAATGCTGAAACGATTAGAGGAGATAGAAAGGGGAGTGAAGCATGCCTGACTTCGAACGTATAAACGGGCCGGTGCTGTGCGTCGCCGCGCATCCGGAGGACATCGAGATCCACGCCGGCGGAACGGTGGCCCGGCTGGTGCAGGCCGGCCGCCAGGTGGCCTACGTCCTGTGTACCAGCGGCAACCGGGGCACCGGTGACCCTACCCGGACGCCCGAGGATGTGGCCGCCATCCGCGAGGCCGAGCAGCGCCGGGCGGCGGCGATCCTGGGGGTAGAGGACATCACCTTCCTGCGCTATGACGACGGTGACTTGCAGTACGTCGCCCAGGAACTACGCGAGCAACTTGTGCGCCTCATCCGTCAGAAGCGCCCCCGCAGCATCATCACCCACGATCCCTACCCCGCCGACGGCTCCCACGACGCCTGTGCCATCTACCCGGACCATCTCGCAGTGGGACGTGTGGTTTTCGAAGCAGCTTACATCTGCGCGCCGGGGCCGCTGTTTTACCCGGAACAGATGCAAGAAAGCCTGCAGCCCCACAAGCCGGAGGTCATCTATCTGATCATGAGTCAACACCCTGACGCCTTTGTGGATATCACGCCGGTGTGGGAGCAAAAGATGCAGGCAGTCCAGATCTTCGAGAGTCAGGGCCGGCACCTGTCGGGGGTGCGAGAGTTCTTCCGGGAAATTGCTGAGGGTCTGGGACGACAGGCCAGCCTTTCGATAAGTCGTCATGGTGAGCCCTTCGATGAGATCAGGGCCTGCCCTGATCTGCCGAAGGAACAGCGCTTCTTGTCTGTCGAACCCTCAGGACGCCGCCTGGAACTTGCCGAGGGATTTCGAACGCAGCCGCCGGGTTAACGCCAACGTAGTTCAGAACACCAGGGTTACGACCGACTAAAGAAGCGAAATTCTAGTTTCATGCAAAGTTCACCCCCACTATTTCATGGGAATGTCAAGAGGGATTCTGGATCCCCTTTCATAACGGACTCTAGGTTTACGGAAGAGGAAAGAGGGTGGAAATGCCCCGATGATTTGCCGTAAAACGTAACCGTTCAGGCAGTCTCAAGAATAGGCGCATAAGGTGACCGGCACTTGCGAAATCGTACCAAAAGTGAGCACAACCGGGTCAGAAGAGGCGGTTGTCGAATGAAAACTGGTTTGGAAGTGCCGGTCACCTGAACGCTTACCGTAAAACAGCAAGTGCGAAGTTTGACTTAACGGGGCGTAGGACGAAGTAGTGCGCGGTTTCTGGAAAGCGTCCAGGGGGGAAGGTTGTGAGGTTTACCGAAAAAGGGGTAGAACGAAGATCTCTCTAAAGTGGAGGGGACCGCATCAGGGCCCCCTCCCTTGCTAACTCATGAAACCGGAACTGGCGCTCGAAAAGCAGCCTTCGATTTTCGGTTTGATGTAACTATAGCCGAGGCTCTACTTCATGGGCCCGCGCCGGCCGCTCCCGCCTCGCCGCTGGCCAGCCCCAGCCCGGCGCTGGTCAGGTAACGGAAAAAGTCGGAATCGGCGGGGATGACGATGGTGTCTCCTCCCTTGAGGGTGGTCTTGTAGGCTTGCAGACGTCGCAAGAAGGCGTAGAACTCCGGGTCCTGTTCCAGGGCCTGGGCGTAGATGCTGATGGCCAGGGCCTCACCCTCGCCGCGGAGGCGCTGGGACTCTCGGTAGCCTTCGGCCAGGATGACCGTCTCGTCTCGATCGGCCCGGGCGCGGATGATGGCCGCCTGCTCCTCACCTTCGGCCCGGAACAGGGAGGACTCCCGCTGGCGTTCCGCCCGCATCCGATTGAAGACGCTCTGCTGCACCACCTCCGGCAGGTCGGCCCGCTGGATGCGGACGTCCACGAGCTCGATGCCGAACTCCCTGGCCTTCTCCGCGGAGGAGAGGGCCACACTCTCCATGATGTTCTCCCGCTCCTGGGAGATGACGTCAACGAAGTTGACCGTGGCCAGCTCCCGCCGCAGCTCGGAGAAGACGATGTCGTCCAGGCGGGCCCGGGCACGCGCCTCCGTGCCGACTGTCTTAAAGAAGAGAAGGGGGTCCGTTATCCGCCACCGGGTCACGTGGTCCACCACCAGCCGCTTCTTGTCCGTGGTCAGGTACTCCTGAGGAGGTGCGTCGCTGGAGAGGACGCGCTTCTCGAAGTAGGTCACGTCCTGAATGAAGGGTAGCTTCGTGGCCAGGCCCGGGTTCCGTATGGTGCGGATGGGATCGCCGAACTGGAGGACGATGACCTGCTTGGTCTCGTCCACGACGAAGAGGATTTGGCCGGCGAGGAAGGCCACAGCGATCAGGAGAACGCTCAGGCCACCAAGGATGCGTATATTCATCGTATCACTCCCCTCCTGAGCCTGAACTCGAGCGACCCAGGTCCCTCAGCGGCAGGAAAGGCAGGACCTGGTTGCCGCTGGCACCAGTGTCCAACAGGATCAACTCCACCCTGGCCAGAATGGTCTCCAGGGCCTCAATGTGCATCCGCTCCCGGGTCACCTCCGGGGCCAGGCGGTACTCCTGGAGGACCGACAGAAAGCGCTCGGCATCGCCGGTGGCCCGGAGCACCTGCTGGTCCTTGAAGGCCGTGGCCTCCTCAATTAGCTTCTGCTTCTCGCCCCGGGCCCGGGGGACCACATCGTTCTGGTAGGCCTGCGACTCGTTGATCAGGCGCTCCTTGTCGGCCCGGGCGCGGACCACTTCCTGGAAGGCGTCGCGCACCTCGGCGGGAGGGTCGGCCACCTGGAGGCGGACGTCGGTCACCAGGATGCCCGTGCCATACTCCTCCAGGAGTCGGGAGAGGAAGATGCGCGTCTCATCCTGGACCCGGGCCCGCTCCTCCGTGATGACCGCGTCGATGGTCATCTGCCCTACAGCGCTGCGCAGGGCCACCTCGGTGGTGGTGCGGAGGACTCGCTCGGGTTCCTGGACGTTGAAGACGAAGGCACGCGCATCGCCGATACGGTACTGGACCAGGAGCTCGACCTGGACGATGTTCTCGTCCTCGGTCAGCATCAGGGCTTCGCTCAACTCCTCTCGTTTGTCCCCACCGGCCGTGGTCCGGAACCCCACCTCCGTCCGGCGTATGCTCTCGACGTCTACCACCGTCGCCGTCTGGATGGGCCAGGGCAGGTGGTAGTTGAGGCCGGAGCTGGTGGTAGCCGTGTACCGGCCGAGGGTGCGGACGACGCCCTCCTCGCCGGGTTGCACCTGGTAGACCCCCGTGGCCAGCCAGAGGATCAGCACGATGGCCACGATTCCAATATAGAAGGCCCCGCCACGGCTCGAAAACCACAGGGAGAGGTTCGCCCGATAGCGGTCGAGCTGCTCGAACTCTGCCTCGTACGGGGATTTGCGGAAGGACATATCTCGCCCCTTTCTAGAATTCAGGAAACATCCATCAAGGCAAAGGGCTGGCCCAGCAAATGGAACAGCCCCACATACTACATCACTATTTTCATCTTTCGGAATCTCGGGGGTCGAGCGCCTGATTCGGCGCAAAAAACCGGCCCGAATCCGAAACTTCTCTACCGGACACTTTTTGTATGTCACCCTGAGCGGGTCTGAGGTGGACCTTTCAAGGCGGTGAGAGGCCAGCGAAGGGTCTTGATCGGGCATGGAACAGGGAGATGCTTCGCTGGGACCCCCGTACCACGCGGGTTTTGCAGCCGCTGTGAGGCGTTCATGCCATGGCTGTTGGCTTTCTATGGCCGCTCAGCATGACATGAATGAAAAGTGTCCGGTAGCAAATCCGAAACCAGAAGGGCGGCAAAGCCACCAATCCAGCCGAGCACTCCCCAAACTGAGGGTCCCTATGCCCTAAGGGGTAGAATGGGCTCCGTCCGCGGTTACTCGGAGAGCAAGGGCACCATGTATCCATGACTGTAAAGGGTAGCTTCGGCCTTATCAGACCCAACGCTAACCTTCTCGAAGTAAAGCTCGAAGTCCTTGGCCCAGGCTCTTTAGCCTGATTATAGCCCATCTCCCCTTTTTATCCTAATGGGGTACGGTGTTGACCACCTGGCCGACGTCGGTCTGCGAAAGGATGGCCTGGATCGTATCGAGTTGACCATACACCACGCGGTGGTATAGGGCGCCCATTGATCACTCAGGAACAAAGGTACCGGGACGGTCAGCTTGAACACCACCCCAGAATGTAGTAAAATGACTTTGGCAAACACCTCACAACTCCCCATCGATGACCCGCTGTTGACGAGTTTCTGTGTGAGCCCCATGTTACACGTGTACCTGTTCGGCGGTCTACAGTTGCGGTGGGAGGACGACCCGCTTCCCCCCATCCGCTCCCGGCTGGCTCGTTCCCTCTTCGCCTACCTCATAACCCACCCGGATCGCTCCCACACGCGCGACCTCCTGGCCGGCCTGTTCTGGCCGGACATGCCGGATGCCCAGGCCCGTCGCCGCCTCAGCCAAGCCCTGTGGCAGATCCGCCAGGCCCTCAAACCCCTTCCCAGCCCCCAAGCCTACCTCCTGGCCGACGCCGAGACCGTGCAGTTCAACCGCGAAGCATCTTACTGGTTGGACGTGGAAGCCTTTGAAGGTAACCTGAGGGAGGTCAGAGAAACGGAAAGCCCTCCTCCCGGGCACGTTCTGTCTTTGGTGAAGGAGGCCGTGGCGCTCTACACCGGCGACTTTCTGGCCGGTTACTACGATGATTGGGCCGTCATCGAGCGGGAACGGCTGCGCGACCTCTACCTGGAGGAACTGAACCGGTTGGTGCTGCTGTGCAAGGCGCAGGGGCTGTACGAGGAGGCGTTGACACACGCCTCCCAACTGACGCGCTACGATCCCCTGCGCGAGGAGGCGCATCGCGAGGTGATGCGTCTCTGCTTCCTGTTGGGCCGGCCCAACGAGGCGCTCCAGCAGTACGACCTGTGCTGCGATTTGCTGGCCGAGGAATTGGGCGCCGAGCCGAGCTCCGCTACCACGGCCCTTTATCGAGAAATCAGCGCCCGCATGGAGCAGGAGGCCACCCAACGTCAGCCAATCCTCGCCACACGTCTCTCCCCGCTCCTGAAGGGAACCGGCACCGTGCCATTTGTAGGTCGGCATGGGGAACGGGCGGTACTCGTGCGCGCCATGGAGGGGGCATTGAGTGGGCACGGTGGAATTGTGCTCCTGGAGGGCGAGCCGGGGGTCGGCAAAACGCGCCTGTTGCAAGAAATCAGCGAGGACGCAGCCTGGCGGGGCCTCCAGGTGCTGTGGGGGCGGGGCCATGAACTCGGGGAATCCACCCCTTACGGGGCGCTGCGAGAGGTCCTTGAGCGTGGATTATCCCCTTTGCGGGCCGGGCAACTGGCCGAACTGGTCGAGGGGGTCTGGTTGCGGGAAGTGAGCCAGATCGTTCCTCAACTGGCGGAGTGGCTGCCCAATCTCCCGCCGCGCGTCCCGCTGGAACCCGAGGATGCGCAACGTCGCCTGTTAGAGGCCATCACGCAGGTGCTGCTGGCGCTGGAGCAGATCACGCCTCACCTGCTGATCCTGGACGACCTGCAGTGGGCCGACGAGAGCACGTTGGGCGTGATACCCCACCTCCTTCCCCGGCTACAGGGGCGCCGGATGCTGGTCATCGTCAGCTTCCGGGGCGAGGAGGCGCGCGCCCGTCCGGCGGTGTGGGACACGGTGCGGGTGCTGGACCGGGCCGGCGGCCACGAGCGGGTGGTGCTGAACCGGCTGAGCGCCGCTGAGACGGCGGAATTGGTGCAGCGAGGGTTGGGGCTGGTCAGCCAGGCACCTCACTTCGAGGCGCGACTCCATCGGGAGAGCGGCGGAAATCCGCTCTTTGTGATCGAGACGCTGCGCGCGCTGCACGACGAGAGGTTGCTCTACCAGGACGAAACGGGCGCCTGGCGCATGCGCTGGGACGAGACGACGGCTGATTATGCCAGGCTGCCGCTCGCGCCAGTGTTGCAACAGGTCATCGCAGGTCGCCTGGCCAGGCTGAGCCCGGCGACCCGTGCAATCCTGAACGCCGCAGCAGTGCTGGGCAACGACTTTGATTTCACTCTGCTGCACCAGGTCGGTGAGGCGGAAAGTAGGGGTGAGGCAAGTCGGATTGGTGGTGTCGAAGCAGAAGAACCTGCTCTCCGACACTTCGGCTGGGCTCAGCGCAGGCTTGCCTCGCCCCTACTCAGCGCATTGGAGGACCTGCTTCGCCGTGGTCTGCTGGTTGAGCAGAAAGCAGCTTACCGGTTCGGCCACGACAAAATCCGCCAGGTAGCCTATGAAGAGATCGCTGTGCTGGCACGGCAACGGCTACACCAGAAAGCGGGCCAGGCCCTGGAGGCGGTACGCCCGGAGCAGGTGGAAGCCCTGGCGCACCACTTTACCCGCGGGCAGGTGTGGGGCAAAGCAGTGCGGTACCACCGACAGGCGGGGGAGGAAGCGGCCGGTGTCTGCGCTTTTCCCACGGCCCTGGAGCACTACGACCTGGCCATCGAACTCGCCGGGAGGGCCGGCCTGGGGATAGCAGAGCGGTTTAACCTGCTGGGCGCCCGCGAACGGCTGCTGCAGACCCTTGGCCGGCGCGAGGCCCAGGCAGAAGACCTGGACAGGATGGCCGGGCTGGTCGGAGATGATCCCGGTCGCCTGGCGACGACCTTCAGCCGCAGGGCCTGGCTCTACACCGAGACTGGCCGGTACGACGAGGCGGTCCGGGTCGCGGAGCAGGCGATGCGCCTGGCGGAGCAGCACGGCGACCCGGCGGCGACAATCGCGGCACTGATCCCCCTGGGCACGGCCCTCGACCGGCAGGGCAGGCACCGGGAAGCCGTCCCCCACCTGAGAGATGCCGTCCAGATCGCGCGGCAGCAGGGCGACCGGCGGCAGGAGGCAGAAGCCCGCCACCTGCTGGCGACAGCCCTCTCTTACCTGACCGGCTACGACGAAGCCAGGGCGGAGCTGGAGGCGACGCTGGCCTTTTGCCGGGAGATCGACGATCCATTAGGCCAGGCGCGCTCTCTCGGCGTGTTAGGCATTTTGCACATGGAGCAGGGTAACAGCCAGGCCGCGGAGGACTGCTACCGGCGCACCCTGGAGATCTGCCGGACCATCGGCTACCGGCACGGCGAAGGCATCCACTCCGTGAACCTGGCGAACCTGTACTACTTCCAGAACCGGATCGGCGAGGCACTGCGCCTCTACGACCAGGCTGCCCAGATCCTCCACGCGATTGGCGAACGGATGGGCGTGTCCGCCGTGCTGGCCAACACCAGTTCGGTCCGCCTGACCCTCCTGGGCGACGACGAGAGAGCCGCCCAGGATGCGGAGCGTGCCCTGGCCCTCTGCCGCGACATGGGCCACCGGGTCGGCGAAGCCCAGTGCCTGTCCATTCTGGGGCACATTGCCCTGTACCGGGGCCAGTTCGACATGGCCCGGGACCAGGTCGAGGCCAGCCTGGAGCTGCTCACCGCCGATCCGTGGTTGAGGGCGCAGACGCTCGGCCTCCTGGCCGTCGTGGAGAACGAGGCCGGTCACCACGAAAGAGCCCTCGCCCTCCTGGACACAGCCCAGGAGATCTGCCACGACTCTGAGCTGGTCGACATACTCGTTGGCTTGCTGGCCCTGCGCGGCGAGGCTTTGCTGGCCCTGGATCGGCACGAGGAGGCGCTGAAGGCCACGGAGCGAGCGATGGCCAACCTGCGGTCCGGCACCGAGCAGGCCTGCATGGTCCCGTTCCGGCACGCCCGGGTCCTGCAAGCGGTTGGAAGGACAGAAGAGGCGCGCGAGGTATTCATCCAGGCCTACCAGATGTTGATGGAGGGCCTGGAGGGCCTCTCGGCCAGCGAGTGGGAGATGAGCCTGGAGCGGGTGCCGGAGCATCGGGCCATCGTAGAGGCATGGCGGGCCATCCAACCCCACCGCGTTTCCTTCCGCCTGCCCCGTGACGACGCCCCCACCGGCCGCCCGCTGTGCAACGACGAGTGGGTGGAAGTCACCTGGACGGTCGTGGCGCCGGAGGACGAGGCCATCCCCGGCAAGAAAGCCCGCCGCCGACACCGCCTTCTGTGCCTTCTGCGGGAGGCCGGGGAACAGGGCGCAGCCCCCAGGGTGGACGACCTGGCGATAGCCCTGAGGGTGAGCCCGAAGACCATCAAGCGTGACCTGGCCGCCCTGCGCCAGGCAGGGCACGATGTGCGCACGCGAGGCACACGAAGTAGTTAGAACGCAGGTGGTGTAGAACACTAAAATGACCCCAAGGTTACTTCTTGGGGTCATTTTTTCTGAGACAGTGGAGAGAGACGCATCTGTTACACTGTGGGGGACATGAGATCACCCGGCAAAGGCAACACATCCTTCGTGATCCGTATCTGGTGGGAGGAAGGAGAAACAGAGCCTGATCGCCAACGCTTCTGGCGGGGTTGGGTGCAACATGTCCGCTCAGGCGAGGCGACCTACGTCCAAGACGTAGAGCGGCTGCTCAACTTCATAGAACGGTGGACCGGCAGCCTGAGGAAATCCGAAAGCGAACTGAGAACAAAGGAGGCGAATCGCGATGCTGTTTCTGATCACCCAGATCCACACACCGGAGACCTGTCCCATTGATGCCGGGGGACGTGAGGTGCTCCATGAGAAGCCGGAGAACGTGCCGGGGATCAAGATCGTAGTGGCTTACGGGGCCTACACCGAGCACACCCTGTACTACGTCGTGGAGGCCGACGACTACAACACTGTCGAGAAGTTCCTGACGCCGGGCTTCAAACGGTGTAAAGCCACCATTACCCCCGTCAGCCAGTTCTTCGGAGAATAGTCGAAGGGGCTGGCCTCTACCACACCTGGACCAGAGGCCAGTCTCCCCTGATCCGAAGAAGGAGGAGGAAAACCATGGCTAGCCTCATTGACATTCTCAAGGTCGTCCACATCGTCAACGCCATCCTTATGGCCTGGCCGTTCTACGCTCTCGTCACCGTGAACCAGCGTGTGCGGCTGGGCCCGCCACTGGGGGACCGTGCAGACACCTACATGGAGAACATCATCAAGAATCGCACCATTCCCTGCTTCATCTTCCAGGCCACAGCGCTGGTCACCGGGCTGGCGCTGGTGCTGTTGCGCGGGATGGGCCTGGAATCCTTGATCACCAACGCGGCGCTGGGGATCAAGTTCCTGCTGCTCCTGCTCATCGCCAGCCTGCTGACGTACGTTCACACCAGCCTGCAACCGCGCATCGACGCCCTCTTCGCCCAGGCTGCCGGCAACCCGGTGCCTCGGGAAATCGCACAGCAGATCGGGCCTCTGCGCCTGCGCCGCAAACGCATCGCCTCAGTCTGCATGTTCGTGGTGCTGACCGTTGCCATGCTGGGAGTCCAGGTGTGGAAGCCCCTCCCGCTGTGGCTGACCATTGTGCTGGTCATCGCCATCGCCCTCTTCACCTGGCGGGCCTACCAGAGTGAGACGCCGTATGGGTGGGTCTGAGAAAACGACCGCCGACCGTCGTAGCAGGCTGGGGAGCGAGGGGTCACATGCGTCAACTTAAGCGTGCTAGCGACCGCCGGTCGAGCGGTGCCCTGAGTGCGAAGCGTATCGAAGGGTAGCCGAAAGCGTGTCGAGACCAAGGGTGCGGGTTCCCAACAAGCCGCTTGGTCTCGATACGCGGCTAAAGCCGCTACTCGACCGGCGCTCCCTGCTTAAGTTGACGCCTATGGGACCGAGGGGTGGGGCACTGAAGGGAAGGCACTCGCGAGAAAGCCTGGGACGCTTGTGTCAACACTCTGAAAGCGAAAGGAGGTGACAGAAATTACGGGCCGGCAATCTCGTCAACCAGAATCAGATCGCGGTTCTCGATGAGATGACAGATGCGGCCTTTGGCGGCGATCTCGTCTGGAGGCAGCGTCGCCGCTTCACCTTGCAGCTCTTCCAGTTCAGACCTTAACTCGCGGAGTTGCTCGATCTTCTGATCGACTTCCGCGATTTTCGCCTCGATCTGATGGAGCACGTAGGGACAGGGGACTTCACCCCGCTCCCGCAGTGCCAGGATTTCGCCGATCTCCTCCAGCGAGAAGTCCAGCGCTTTGGCGCGCAGGATGAAGGCCAGCCGCTCGACGTCCTGGCCAGAATAGACCCGGTAGCCGCTGGGGTTGCGGACCGGCTCGGGCAGCAGCCCAATCCCCTCGTAGTAGCGGATCGTCTTGGGGTTAACGTTCAACCGCCGGCCCAGTTCACTGATTAGCATAGTTCCTCACACAACGTAGCTCTCATGACCTCTTGAGCACCAGCGAAAGCGCGCTCTGCAAACGTTCCAACGCTTCTGCCCCTCGCCTTCGACCACGCGATCTATGACACACGTCTCCATGTGCCCCTCAAGGACCTTGATAATCACCTGGTTCAGGGCAGATTTGATGGCGGCCAACTGGATGAGAATGTTTTCACAGTCCTGATGTTCGTCGAGCATGCACTTCACGCCACGCACGTGCCCTTCAATGCGGCTCAGGCGATTCTGGATGTTCTCCTCCAACTCCGGCGCCAGATAGGTCTTTCCGGTGGTGAGCAATGCCGAAGATCCAGGTGCGAAAGGTGCCTCGGGCCGGCTCAAACGAGCGAATCGATTCGACCAGCCGCAGGAAAACGTCGTTGGTCAGGTCCTGGGCATCGGCTGCATCTCTGGCCCGGTAGTGGAAGTAACTGTAAACGTCCCCAAAGAAAAGCTCACACAGCGCCGAAGGTGCCCGTGTTCACCTCGTACCCCTCGGCCCGGGCATCGGCCTCCGTCAGGCCAACGCTGGCCAGGGCCGGCGAGGTGAACACCGCCCGGGGCACCACCCGATGGTCGGCCTTGCGACCCAGGTCCTTCACCGCGTTCAGCGCAGCGTACGGACCTTCGTAAGTGGCCACGTGGGTGTACATGTAGCCGCCGGTCACGTCACCGATGGCCCACACGTGCGGCGCGGTGGTACGTAGCTGATGATCGGCCACAATGGCCGGCCCATTCGTCTCCACGCCCACGTTATCCAGACCCAGTTCAGCCGTGCGCGGGTGCCGGCCGGCGGCCAGCAGGATCTCATCGCCCTTGAACCGGCGTTCCTGCCCGTTGATCTTCGCCACCACGACCTTCTCGGCCCCCTCTTTCTCCACCCGCACCACCGGCGCCCCGGTGTGGATTTCGATCCCCTCCTCCCGCAGGTAGCCGGCCAGCATGTCCGCCAGCTCCCGTTCCTCACCGGGCAGAATCTGCACGTTGCGCTGGAGTACCGTCACCCGCGTGCCGAAGCGGCCGTACATCTGGGCAAACTCGATGCCCACGTAACCGCCCCCGATGACGAGCAGCGAGGATGGCAATTCCTCCAGAAACAGGGCCTCGCGGTTGGTGATGTAGCCGGCGTCCGCCAGGCCGGGGATGTCGGGCCGGCCAGCCTGGGCACCGGTGGCGATGATGAACTTGTCGGCCACGTAGCGCCGGCCATCCACCTCCACTTCGCGGTCGGAGACGAAGGTCGCATGGCCGCGCAAGAAAGTCACGCGCTCATTTCGGCGCAGGTTGTCGTAGATGCCGTCGATGATGCCGTGGACGATCTGGTCTTTGCGCGCCACGGCCTCGCGCAGATTGAACGTGACGTCACCCTGAACGTGGACCCCAAACTGGCTGGCCTCCCGGGCCACCAACTGCATCACCTCGGCCGAGCGGAGCATGGCCTTGGTAGGGATGCAGCCTTCGTTCACTCAGGTGCCGCCGACTTCGCGCGCCTCAACCAGGGCAACATTGGCCCCCAGGTTAGCTGCCAGGTGCGCCGCCGGCAGGCCACCCTGCCCACCGCCAATCACCATCACATCGAAGCGTTCCATGTTGTTGTACTCCTCTTTGCTTCCCTATCCCCTGCTCGGGGATTACACAGAAGCCATTATACTGGCAACCCAGGCGCTCGTCAAGCTCATTTAGCGGAGCATTCAGGGCTGATACCCAAAACCTGACAACAGCGGATTGAGGACCGCGTTGTAGTACACCAGATACCCGCCGGCCACGATCAGTGCCAGCGCGCCGGCCCGTTCCACGTAGGGCAGCGCTGCCCGCAGCTTCTGAGCCACAGCGCCCTTGAACAGCGCCGTGCCCAGCGCTACGGCCATGAGCACCGTGCCCATGCCCAACCCGTAGCTCAGGAAGACCAGCGTTGCGCCGGCAAACCCCTGGGTGATGAGCGTGCTGCCGATGACGGCCAGAAAGATCGGGATCGTGCAGCTCAGCGACGCGATGGCGTATCCGACTCCGAACAGAAACATGGCCTTGGGGCTGCGCTCGCGCACGTCCCACTGCGGGGCTGTAAGATTGATGTGCAGCGAACGGCCGGCCAGGAACCACACCCCCAGCCCGACCAGCACCACCCCCACTGCCAGGGCCGCCCAGGGGACCACCGTGACAAGCGCCCGTCCGCCGGCTGAAATCGCTGCCCCCACGATGGCAAACACGATCAGAAAGCCTAGCGTCACGATCAACCCCAGGCCAATGCCTTCTATTGCCCGCTGCACTAACGCCGTCTCCTCATAGCTCTCCTCCTGTGCGCCCAGGTAGTAGGCCACGAAGGAAGGTAGCATGGCGAACCCGCACGGGTTCACGCTGGCGAACAGGCCGGCGGTGAAAGCGAAAACAAGAGGCAGACTGGTCATGATACAACCTTCTCCAATGCCGCCTTCAACGTCTTGTACGGTGTGGGATACGAGTCCCGGTAGACGATGTTCCCATCAGCATCGATAATGATCGTCGTATCCAGGGAGCGCACCTTGAATTTCTGAAGCACTGTGTTGTCCTTGTCGAAACCAAAGGTATAGCTCGGATTGCCGGCCATTTGCACGAAGCGCTGCAATGCCTGGGGCGAACTGGACGGATCGATGTCCAGGGCCAGGATACTGACCTTGTCGCCGTACTCCTGGTGGATCCGGTCGAGCGCCTGCGCTTCCGGCACGCACGTCCCGCACCAGTAGGCCATGAAGAACACGACCGTCGGCTTCCCTTTCTGGTCGGCCAGACTGAACGTCCCACCGTCCAGCGTCGGCACGCTGAAACCTGCACTGAGCGTGGTCGAAGTGTCAGGCGCTATCCCCTTGGCCGGCGCGCTGGCCGGCCCGACAGAGACGCCGCCGGAGCCACTGCTGGATCGCGGTTGCGACGGGGTCTGTGGTTGAGATTGAGGTGCCGGCTGGACTTGGGCCACCGGCCGGCTGGTGCGGGTGGAACTCGATCCCAGGCCGGCCACCCAGAATGCCAGGGCCCCCACACCAAGCACCACGATGAGCGCGCCGATCCCGCGCAGTATCTTGTTGCCGTCAATGGTTGTCACGTTGTCTGCTTGCTGTTGTTGTCGCCTACGACGTTTAGCTTCAGCCATTCAATTATGCCTCCCTATCCTGACAATGCCAAGCATGAAATTGTCAAGCTAACGCACGGCGGCCAACGCCTCATCGGGTGAGGGAACACCTCGGAAGGTCACCTCACCTGCAACCCCGAATACCAGCGCCGAGTTCTGCCGCAGGAACGCCCCCAGCGCAGTGCCGGCGGCGAGGGCTATCAGCAGCGGCAGGGTCACCACCAGGTGGCACGGACAGGCCACCAGGGCAATCGCCGCCGCCACATAACCGCGTACTTCAAGCCATACATCGCTCATTGTGTACCCACCTCCCGCATCGACTCGATGCGACTCCCTGGATTTCCCTCTCATTGCCCCTTCCGGCCCGCTTCCCACTCATCCAGAGCGGTCAAGCCACCTCGTCAGTAATGCTCCTCAGTCTTCTGACCTCGTATTCGCCCCACCACGTGGGGAATGGCCCGCATCTCTCAACCAGGGACCGCCAGGGTTCCCGCCAGGAGAAAAGATACGCCGGCCACCCCGGTGACATACGCCAGCAGCAAGAAGAGGAGCAGGCCCAACGGCGGTCCCCACCAGCTTGAATACCGCGCAAGGCTGAAGATCACCGCCGCGATGGCCAGCGCCCCGAAGGCGATCTGGGGCCGCCGACCCAGATCACGACCAAGGGCAATCCCAACCACTTCGGGAAGCGCGTAGATGCTGAAAGCAACCCCAACCCACAACAGGAGATGCGTTGGAATCCTCAAACTGACATAAGCTGGAAAGTTGATCAGCGTCACGATGAAGAAGTAGAGCAGGACAACCCCGGCAACAAACCGAACCCCTCTTCCAAGAGGCCCCGGCCGTGGGAAAGTCCCAGACTTCTCAATGTTAACCGTCATCATCACCCCCTTGCTGACGGGTATTCATCTCCCCACACAACTCAATTCGACGCCGGCTGGTCATCCATCACCTGAGTTGGGTAATAAGGAGACACGGCCTTGGCAAGCTCTTCGGCCGTCACCTGGGTAGGGTCGTAAACGACCCAGCCTCGCCCCTCTCGCCAGTTGATGTTGGCCTCGGTTACACCAGGCTGCTGAAACAGGATGCTGCGCACGGCAGCCGCGCAGCCACTTCAGGTCATGCCCTGGATGGCCAGCGCTGCCCGGCGCTGGCCGGCCACCTCGCCCACAGGAGCATCAGCCTGCGCCGGCGCAGGGGCCGCCGATTCGACCTCCGGTGGAGAGACAGCGGCCATGTCCGGCTGGGCGCTCGTGCTCTCCTTATCCGCGATGTCCTGATCATCAGAAGGTGCGATAACCGGCCCAACTTCTGTGACCTGGGCCGGGAGCGCCGCCGGCGCGTAAGTATCGGTCTTCGCCGGCTGGCTCTCCGCCGCAGCAGGTGTCAGCGAACGGTACACCAGGGTGGGTGTGACATAGGTCAGCGCTCCATAGCTCACCGCAAAGGTCAAAAGCGCCACCCCTGGGAGCAACCACAGGTTCCTCCGATGTTGCGCCGCATCGCAGGTTTGCCGGCTGCGTCGTAACGCCAGCCAGACCCCGGCCACCATGAACACGCTGCCCACGGCCAGGAAGTAGGGTCGGTACTTGAACATGCTAAACAGAAACGTGGCGCCGGTTAATCCAAATAGCGCCGCCACCGTGGGCCCCAGGCAACACAGGCTGGCGATCAGCCCGCCTCCCAGACCCCATTGGGTACCCAATCCGCCTTGCATAGACAGTCTTCTCACGATGTTCGCCTCCCTTCTCTACTGTTACCACGTACCAGAGTTCAGTTCCTGCTGCATCCTCCGACTCTCCATCTTACGATCAGAATCGGCAATCAGGTAACCTCTGACCATGGACCGCCGATCGCCGATCTGGACAGTGAACAGCCCAACCGTATGACGCCCATGCCCCTCAAGGGGATTGAATTCTACGAAAAAAGAGTGAGGGTTGACATGCCCGGCACGACCGTATCGTGCCGGGCATGTCAACCCTCTCGAATCAGCCAGCGCAGCAACTCAACATCGCCACGTCTTTCTCGAAGGTCTGGGCCGCCAGCTTGATCCCTTCCGCCAGCGTCAGGTACGGGAACAGCGTGTCGGTGAGGTCGTGTACCGTAATGCCGAACTTGATGGCCAACACCGCAATCTGGATGATCTCGCCGCCCTCATGCGCCAGGACGTGGGCACCCAGCAGCCGATCAGTGTCGCCGTCGGCCACCAGCTTGATAAGACCACGGGTGTCTCGGGCCGCCAACGCGCGCGGCACGTGCTCCAGGGGCAGCACACTGGCCCTCACGTTGTAACCGTCCTCCACCGCCTGGGCCTCGGTCAGGCCGACGCTGGCCACCTGGGGATCCGTAAACGTGATCCGTGGCAGCGCCGCCGTGTCGTAAACGCGGCCGGCCCCGGTCAACGCATTCTCGGCCGCCAGCCCGCCACCATAGGCCGCCACGTACACGAACATGTCCCGCCCCGTGACATCGCCGGCCGCGTAGACGTCGGGGTTGGTCGTCTGCAAGAAATCGTTCACCACAATGCCGCCGCGCCGGTCCAGCTCCACGCCGGCCTCCGCCAGCCCCATGTTCGCCGTGTTGGGCCGCCGGCCCGTCGCCACCAGCAGCTCCTCGGCCACGAAAGTCGTCTCCGAGCCCCGTCCTGAGCCTGTCGAAGGGCCATCCGCCAGCTTCACCTGGAGCCGATACTCGCCGCCACTGCGATCCACGCGCTGGGTCGAAGCGCCGGTCACGAGGGTCATCCCTTCGTCTCGCAGATAGCCGGCCAACGCCTCGCTGATCGCCTCGTCCTCGAAGGGCA
>CAZHMV010000080.1:0-23849 GCA_964532665.1 uncultured Anaerolineales bacterium
TCACTGGTTTGTCACACCCTTTCAATACGCACCCAGCCCCACAATCCGTAGGGCTTAAAGAGGAGAACGATGATCATCACCACGTAGGGGAAGACGTTCTTGACGCCGCCAGGGAAGATGCGGACACCGGCGATGATCAACTGGTCCAGATAACCGCCGGCCAGATTCTGCAAAATGCCGATGCTGATACCCCCCACAATGGCGCCCGGCACAGAGTTCAAGCCGCCCAGGACCACCGCCGGCAGCACCAGCAGACTCGTCTCCGCCACGCCGATGTTCAGCCCCGTGTCGTTGCCCAGGAAGATGCCGCCGATGCCGGCCGTCATAAAAGCGATGGCCCAGGCCACGGCGTAGACAAACCTGGCACTCACCCCTAGCGAGAGAGCTGCCATCTCGTCGTCGGCGGTGGCCTGCATGGACAGCCCCCAGCGCGTGAGCTGGAAGAAGCCCACAAAAACGGGCAAGAGAACCAGAGCTGCCAGGAAAGCCCAGGCATAGAGAGGCCGTATGGGAATCTGCCCAAGGTGGATGGGATTGGTGGGGAAGATGCTGGGCTTGAAAACCTGCGTGGTGGTACCCCACAACGCCCCCACGAGACCCCGGAAGAAGAAAGACAGGCCAACCGTGACCATGATGACGGCCAGGACCGGCTCACCGATCATGGGCCGCAATACCAGGCGCTCGGTGAGCAAGCCCAGGATGATCCCAATGATGAGGGTGCCGGCAACCGCCACCGCGAAGGCAGCCATAATGGGCATGCTCAGGCCAATGGCATACCGGTATAACGTCAGGCAGACGTAGCCGCCGATAAGCGTTAGCTCGCCCATCGCCAGATTGAGTACCCCGGAGCACTTGTAGATCAGCGTCCAGCCCAGGGCTGCCAGCGCATATACGCTCCCGATCATCACGCCGTTGATGACAAATTGGAGGAACCGGACAAAGAACATGCCTGGGTCCTGCCAACTCCCCGGCAGAGCCAGGAGAAAGCAAATGCCCACCACGGCGATCACGCCCGCCACGATCTTCCAGGCGATGGAGACGAGTACCGTCGGTGAGCGGTACCACGGTTGTGTCATCGCTTCCAGCATGATCTACGTCCTCCCTTGGGTCTGGGGAGTCAGGAAAAAGTAGAAACGGAAAAAAGGCCAAAAGGTGGAGAAGGGGACTGGCATCGGAGGGATTGCTTACCCTTTTTCCCTTTTCCCCTTCTTCCCTTTTTCCCTCCTTACTGCCTCTCATCAGGCACTCGAGCCACGCCCAGGTCCGCCTTGATGTTCACCTCGCGCCCATCCTCATAGGTGATGGTCGTGTCTATGTGCACCTGATCTGACTCATCATAGAGAGCGTCCACGATCATCCGGTATCGGTCGTGGATGAAGCGCCGGCGCAGCTTGCCGGTGCGGGTGAGTTCGTCGTCGTCAGCATCGAACTCCTTGTACAGGTTGACGAAGCGGCGAATGCGGGCCGTTTCAGGCAGATGCTGGTTGGTCTGCTGAATGGCCTGACGGACCAGTTCATACACCTCCGGTTTCTGAGAGAGTTCCTGGTAGCTGGTATACGGAATGCCGCGCTCCTCGGCCCACCTGCCCACCACCTTATAGGCGATGCAAATGACGGCGGAGACGTAGGGCTGGCCATTACCGATAACCCAGGCATTGCGCAGGTAGGGGCTGAACACCAGCCGGCTCTCGACGTACTGCGGGGAGAATCGGGTCCCGTCGGCCAGGGCCATGATGTCGTCAGTACGATCGAACACCACCAAGTGCCCATCCTCATCGATGTAGCCCGTGTCGCCGGAGTGAAGCCACCCGTTCTTCAGCGTCTTCACTGTGGCCTCAGGATTCTTGTAATAGCCCTTGAACACGCATGGGCTCCTGGACAGAATCTCGCCCGTTTCGGAAATCTTTACCTCGGTCTCGGGGATCGGCTTGCCAACAGTATCAAACTTGATGTCGTTGTCGCGATGCAGCACGGAGATGCCGGCGATCTCCGTCTGCCCGTAAATCTGCTTGAGGTTGACGCCGATGGCGTGGAAGAAACGGAAGTGGTCGGGCCCCATGGCTGCCCCCCCGGTGTAGGCGTCCCGGATGCGAGCCAGCCCCAGGTAATCCCGCAGCGGGCGATGCACCAGCCAGTTGGCCAGTATCCCCTGCCAGCGCAACAAGCGCGGTACAGGTTTCTTCTCGAACTTGCAATCCGCCAGGCGGTAGCCCACCCGCATGCCCCATTCGTACACCTTGCGCTTGATCCAGGTGGAATCCAGATAGCGGACCTGGATGTCGCGGACCATCTGCTCGTAGACGCGGGGAGCAGAGAACATGACATGAGGCGCGATCTCGCGGATGTTCTCCTGGGCCGTATCGGGCTCCTCCGGGAAGTTGATGGTGAAGCCGGCTTGGAGGCCACAGGAGATAGACATCATCTGCTCCCCAATCCAGGCGAAGGGAAGAAAGCTCACGAAGTCATCTGTCTCCCGATAGCGGTCCACCCGCATCATGTTCTGTCCCATCTTGAGCATGTTGTAGTGAGTGAGCAGCGCGCCTTTGGGTAGAGAGGTGGTGCCAGAGGTGTAGAAGAGCAGCGCCACATCGTCCCCTTTGCCCTGCTCTACCAGCTCGTCGAAGAGACCCGGCTGCTGGCACTCCAGCTCACGCCCCAGAGCCTGCACCTCCTTGAGGCTGATCAGCATCGGATCGTCGTAGCGTCGCATTCCTTTGGGATCATCCCAGATGATCCGCTTCAGTTTGGGACAGTGCTCGCGGATGGCCAGCGTCTTGTCCACCTCTTCCTGGGTCTCGCCCACGAGAAACCTGGCATCGGAATGGTCAACGATGTACTGTACCTCGTCCAGCAGGCTGGTCTGGAAGAGCCAGGCCGCCACGCCGCCGACGCTGAGAGCGGCCATCTCCGCCCACAGCCCCTCGGGGCGGTTATCACCAATCATGGCCACGGTGTCGCCTCGCTTCAACCCCAGGGCCACGAAGCCCAGAGCCAGGAGCTTTACATTTTCCAGATAGTCCTGCCAGGTAAAGGGGTGCCAGAGGCCAAACTCTTTCTCCCGCATGGCCACCTTCTGATCCCCCCATTTTCTGGCATTCCGAAGCAGGAGCTTCGGTAAAGTCAAATCTGGCGTAATCTCGGTTTCAACAGGGAGAGCCTCATCTACGGGTGACATACAATTCCTCGACCTCACCCAGGTAGGCTTGAACGACTCGCGGGTCCTCCTGGATCACGTTGGGAGGTCCGTCGGCGATCTTCTCACCGAAGTTGAGGACGGCAACCTGATCCGAGATGTCCATGACCAACCCCATGTCGTGTTCCACCAGCACACAGGTGACTTGCCAGCGCTCTTCCTCGTTGATGTCCAGGATGAAGCGGGCCATGTCCTCGGTCTCCTCCAGGTTCAGGCCGGCCATGGGCTCATCCAACAGGATGATCTTCGGTTCCAGTGCCAGGGCTCGGCCCAGCTCCACCCGCTTCTGAAGACCGTAGGGCAGCATGCCCACCACCTTGTCCCGGATATGCTCGATCTCCAGGAGGTCGATGATCTCGCGTTCGATGAACTCCCGATGTTCGATCTCCTCCCGCGCGGCGCGTCCGGCGTAAACCGCCCCGTCCAGCACGCCGGCCTTCATGTGGAGATGCCGGCCCAGCCGGATGTTGTCCAGCACTGTCATGCCGCTGAACAGCTCGATTTTCTGGAATGTGCGGGCAATGCCCAGGCCGGCACGTTGGTGGGGTCGAAGGTCCGTGATGTCCCGGCCATAGAAGAAGATCTGACCACGCTGGGGCTTATACAGGCCGTTGATGCAGTTAAGGAGGACTGTCTTGCCCGCACCGTTGGGCCCGATGAGGGCAAAGATCTCCCCTTCCCGCACAGTCAGGCTGACGTCGTGCAGGGCCGCCACCCCGCCAAAACTCAGCGAGACGTTCTGGATCTCCAGCACCGGCTGGCCATCTCGTCCATTGCCGGCCTGTGTCGGGGATGGCGCTATTGCTGCAACTGTCATTGGACTCCCCATGTGGCCTACCGCAAACCGGGTTAACAAGCGTTAGTAAGAGGATCCACGTACTACAGCTTAGCACAGGTCGAAATGATTGTCAAGAACATCACAGCGGAACTCAACTAACGCATCCCCACGTATCTCTTTGACGTTTCATCCGTTTTCTGTTAGGATTGGCCGGTTGAAGGTGGTAGGTAGGGCCGAGGCGGAGAGCAGGTTCGTTTGCCCGTGAGCCATCAAATCGCCTTGCCTCGCTCGTACTGTGTAAGACAACACCAAAAGAGGGATGGGAACCCAATGCCGAAGTGGATCAAAATCGAGGTAAAAGACAAAGACGACCGCTCTGCGCCCCCTCGCTCACGGGCCAGCGGCGGATTCTCGGGAAACAGGAACCTGTTTCTTGGGTTGCTGGCCGGCGTGGTCGTACTGTTTACAATTGCCAGCGCTGCTTTTCTGCTGCGAGATCGTTTCGCGGGCAGCGGCGACGTCGTGGCGATCGTAAACGGCCAGCCCATTACCCAACAGGAGTTGGCGACTGAACAGACGCTCTTTGTTACCATGAGCACCCTGACTCAGGGGAGACCGCCGACGCAAACCCCCACCGCCTTCGATATGCTCAACCAAATCATCGCGAACCGTTTGAAGTACCAGGAGGCGACAAAGGCCGGCATCATTGTGCCGCCTGAGCAAATCGAAGCGCAGATCAGCGCGATAGAGGCCCAGGCCGGCTTTACCGAGGCCCAGCTCCAGTCGGCACTGGCCCAGGCCGGCCTGGATCGGAGTGTCCTGGAGGAATGGCTCCGTCGTCAGATCGCGATCAGTGCCTATATCAACAATATTTTACTCGTAAATGTTCCGTCGGATGCCCAGGATGCCACTGTTCGCAACTGGTCGAACACCCTGCAGACTCAGGCCGACGTGGAAATCCGCCTGGGGACGACGGGCGCACGCCGCGCAGCCAAGGTCGGCGAGCCGGCCCCGGACTTCACCCTGCCCACACCGGACGGGGAAACCGTCACTCTCAGTGACTTGCGTGGCCGGCCGGTGCTCCTGAACTTCTGGGCCACCTGGTGCCCGCCCTGCAAGATCGAGATGCCCGACATCGAAGACCTGTATCAGAAGTACAAAGACCAGGGATTCACGGTCATCGCAATCGATCAACAGGAGTCGCCCGAGGCGGTCCAGCAGTACTTCGAGGAATTGGGTCTGTCGTTCCAGCCGGTTATCGACTCGACGGGCGAGATCTTCAGTCTCTATCACGTCGTAGCAATCCCGACCAGCTACTTCATTGACGCAGAGGGCATTGTGCGCGTGCAGCACCGGGGGATAATGACCCGCGATCAGATGGAGGGTTATGCCAGTCAGGTTATCTCGCCGTAGTGGGTCCCAGCCCGCAGACTCATCGCCGTTCTTGTGGTCACGCATTGGAGGACATGACATGCAACTCTCAAAGTTCGGAAAGAAATTCATCACCACTTCCGGCATTCTCCAACTGATGGATGACCTGGGGAGAGCGATGGCCGGCGGCGAAGACATGCTCATGTTGGGCGGGGGGAATCCGGCCTACATCCCGCAGGTACAACAGCGGTTTGTGGCGCGCATGGACCGCATGCTGGAGCACGCCGGCGAGTACGAGCGGCTGATCGGGAACTACGATACGCCTCGGGGCGAGATGCGGTTCATCGAAGCCCTTGCAGCCCTACTGCGCGAGCAGTACGGCTGGGATGTACGCCCCGAGAACATCGCCTTGACCAACGGAAGCCAGACGGCCTTCTTCTACCTCTTCAACATGTTTGCCGGCGAGTGTGAGGACGGCACACACCAGAAAATCCTGCTCCCGCTGGCGCCGGAATACATTGGCTACCTGGATGTGGGCTTGACGGACGACTTCTTCGTGGCCAGCCGGCCAGAGATCGAGTACCTCGACGGCCACCTCTTCAAATACCACGTGAACTTCGACGCAGTCTCTGTCACCGATGGGATTGGCGCTATCTGTGTGTCGCGGCCCACGAACCCAACCGGCAACGTTCTGACCGAGACCGAGCTGAACCGACTCAGCGCGCTGGCACGCGAGCATGGTATCCCGTTGATCATCGACAACGCGTACGGGACACCGTTCCCCGACATCATGTTCACCGACGCCGAGCCGGTGTGGGACGAGAACATCATCCTCTGCATGAGCCTGTCCAAGCTCGGACTGCCAGGCCCGCGCACCGGCATCGTCATCGCCAATGAGCAGATCGCCCTGGCGGTGGCCAACATGAACGCCATCATCAGCCTGACGCCGGCCGCTTTCGGGGCCTACCTGGCTCTCGACCTGGTCAGGAGCGGTGAGATCATCGATGTAAGTCGAGACGTGATCCGACCCTACTACAGGAGAAAGGTTGAGCAGGCCGTGGCCTGGGTGAGGGAAGAAATGGGGGACCTCGATTACTACATCCACAAGCCGGAGGGCACCTTCTTCCTGTGGCTCTGGTTCAAGGGGATGCCCATCACCTGCCAGGAACTTTACGAGCGTCTCAAGGCCCGACGGACGCTGGTGGTGCCCGGCCACTATTTCTTCCCAGGTTTGCGCGAAGAGTGGCGACACAAGCACGAGTGTATTCGGGTGAACTACTCGCAGGATGAAAGAGTGGTCAGAGAGGGGATCAGGATCATCGCGGAAGAGGTCAGGCAGGCCTACGCAAGTTGACCGGGTGTCCGCATCTTTCATCTTGCCACTTGCCAGGACGGTGTTGGGACTGCCCCCCTCCAACTCCCCCCCTCTGGGGGGAGTTGGAGGGGGGCATGAGCGCTGAACCGAAAAGTCTCTCAACAATCTCGACGTCTTCAAGGGGAATGAGTGTACGCCTCGATGGCCGTCAGCAAGCCCACGTGATCCGATGCCCAAAGCCAGCCGTCCCCAGTCCTGAACGGCCGATCCAACACCCGCCGGCTGCCAACCACCCGACCAACGCGCCCGGTCGCCGGCACGAAGAAGATGTAGTCGATGCGCTTTTCCAGCGGCTGATCCGGTCCGTGGGTGAGGTCATCCACGCAGCAGGTGAAGCCGGCCTCCTCGGGATGAATGGCGCGGTAGGTGTCCACCCAGCGGCGGGCGAGGTCCTGGATCTGCGAGGTGTCTTCTGTGGCGTTGAAGTCGCCCGCGACGATGGCCGGCCCGGCCCCCGCGGCCTCCACAAAAGACCTCAGCGACGCGGCCTGAGCGCGGTTGATGGCCGGCTCACCGTTGGTGAGGTGGGTGGAAAAGACGTGAAGCTCTCCCCAGGGCGTGACGGCCGTCGCTCCCAGCACCACGCGGTGCTCGAAGAAGCCGGCCTTCGGCTCCAGCTCCGTGAAGCGCACCTCGCGCAGCGGATAGCGGCTGAGGATCGCCTCGCCCTCCTGAAAAAGGATCGTGTACCGGTTGCCGTTGGCGCGCAAATAGAGGTCGTTCAGGCCCGTGCGCCGGCCCAGATATGCCGCCGCGCTGCCCAGGCCCGGTCGCCACGGAACCTCCTGCAGGCAGACGATGTCGGCGTCCTGGCGTTGAATCTCGTTGGCAATGAGGTTCAAACGCTCCGACAGGTGCTCAAAACGCGGGAAGCCGTGCAGCACGTTCAGCGACATGACCCGCAGGGGGCCGGCGCGTCGCCGGGCCACCGTGGTGCATCCGTCTGGGCAACCCTCCGGACGCCGCCCCACGCGGCTGGCGTTGAGCACCCACATCCCCACCAGCATACCCAGAATCACCAGCCACCCCCAGCGGCGAATGCCGGCAGTCCATTGTCCTGGATCGCTGAGATTCCCTTCCGTCTGCTTCATGCCCCTAATTCTCACCGATTCAAGCCACTTCTGCAAGTCGCCGGCTGGAGTTGGCCAGTGTACGCCGACGTGCTGACGAAGGATAATGGACGGATCGAGCGAAACATGCTATCATGGCGAGCAGCAAGAGCATGGCATGAAGGGCTAGATGGCTAGATAGCTGGATGGCTAGATGGCTGGGCGGTACTACGCGAGCCATCTAGCCATCCAGCTATCCAGCCATCTCTTCTCAGATTGTGGATCAGGGGGTGTGATGGGACTTAGTGGATTTTACATAACAACAGCCGCTTCCTACGGCGGGGTTGGCTGGTCGCCGCGTACGGCATCCTTGCAGGAAGAGATCGGGGATGTGTGGGGTGCGTGTGGTGTAGACAGCGAGTGGTCGCCGCTCAAAGCAGTACTGCTCCACCGGCCCGGGGCGGAGCTTGAGAGGTTGGTGAATCCTGGTGCGGTCCAGATGTTCGGTGTGCCCGATGCTGGCCTCGCACGGCAGCAGCATGACGCCATCGCCCAGGCGTATCGGGAGGCCGGCGTCGCCGTGCACTACGTCGAACCGCCCGAGACGCCGCCCCCCAACCTGATGTTCGTCGCCGATTTGCTGTTCATGACACCGGAAGGGGCGATCCTGGGCCGGCCGGCCTCTACTGTGCGGGCTGGCGAGGAGCGCCACATCGCGCGCCGGCTGGCGGAACTGGGCATCCCCATCCTGCGCAGCGTGCGCGGCACAGGAACCTTCGAGGGCGCCGACGCCGCCTGGATTGACACCGGAACGGCCCTGCTGGCGACGGGGTTGCGGACCAACGCTGAGGGAGCGGCACAGGTGACCAGCCTGCTGCACGAAATGGGGGCCGACGTGATCCAGGTTGGGCTGCCCTTCGGCACGATGCATCTCATGGGACAATTGCGCTTTGCCGACCGCGATTTGGCCATCGCCTGGCCGGGTCGCGTGCCCTACGCCGCCGTCGAAGCCTTGCGGGCGCGCGGGTACACCGTCCTTTTCCTGCCAGATGAGGACGAGGCGGTGCATGGGATGGCGCTCAATTTCGTGACGCTGGGCCCCCGACGGATCTTGATGGCGGCTGATAATCCCATCACCCAGGCGTTCTACGAGGGGGCCGGCATCACTTGTTACACGGTCCAGGTAGGGGAACTCCTCAAGGCAGCCGGCGGTATCGGCTGCCTTACCGGCATTCTGGAAAGATCGCCAGGACAGGCGATCTAAACGGCCAGACGGAAGAAGTCGCGCACCACTGGGCCAGCCCCACCCCCAGCCCCCATACGCGATTGGCGGATTATCTGCGGTGGCTTGGGCGGCCGATCAGGTATGCCCCAGCACCGGGTGGGGCTGGTACGGCTCTTCCAGATAGGCTCGCTCTTCCTCCGACAGGTCAATCTCCAACGCGGCGACCGCCTGCTCCAGATGCGGCATCTTGCTGGCACCGATGATGGGCGCTGTGATCCCCGGCTGGTGCAGCAGCCAGGCCAGGGCGATCTGAGCGGGGGTCACCCCTCGACGCCCGGCTAGCTCCACCACGCGATCCACCACATCGAAGTCCGTCTCCTGGTAGTACAGGTGCTGCGCGAAGTCGTCGGTTTTGGCGCGCGCGGTGTCGCCCCAGCCATCGCGGCGACGGTTGCCGGCCAGAAACCCTCGCGCCAAGGGGCTCCAGGGGATCACGCCGATCCCCTCCTCGCGACACAGCGGCAGCATCTCCCGCTCCTCTTCGCGATACACCAGGTTGTAGTGATTCTGCATGGAGACAAAGCGCGTCCAGCCGTGGAGATCGGCCAGGTAGAGGGCTTTGGCGAACTGCCAGGCATACATGCTGGAAGCGCCGATGTAGCGTGCCTTGCCGGCCTTCACCACGTCGTGCAGCGCCTCCAGCGTCTCCTCAATCGGCGTCTCATAATCCCACCGATGAATCTGGTACAGGTCCACGTAGTCGGTACCCAGCCGGCGCAGGGAGGCATCGATGGCATCCATGATGTGCACCCGCGACAATCCGCGTTGGTTCGGCCCCTCCCCCATCGGGAAGTAGACTTTCGTGGCGATGACGACCTCGTCGCGCCGCGCGAAGTCCCGTAGCGCCCGCCCCAGGATCTCTTCGCTGATGCCCTGCGAATACATGTCAGCGGTGTCGAAGAAGTTAATGCCCAATTCCAGAGCCCGCTTGATGAAGGGCCGGCTTTCCTCCTCTGGCAGTACCCACTCGCGCCAGACCGGCGTGCCATAAGTCATGGCTCCCAGACAGACGCGAGAGACCTTCAGACCAGTTCGACCAAGGTTGACATATTCCATATTCATCTCCTCTTTGTCGTATCAACTGTGACCTCTGCAACCACCACGTAATCCCCGGCCGCGTTGTCCCCGACAACCGGAAGACGTGGCCCCGTTGGCGGCAGGTAGACGCCGGCAATCAGCCGATAGCGGCCGGGCAGGGTGTCGGGCGCGACGGTCAACTTGTACGTCTCGCGGACCGGCTCGCCGACGGACCAGCGGGATGTGGGATACTGATCGCCCCCCAGCCGGCGGTCGTGCTGCCCAATGATCCGGTTCTCGGCGGTCAGGAGTTGGGTGAAGGCTGTGTAATCCTGCGGAATCGGCTCCACTGCCCGCCAGTAGAGGCGCAGTGTGATGGTGTCCCCTGGAGCAACTCGGGCCCGCGAGAGGTCGTAGCCCTCCAGACGTATGCGTTGCCCGAAGAGGGCGCCCAGCCTGTGCTCGGGACGTGGTGGCCGAAAAACGGTGCCCGGTGGGAGTTCAAACAGCAGCATGGACAGGCCGTGAAAATGCTGACTGACCCCCAGCCGGCGACCGTGCTCAAACAACAGATTCAGCGTCAGCCGGCGCGGATCGGCCAGGCGCTCCTGCCACAGGATCAGCCACGCCCGATGGTGCCCCTCTTGTACGACCCGGTTCAGGGTGGCGATGACGTCGCCTGACTCCACCGGGTGACTGACGGTGGGTAGGAGGCGCGGAGGCACGGGGTAGACGTCCAGTTCCTGGGCGTTGTAGAAATCGAAGGCCGGCATGGCGTGGCCGGCGACAATGACCACAGCGTCGCGAGGCGTCCCGTTCTCGCTGATGTACTGCGCCGCGGCGCGCCAATCTGTCTTGAATTGCCTCTCGTCCGTGTAGTGTCGCCATAGGGACAGCCCGCTGACCGCGATGATCACGCTCACCAACAGCGCCGCGATCGCGTTCTGCAGAACTCGTCGTCGCCGGCTTGTCGTCCAGTGTCCGAGGGCCACCGCTCCCTGGCTGGTGAGCAGGGCCAGAGCCGGCGTCACCGACAGCAAATAACGTGGCGCAAACTTTGGCCGGTTGTATGAGATGGCAAGCAGGGTGATGAGGGGGATCAGAACGTATGCCAGCAGAAAGATCACGGATCCCGAGGTTTTGAGTCCTGAGTCCGAAGTCCCCTTGAGTGCAGGTTGCTGACTTCGGACGTCGGACCCTTCGCCTTGGCTCAGGGCAGACTTCGGGCGTCGGGCTATAGCGACCAACATAGCGGTCAGAGCCAGAAACAGGTAGGCGAGGGTTGCGATGATCGCTATGCGCCCCGTGACAGTTTCCCCCACGGCGAAGGCCTGGGCGGTCTGTGAAATCGTGCGACCCAGGGCCAGGGTGCCGTGCCAGTAGGTGTCGTTGGCCCGAAGTTGCCCGGCTACCATCCCGCCCCACGGCAGAAAGATGAGGACCGCCGCGGCCGACGCGCCGGCCCACCTCAT
The DNA here is from genome assembly GCA_964532665.1 of uncultured Anaerolineales bacterium. Lineage (GTDB taxonomy): Bacteria > Chloroflexota > Anaerolineae > Epilineales > JAANWY01 > CAZHMV01. The sequence goes on from CAZHMV010000080.1 coordinate 11,541, forward strand.
CCAGGCGCGCCAGCGGTCGCGACGCCATGCCCACCAGGTGGCAAATGTGGCGTGGGCCAGGAGGATAAAGCCGGCGTAGAAATGGGCGTAGAGGGCCGAAGTCAGGGTCAGGATATAAGTAGCCCGGCCGGAGCGCCGAGATCGGAGCCTGGGTATTGGGGATTGGAGATTGGACCACAGCGCATGGCTGGCCCACAGAGTCAGGAAGGCGACCAGGGTGTACATGCGCGTTTCCTGGCCGTACCACACGTGGAAGGGGGAGATGGCGATGAGCACGGCGGCTAGCAGGCCGGCCTGCTCACTCAGCAGCCTGCAGCCGAAGACGTAGACCAGGGGAACCAGCAAGACGCCGAAGATTACCGAGGGGTAGCGTACCAGGAACTCGTTGGCCGGCTGGCCGAAGGCTGCTACGCGCAGCCAGAAGTGCAGCAGGAGAAAGTACAGTGGTGGGTGGTCGCTGCCCGAAACCAGCGCCAGCAGCTCCGGCAGGGGCCGGCGGGCGTAGTAGACGCTCAGCCCCTCGTCGTACCAGACGCTCTGGCCGGCCAGTCGATACACGCGCAAAGCAAACGCCAACAGCATCGTGGCCCCGAGCAGCCATCTCTCGGCGTACAGCGCTCGCATTCTCCTCATTCTCAACACGCGGGCGATTATAGCAAACGACAATGGCTTGGGCAAGATTCACTTAGTAGAGCGAGCAATGAATTGCCCGCCTGCTACTGCGAAACCCGTTAAAACGGGTTGTCATTGGTGGATCCAATGGGAAGAGAGTGCGTTTTCAACGCACTTCACGGTATCAGCCGGCGAATTCATTCGTCGGCGAGCTGGCCGGGCAAGTTGTCGCGTTGCCGGATTAAATTCTCAAGGCGGCTGTTGTCTGACTGGGGTGAAGGTAGTATAATACTCCTCTGAAGAGGAGGGGGGATGACCCTGCCAATTGTAGCATATCAGGACGAGAGTGGTTCTCTCACTGATCCCTATGCAGAAGTGATTTTGGTGGCTTTGCTAATCACCACTAATCCACAGAGTCTCAAGCCCGTCTTACCTCGGATCAGAAAGTGGATGAATCTGGGTAGGAGACCGCGGCGAAAATTCACTGCTGAGTTGGATGCCCTAAATTGGGCCATAGAGAGATATCTGGGACAGGGGCTGAGCATCGAGCATCAGGATAGTCAGCTTTCGTCGGGAATTGGCTTGGTAGATCACGTGGTTGGCACTTTGCGCGTGGCAGCTTTAGGGGGAGAGCATGCCTGGCTGCGGGAAGAAATCGAGGACATCATATTATCCGAGGAAAAAATCTCCTGGAAAGAGTTAAGCGAAGGATACTTCCGCGCTTTGCGGGAGAGTGGAGAAAAAAGAAGATAGCAGACCCCAGGGGAAACTCTTTACCTCACCGACGTGAGGAGTTGAGCGGCTCGGTGGCCGACCGAATCACCCTGGCCTTACTCTGCCATCTAATTATATTATACGCAATCGCGTCACGAAGTCAAGATTGGACATAGCCTTGGACTACCAACAAGCACTCGACTACATCTACTCCTTCGCCAATTTCGAGACGCGGCCGGCCAGCCGGCAGATGCGAGCTGACTACACACTGGATCGGATACGTGCGTTGTTGGCCGAACTCGGGAATCCACAGGACCGGTATCCGACCGTGCACATTGCCGGCACCAAGGGCAAGGGATCAACGGCCGCGATGCTTACGTCGATCTTGACCGCTGCCGGCTATCGCACCGGCCTGTACACGTCGCCACATCTGCACACCTACCGTGAGCGTATCCGTGTCGATAGCCGGCTGATCACCGAAGAAGAAGTCGCTCGCTGGGTTGAGACGCACCATGGGCTGCTGGAGACTTTCGATAAACTGACCACCTTCGAAGTCATCACGGCCATGGCGTTCGACAGCTTCGCACACCAACAGGTGGATATGGCTGTGATCGAGGTTGGGCTCGGAGGCCGGCTGGACACGACCAACGTCATCACGCCCGTGCTGTCGGTGATCACGCCTATCAGCCTGGACCACACGGCAGTCCTCGGGGACACCATCGCCGAGATCGCCCACAACAAGGCCGGCATCCTCAAACCCGGCGTGCCGGCGGTGATCGCCCCCCAGTCCGACGATGCAATGTCCGTGATCCAGGACGTAGCCGGCGAGGTTGGAGCGCCGCTCAGCGTTGCTGGCCGGGACTGGACTTGCACGCCTGGGGCCATGCATCCTGACGGGCAATCTTTTGACGTCTGGGGTCCAGCTCACAAAGCCTTGCGTCTGTGGACACCGCTCCTCGGCGCTCACGAGGCAGTGAATGCCACGGTGGCTGTCGCAGCCGCTCATGAACTCCGTCGCCAGTCGTTTTCGATCAGCATGATGGCGATCTCCAGTGGCTTGACAACGGTCGAGTGGCCGGGACGGACGGAGCTTCTCAGTCAGCGTCCCTGGATCATGGTGGACGGCGCGCACAACGGCGCCTCAGCCCGCTGTTTGCTGGACACGATCGACGGGCTCCCTGGCAGGCGGCGCATGACACTGATCTTTGGCGCATCGGTGGACAAGAGAATCGACGATTTGTTTGAGGTGCTGCTGCCGGCCACCAACCGGCTTATCCTGACTCGGGCCAGCCACCCGCGGGCAGCCGATCCTGTGCTGCTGCAAGAGATCGCCCGCAGGCATCGCCGCAGTGCTCTTCTCGTGCCGGCAGTTGCCGAGGCGCTGATGACGGCCGTCGCAGATGCAGGTACCGACGACCTCGTTCTTGCGACGGGGTCGCTATTCGTCGCCGCCGAGGCCCGGATGGCCTGGTTCCAACATACAGGCCGGCCACTTCCCCCACACGATCCGCCGAAAGCAGCGTTGTCCAGATGTTGAATATCTTGGCGAAATGTGGTATAGTACAACGTGGAAAACTACGCTGCTCACCTGGAAGGACTTGCTGATATGGTCGAGGCACATCGATATCGGCCGTTGCCGGTTGATTCAACCTTTGAGTGCCCTGTGTTGCCGGCGCGTGACATCGTCATGTATCCCCACATGATGATCCCGCTGTTTGTGGGGCGCGACCGCTCGCTTGAGGCGGTCGAGGCGGCCGCGGATGCGGACGGCTCGCTGATCGTGATCGCCCAGCGCGACATTGAGATCGAGGACCCGCTGGTCGATGATCTGTACACCGTCGGTACCGAGATCCGGGTGGGCCGCACCTGGCGAATGCCTGATGGTAGCACCAGCGTGCTGGCGCAAGGCCAGCAGCGGGTCCAGGTCCTTCGGTTCACACAGACAGAACCCTATTTCCGAGCAGAAGTCATCCCCCTGGTCGAGCCGACGGAAGACACCCTGGCTACTGAGGCTTTGCGGCGCGAAGTGCTTACCCTGTTCGAGCAGTGCGTTGACCTGAGCCCTCACATTCCCGAAGATGCTTTCGTTGCCACCATGAACGTCGATGAGCCTGGCCTGCTGGCAGACGTCGTTGCTTCTATGATGGAGTTCTCCATCGATGAGAAGCAGATGATCCTGGAAACCCTGGATCCGTTGGAGCGCCTCCACCGGCTCAGCGTTTTCCTCAGCGAGGAGTTGGAAGTTCTACAACTCCAGGATGCGATACACAGCCAGGTTCAGGAAGAGGTTGACCGGAGTCAGCGTGAGTATTACCTGCGCGAGCAGATGCGTGTGATTCAGACCGAGCTGGGCGAGGCCGATCTGCTGTCGCAGGAACTTGATGAACTGGATCGGAAGATCACCGAAGCCGATATGCCGGACCAGGTCGAGGAAAGGGCGCGGCGGGAGCTGCGCCGTCTGGCCGATATGCCACCTATGGCACCGGAGACCGGCATTATTCGCACCTACCTGGACTGGTTGATTGAGTTGCCGTGGCATGCCACACGGGACGAGAAGACAGACATCACGCATGCTGCTCAGGTTCTGGAAGCCAATCACTACGGCCTGAAAAGGGCAAAGGAGCGCATTCTCGAGCACATCGCCGTTCGCAAGCTTGCTCCGGACAAAATGCGTACCCCCATCCTGTGCTTCGTTGGGCCGCCGGGTACCGGGAAGACCAGCCTCGGCCGGTCCATTGCGGAAGCCCTCGGTCGTGAGTTCGTACGTGTGAGTCTGGGCGGCATTCGGGACGAGGCGGAGATTCGGGGGCATCGTCGCACCTACATCGGTGCCATGCCTGGCCGGATTATCCAGACCATGCGGCGTGCCGGCACGATAAACCCATTGTTCATGCTGGACGAGGTCGATAAGCTGGGCATGGATTTCCGAGGCGATCCCTCTGCGGCACTGCTTGAGGTGCTGGATCCAGAGCAGAACTACGCCTTCTCGGATCACTACCTGGATGTGGACTACGATCTGAGCAAAGTGATGTTCATTGCGACAGCCAATTGGGTTGACCCGATTCCCCCTGCCTTGCTCGATCGCATGGAAGTCATCCAGTTCCCGGGGTACATCGAGGAAGACAAGATCGAAATCGCCCGCCGGTTTCTGATTCCCAAGCAACTGGAGGAGCATGGGCTTGGGCCGAGCAGCCCCAAGTTCTCGGAGAGTGCCTTGCGGGGTATCATCCGCGAGTACACCCACGAGGCCGGCGTACGCAATCTTGAGCGGGAGATCGCCAGTATTTGCCGAAAGGCCGCCCGGCGTGTGGCAGAGGGCAAGCCGGCGCCCAAGCAGATCAATGCCAAGTCGCTGGCCCGGTACCTTGGCCCACCGAAGTATTCGTACGGCATGGCTGAAGAGCAGGACGAGATCGGGGTGGCTACGGGCGTGGCTGTAACGGAGGCCGGCGGCGACCTGTTGTCTATCGAGGTGACGCTAATGCCTGGCAAGGGCAATCTCACTCTGACGGGCCAGTTGGGTGACGTGATGCAGGAAAGCGCCCAGGCGGCGCTCAGCTATGCGCGGGCGAATGCGAAGCACCTGGGTATCCGGGTGAAAGATTTCGACCAGCTTGACATCCACATCCACGTACCCGAAGGCGCTGTGCCGAAGGACGGGCCGTCAGCCGGCATCACCATCGCTACGGCGCTCATCTCGGCGCTGAGCAGGCGGCCCGTGCATCGGGACGTGGCCATGACCGGTGAGATCACGCTGCGTGGTCGGGTGTTGCCCATCGGCGGGCTGCGAGAGAAGGTGATGGCAGCCCACCGGGCCGGTCTGAAGACGGTGCTGTTGCCGCAGCAGAACGCCAAAGACCTGGTTGAGATTCCCCACCGCGTCCGCCGCGACCTCAATCTGGTTCTGGTCAACCGCATGGACGACGTCTTGCCGGTAGCGTTGCTGGAAAAGGCGCGGGAGAGGCCGGCGTAGACCGGAGCCTGCGGTACCACACACGACTCTCACTGCGCTTGAAGGCTCGCTACGCTGCATGCCGGCGTTACTGGTTTGGCCGGCGCGTGACTACCCGGCTGCTCCCGTCCAATCCCTGCGGCAGGCTCAGGACAAGTCTCAGTAGATCCAAGAATGCTCTAGCTGGACCACAGTCCAGCGGCTAAAAAGCGGACTGTGGTCCGCTTTAAGCTCAGAATTTGGATCTACTGAGTCTGGTTCAGTTCGGATATTGACGGCCAACTACCCCATTTTAGATGGCCGGGCAACCCGGCGGGGAATGTGGCATTGTCAAACTACTCAGGCGCTCCCGCCGGATCCCTTCAGCAGGCTCAGGATAAGCGCTCTGGTCTTACCACCTGTGACCTGGATTGGGTAGCAGATAGCACTCTTCCATTCGTTCCAACCCGAAGTGCGAGTCAAAAGTGGGCAATGCAACTATTATCGCAGATTCTGGGGGGCCATGATCGGCCTTCGTTGCTTGTTGGTCTCTTCCTGGGTTTTCTCTTCACCTTCGCTGTCATGCAGACCCTTGAGTGGTTGCAACGGACACAGGACATGGTCATTGATCGGCCGGCAGCGGCACGCGAGAAAGTGAAGAAAAAGAAGGGTGAAATCCAGGAAATCGAGCAGGAAGCCCGGGACGTGTATCTCATTGGTTGCCGGATGGGTGGTGGGAGAGTGCTGATCTACGCTCTTCTGGCATTAGGCCTCGCCTGGTGCATAGTCAGGGCCTGGCGAACGAGCATTCCGTGAGACCTCGAGTTGGAGATAGCTTTTTCACCTACCTGCATTCTTGAAATCGGACACATAGCAAGGACGCTTCAGCCGGCGCCTGCCACGCAGACAGCAAGAAGGAGGGACTTGATGAACACGACCCATTCACGCAGGATCATTGTCGTAGTCGCAGCGGTTGCTGTGCTTTTCGCCATCGCCTGGGGAGCCGCCGGCCCGGTGCGCGCCTCCCTGGGCAACACCGGTGTGCCGGTGCGCTGCTCTGAGGCACCTGGCACGCCCATCCAGCCGGCGGAATCCCGCTTCCTCACCTGTACCGCCGCTGATGGAACGCCGTTTGCTGATGGCCAGCGCGTGCCGAACGGGCGGTACCTGCTGGTGACGGACATCATGGTGATACCGGATGGCGGAACTGACATGGAAGCTTTGACTGACGTGACCCTGTACGATGCCTACGGAAACAGTGGACGGGCTTACTCGCTGCGCCTGCGGGGCACCACGACGGCCTCCTACGACTACCATTTCACCACGCCGTACATGGTGCTCCCCGCCGGCCACCGCCTGGAAGCCAGTATTGCCTGGTTTGCTCAGAAGTGGGTCTTTGTGAGGGTGTCCGGGCTCCTGGTGACCAATGTGAACTACCTGCCGTTGGTGAACCGCCGCTAACAGCGTGGCCAGGCCGGTGACACTGTCCATGGCGCATCGGCGACAACTGCTGGCGACGCCCCGCGACCTGGAGCTGGCCGGCCTTATCCCAACCGGCTACTGTGGCCCGTATGGCTGATCCACTACATCTTGCGGTGTTCGTGACACTCGGCTACAATATATAGTGGCTTACAAAAGTTGTCAGAGTTCGATAAAATAAACATAACGGACATCCGGCTAACTCACATACCGTGGAGGGAGGAAGAATGTCGAGACCAGTGTGGCTCGTGGTAAGCATAGCAGCCCTCAGTATGTTACTCTTCGCATGTGCCGGCCCGTCCCAGGTCAAGATCGACGAAAGCGCCAATGGCACGGCTGTCAGCCTGCGGGCCGGCCAGACCCTGATCGTGACCCTCAAGTCCAATCCGACCACCGGCTATGAGTGGCAGGTGGACCACGTGGACGAGAGCGTCGTGCAGCCGACGAAACAGGAATTCCAGCCGGCCTCAGACCCGAACCGACTGGGTGCACCCGGCCAGACGGTGCATGAGTTCCAGGCGGTGGGAGCCGGAACCACCGACCTGCGTCTGGTCTATGTGCGACCCTGGGAGAAGGGCGTCGAGCCCGAAGACACCTTCCAGGTCAGCATCACCGTCAAATGAGCTTTTGCTGGCGACCGCGCTCTAACGGCCCAGAGTCTGCGGTCGCGCGCGGATCCCGCTACAGACGAGGAGAGTGAGCGATGGGCAACATCGGTGGCATCCTACGTGAGCTGCTTCTGATTGACTTACTTACTCAGCTTTTCGGTGGCGTGCTTCGCTTGGTGGTGATCATCGTTGTCGTGATCGTAATCGTGGCGTTGATGGGTGGACGCTGCTTCGGTCCCATTTGCATCCCGGACATTGTTGATCTTCGAGACCTGTTTGGTGGTGTGCTTCAGGTCACCGGTCAGGCACCCGAAGGTGAGCCGGAGTGCCCACAGTTTCAGGATGCGTTCCCGCAACTCCTACCCGACACGTGGTCATTGCGCCACGTTGAGTCCATCAACATCGACCGAGACAGCGAGAAGGAGTGCCTGGCGGTCTACCAGTACAACGCCGGCAATGGCCCATACGGCGGTCCTCTGGGCGGGGTCGTGTATGACCCACAGCCCGATCGCGATCCCAGGAACACGGAAACGCCCGTGCCCTACCGGCCGGCGGCCTACGTGCCGTACCACCTGCTACCTCGCGAAGATGGCAAAGGGTTCCTCAGCGAGCGTACCGGCGACTGGTCCCAGATGATCCAGGTCTACGACGCCGATGGTGATACTTACGATGAGCTGGTTTTCCAGGGCTACTCCGGCTATGGCTTTCCCACCTACCTGTCCATCTTCGAGTGGGTGAACAAGCAAGACGGCTATCGCCTCATGACCACGCCACTGGCCGGCGAGACCGTCGGCGGGCCGCTGTGGGGCGGTGCCGGCGTCACGATAAAGCGTGAAACGCGCACTGACGAAGAAGGGAACGAAACAGAGACTGGGCCAATTGAGAAAGTCACGGTCAAGACACGCCCAGCGCAGCCTTTTTGGTACTTCCGCAGCCAGCTTTGCTATGCCAATATCTTCCGCTGGAACGAGGATAGGACCTATCTTGAGCAGCAAGACTACTATCTCACCTTCTGTTTTGGCCGGCCCAACAGCGTAGCACCCCGTCAGTCCGAGTACTTTCTGTGGTACCCAGAAGAGGCGCTGCTGGCCTGGTACGAGGACGGAGAGGTACGTGACATCAGCATCCCGTCTCACCCGGTCGGCAACACGCTGGAGGCGACGGTGACGCTTCGTCAGGGCAGCCAACAGCGATGGTTGGCCACCTGGAAGGCGCGTGAGAACACCGACGGACGGGTCGGAAATATGACCTTCTGGTATCTGGAAATGGTGGGGGGCCCCGTCGATCCGTGATGCGTGAAACGTGAAACGTAAAACGTGATGCATTGTGGGGCGAGTCACGACATTTGAGCATCACGTTTCACGTTTCAGGCGATCTCCGTTTGTGACAGTGAACACCGAAGAGATCCGACAACGTCTTCATGAGGGTAGAGGCGAACTGACCGATTTCCAGCCGGCCAACACTACGCCGCGCCGGCTGGCCCGGACAATGTGCGCCATGGCCAACAGTGCCGGTGGCATCATCGTCGTCGGCGCATCGGGGGGGCGCAGGCCGGACATCTCCGGGTTGAGTGATCCCGAAGCGGTGCGCGACACAGCCGTCCAGGCAGCGTTGCTGTGCGATCCCCCCCTCATCATCCCGCTGCCCAGGATCGTGGAGGTTGACGGCACGCCGATACTCGTCATCCACATTCCGCGTGGCCTGCCCCATGCCTACAGCCTGGCCGGCCGATACCTCGTCCGCCGGGGCACAAAGAATGAGCCGCTGATCGGTGCGGAACTGCGCCGGCTGCTCCTGGCCCGGGGGGAGCGCAGCTTCGAGGCGCTGCCGGCACCTGATGCGACCCTGGACGATCTGGACCTGGAGAAGGTGGCGCGCTATGTCAGTAGCCTGGATGGCGTCGGGGAGCTGACAGCCGAGCAGGTTCTGCGAAAGCGAGGTTGTCTCACGCCTTCGGGCCAACCGACGTATGCCGGCATCTTGCTTTTCGGCAAGGCCCCGGACGTGTTCGTTGCGGGTTGCGAGATCACCGTGGTTCGCTACGCCGGCAGCGAGATGGGCGACGAGTTTCTGCGTCAGGACATTCGTGATACGCTGCCCGAGCAGATTCGTCGGGCCGAGGCGTTTCTGGTGAGCAACATGCGGGTTGGCGCCCGGCTTGTGGGCTTTGAGCGTGAGGACAAAGCGGAGTACCCGCTGGAGGCCGTGCGTGAGGCGGTGGTCAATGCAGTGGCCCACCGGGACTACAGCATCACGGGCGATCAGATACGCGTCTTCATGTTTTCTGATCGGATCGAGGTGTACAGTCCAGGCCGGCTGCCGGGGCCGGTGACAGTCCATAACATTGTTGAGGAACGTTACTCGCGTAACGAAACCATCGTGCAGGTCCTGGCTGATCTGGGCTTCATCGAACGGTTGGGATATGGGATAGACCGCATGATCCGCCTGATGCAGCAAGAGGACTTGCCGGAGCCGGTCTTCGAAGAGACAGCCAACGGGTTTCGCGTCACACTTTACGGGCATGGTGAGCGACTCATCACAACCGGCACGGTTGACCGAAGTCGCTGGGCTCACCTGCACCTGAATTCGCGCCAGGAAAAAGCCCTGCAATACCTGGCCGAACGGGGACGTATCACTAACAGCGAGTACCAGGAGCTGGTCCCCGATGTCAGTGCAGAGACCATCCGCCGAGACCTGGCAGATCTTGTTGAGCGCGGGTTGCTGCTAAGGATTGGCCGCAAGCGCGCGACGTACTACATTTTCAAGTGATGCTGTTAGAGCGTTTGTTTTGCGAGGTGGGGAACGCGCCCATTTTGACGTGATAGAACAAATGTTCTACGCAATTCATTCCCACTTATCCCACATTTATCCCACATTATCCCACATTGAGTGGGGGAACGGAGGGTAAGTGGGGCCTGGACACCTAATCCAGGTGGGTGGTGATCCGCGATGCGGGTCGTGGAGTAGCATCAGGCTTCGGTTTCGGTACTTACGGCGCATGGGTGGCGTCGTAGCTGACGGGGCATCTGGTGTACATAAAGGAGCGTAATCGTGCTGAGACAGGCAGCCTTCGTTGAGTTGATCACCCATGAGCACCGGTTTGAGGCTACGGTGTATACGCGTGGTCAACGCCTGCTCGATATGCTCAATGATCGTACAACAGATTATTTGGGAATCAACGATGTGGAGGTCCATCGATACAGTGCACCGGAGGAATGCATCGCAGCTTTCCCGGAGGCGATTATCCGTAAAAATGATCTTCACCTGGTCATCATCACCGGTGAGAAACACGAGGCACCAGTCCATCGCCTGTTTGGTTTTGTCCAGAAGATCCCGTACCACGTGTTTCTGACAGTGCCGGGCTACGAGGTGAGGGGAGTGATGCATCTTGCTGCCCGGCGGACGCCGAACCCCATCGCTGTGTTGGCGCGCGAGATGGGAACATTCTTCCCGGTCACCGGTGCGACAGCTTCGCAGGCGTGGACGGGTGAAGATGTCTTGACCTGTCCTGTGATCATGGTCAACAAACACTCTCTGTCTCTGTTTGCGCTGAGCCAGGAGCCGGTGACATAATATCATGCCGGCCCACCCACACGACTTGACCTTTTTTCCATTCTCAGATAATCTAACAATCATGATAGCTGCTATCTTTGATCTGGACGGAACGCTGTACAACGGACACATCTGGCTGGCACTCAAGCGGCATCACGAAACCCGCCGGACCAAGCGGCTGGCTCTGTACACCTATATGTGGAGCCACATGGTCCTCTGGCCCTTCTACCGGTGGGGTCTTCTGAGTGAGGCTTGGTTCTACAAGCTGTGGGGCCGGCACATGTCATGGCTGGTTGGCGGGCTCACGTTGCAGCAGGCCGGGCAGGTCTTCGAGTGGGTGACCGAAGAAGACGTGCTGCCGAACCTGCGCCGGGATGTTGTGAATATGCTCGACGAGCATCGGCGGAGGGGACATCGCGTCATTCTGCTGTCGGGGACTTTCCAGCCGCTCTTGCAGGTCATCGGGAGCCGGCTGGGGGTGGAGGACGTCGTGGGTACTGAGCTGGTCGTTCGCGACGGGCGGTATACGGGAACAATCGTGCCGCCAGTGTGCATGGCCGAGGGCAAGGCCCAGCGGCTGCGATCATTTGTTGATGCTTGTGATGCAGAGATTGACCTGTCGGCCAGCTATGCCTATGCTGATGGACCGATCGATCTGCCGGTCCTGGAACTGGTGGGCCACCCGACCGCTGTCTACCCTGACCCACGCCTGGCAGCCATTGCTGAAGAGCGGGGCTGGCCCGTTATCGGTGAGCCGAGGGAAGCTTGACCGGGCCGATCTCTATTCTTGTCCCTCGCGCTTGCGCAGGAACTCCAGGACGGCATTGCGGGCCACACGGAGGCCGGCTAACCGCCCCAGATCCTCCAGGATCGTCAGCTTTCGCTCAAAGAACTCGTGGTGGCTTTCGTCATCATACGGGCCGACGATGTTCATATCGATGCGGAACTTCGGATCGACGTCGGCGAGGCTGGTGCCCTCCCACACCTCGCACTGTGCGGGATCGGCGCGTTCAAGCTCGATCATGTGCAGGGCGGCAGCGTAGAATACATCGGCCAGGCTGACCGGCTCAGCCGGCGGTGGCCCGATGTCCGATGGCAGTTGGGGGACGAGTTCAACCGGTTCCAGATTCTCGGCCTGCAGACCCTTGGGCGTTTCCTTAATGTCGAAGTCAACACGTTGCCCGTCAAATAGCGTGGCGAGCCCGGAGCGCTGCACATCGGCAATGTGGACAAAGACGTCAGGCCCATGCTGCCGGCCGATGAACCCATAACCTTTTTCATTGTCGAACCACTTGACGACTCCGGTGGCTCGTTCTGGTGGCATATACCTGGTCCTTTCTAACCTGTGACAAGCTACTGCGTGTGTTCCCTGAGAAAAATGGCTGATGAGAGTATACTGATTTATGACGACCA
>CAZHMV010000081.1:0-14948 GCA_964532665.1 uncultured Anaerolineales bacterium
AAAACGTCCCCAGAAGCGGCTCGACCGAGTCCGGTCCAGGCTTGTCGGAGCACCCGTCCCCGCTGCCGGCCAGCACCTCACTATCGCTGAAGCGGTACAGCAGCGGCTCCCCCGTGTCACTGCCTGAATAGACCTGCTGTTGTTCCAGTGTCAGGAAGGCATTGTGCAGGTCATTGCCGCGATACACGTTCAGGCCGTACTCCTCGGCGGCGTGGACGTAATTGCAACCTTGCGGGAGGGTTGGCTAAGTGTGCCAAGAGGTGGTACAATACACGCTCATCACAGCATCCAGACCTTGGAGGTCTCGGCGACTCTCGTTTTGGCGAAGTCCAGGTCAGCTTCAGGCTGCTTTTGCTCCCGACTGCTGGCCAGGAGACCTCCGAGGTCTTATTTGAAAGGTATTGGTCTTAAGGTCAAAGGGTGAAAGATGTGGGTGCGATTGCTGTAGAGCGACGGGAAACGATTGGATATGCGCGCCTGCTGCGCGAGAATCCGCAGTTCCGCCGGCTGTGGCTGGGCCAGGTGGTCAGCAATGCCGGCGACTGGTTCAACAACATCGCCGTGCTGGGGCTGGTACTCCAACTGACGAACTCGCCGGCGGCGGCCGGTTGGGTGATCATCGTCCAGCAGCTCCCGTCGTTCTTCCTGAGCCCGGTGTCGGGCGCTATCGTGGATCGCTTCGATCGTCGGCGTGTGATGATTGCCGCCGACCTGATCCGCGCGGCCATCGCCATGGGATTCTTGCTAATCCGCCGGCCCGATCAGGTCTGGATCGCCTACGTGCTGGGGGCGGGATTGATGACGATTTCGTCCTTTTTTGGGCCGGCCCAGAACGCGGCCATTCCCAACCTGGTTAGCCGGGAAGGGCTGATCAGTGCCAATGGTCTGGCTGCCTCCACCTGGGGCGCTATGCTGGCCTTTGGCGCGGCCATCGGTGGGCTGGTGAGCGCCTATCTGGGGCGGGATGTGGCTTTCGTTGTCAACGCGGTCTCATTTCTGTTGTCGGCGGCGCTCATCAGCTCGATTCGGGTTTCGTTCCACGAACGTGATCGCGATGGCCGCGAGATTCGCCACCATGCCCCCGTGTGGGCGGGGTTTGGGGAGGCACTCGGGTATATCCGCCAACGGCCTGGGGTGTGGACGCTGCTGCTGGTCAAGGCCGGCTGGGGGGTGGGCGGCGGCATTGTGCTGCTCCTGAGCGTGTTCGGGACTCAAGTCTTCCGGGCCGGCGATGAGGGCATCGGGCTGTTGTATGCAGCGCGGGGCCTGGGGGTATTGCTGGGGCCTTACGTGATGCGCCTGTTTGTGGGCAACGACTTCAGGCGCATGCGCCGCACCATTTCGGTTGCCTTTGCGTTCGTCGGTGTCTTCTACTCGCTCTTCAGCCTGGCACCCACGCTCGCGCTGGCCATGCTCATGGTCACAGCCAGCCATTTCTGGGCTGGTACTGCCTGGGCCCTCAGTTCCACCATGCTTCAGCAGTTGGTGCCGGACCGGCTGCGGGGGCGCGTGTTTGCAATTGACAACGGCCTGGTGATGCTGACGATACCGCTATCCACGTTGGTTGTTGGACAGGCTTCGGAGGTGTTTCATCCGCGGGTGGTGGCGCGGGGAACCGCAGCAACGTTCTTTGTCACGGGTGTGCTATACACGATCTTGCTGATCACCACAAAACAGAGGAACCCGACGGCATTCCTTCAACCCAGCTCCCAACCGCCAGGCCACGAATTCATCCCTTGAGTCTGAAGGAATCTGTCCAGATGAGCAGTCGATTTCTGTCACCCGACGAGCGGCGTTCTCGCCTCGAAGTTGCCATCTCTGATCACGTGATCAAAGGGTACGAAGTGGTTGGCCGGGAGCTGACCTGGGCCGAGATGTACAAGCCCAAGCGCTTCAGCTTTCGGGGCTGTCTGCTGGGTCTTGGCATCTTCTATCTCGTGTATTACGCGCTGGTTGAAGCGGAAGACGCTGTGCACCTGGAAGTCACGGCCCAGGGAGACCTGGTGAAGCGACAGATGTCTATCACCCAGGCGGCGGCTAAACGCTCCCGAAAGTTGGATTGACAATTGATCGGTTGATAAGTGAGGTAGGGAGGCCAATGATGGGTGGGAAGGGCGCCGTCCTGAGGCCCCTCCCGAGCCTGTCGAGGGGCCCGTCGAAGGGGCTGACGATACTCCGACGAGGGTGGTACACTAGCGCAGGTAATCCATCAGGGTTTGTCGATTTCCACGGACAATAGCAGCCAGCGTGGCCTGGTACCCCTTTTCACGAGAATTCAGCTCGACGGACGCTTCTGCCATATCGGTGTCTTCCAACCTGGAGAGCAGCCCTCGCACCTCCAGGCGCACGTTGGCCAAACGATCCCGAGCTGTCTCGATTCTGTCGGCGGCGAGACCCACCTCGCTCGCCTGAGAGGCAATCTGATCCAGGGCGTTATCCAGCAAGCTCAGATGACCGGCTACCGCACTTACATCGCCGGAGCGCAACGAATCCACCAGATCGGCAAGCTCGCTGAGGGCGGGTTCTATTGTGTCGCCCGACACGTTGATCTGCAACTGATGCCCCGGTTCCACCTCACGTGTGATAGCCCCGGAGTCCCCCTGGTATGTCACCGTTAGAGAAGTCAGGTCAAAGGGAACCGTGTCGGTTTTGAAGCCGGCGAAGATGTAATCACCTCCGTGGCGGGAATTGGCAGTGGCAACGGCCTCCTTGAGCACTTCCTCGGCCTCGTCTGCCAGTTGGGGGAGCATGGACTCAGCAGTAGAACTGGAGCCACGCAGAGCGATTGTTCGCGCCTTGACTACCAGGTCGGACAGTGCCTGCAACGACGTATCTGAGGCGGCCAGCCAACCACGGCTGAACTCGGTAGTCCGATCGTAGGCATCCAGCCCCTCGAGATTCGAGCGCAGGTCCAATATTTCGCCGGCTGCCACCGGGTCTTCTGCCGGCCGGGTCAGCCGCTTACCCGAGGCAATCTGCTCCTGTACCCCAGCCAAATCCTCGATCTGAGCCTGCAGGTGACGTAGCCCACTGTCCTGGATCATCCGCTCAGTTACACGCATGCCAACCTCTACTCTCCAACCCCCAGTCTCTACCGTCCGACGATGCCGGTGCCGTTGATGAGTCGATCCAACATCTGGTCCACGGAGGTGATGACCCGCGCCGCAGCCTGATAGGCTCGTTGCGACTCGATGAGGTTTACGGCTTCCTCGTCGAGGGAGACGCCGGCGATGGATTGCTGCTGATTCTCCAGAAATGTGACAACGGCCCCTTGCCCTTCCACCTGATCGTCCGCGCTCTGGGTCGTCAGCCCCAAATCCACGACCATTTGGCGATAATAGCCGCCGATTGTGTTATTGCCCAGGCTTGCGACGCTTTGATCGGCCAGGTTGGCCAGGTTCAGGGCGTTGTCGCCGTCTCCCGGAGCGCCGGCGCCGCCACCGTCCGTGTTTGCGGCAGCGATGAGGTTCGGATCACCAGCGACGGTGGAATTAACAGCCAGGTCTGCTGCGCCTGTCCCCGTGAAGAAGTCCAGGCCGGCGACCCCGCTGGCATCGTAGCCACTCGTGTGGGCCGTATTGACTTTATCTTTGAGGGCAACGGCCAGTGTATCCAGGGAGCCCAACTGATTCGGAATTACCGTATCCCGCACATCGATGAGGCCCTGCAATTTACCCCCGTCCGGATCAGCCGTCATTGCATTCGCAGTGACACCATCAACCAGCGTTTGGCCGGTGAGCTCCACATTCAAAGTCCCGTCAGCATTCTCCACAACACTGGCACCGGTCGTCTCCACCAGTTCCATCACCAGTTGGTCACGTCGGTCCAGTAACTCGTTGGGCTGCTGATTCATAGCCATCGCTATGCGAATCTGGCGGTTCAATTCAGCCACCTGTGCTGCTTTGTCGTCCACTTCTCCAATGGTATTGGTCACCTGGTCCCCCAGGCTGCCTTGCAACTCCGTGAGGCGATCGTGAATCAGGTTAAACTGCTGGGCCAACTGCTGACCCCGGTCAATCACGGCGAGGCGGGTGGCTGTATCCTGAGGAACTGCTGCCAGTTCACGCCAGGCGGACCAGAAAGCATCCAACGCATCACCCAGCCCCTGGCCGCTCAGGTCCTGCAGTGCGCCCTCGACTCGCGTCACGCCGTCGCGGTATGCTTCCCACTGTCGCAGGGTTGCCGTTTCACTCCGCAGTTGGCGAACCACCAGGTCGGCACTGACACGGCGGATGGACGTGAGATCGACCCCCGACCCCACCGGCGGTGGTTGGGGAAAGCCTTCCAGCATGGGGGTCCATTGGGTGCCGGCCGGCGCCAGCTCTACGCGCTGCCGAGAATAGCCAGGAGTGTTCACGTTCGCTACGTTCTGGCCGGCCACCTCCATGGCCCTTTGTTGGGCCTGCAACGCGCTCAGGCCGATGCTCAGTCCCTGAAACGGTGAAGTCATTTCTCGCTTCGATTCTTAAACCCGATGATCCACCAGCAAGTTGCCCTCCAACTGAACAGGCCGCAACCCGTGTCGATCATACGGTGCGGCCTCTTCAAACAGATCAGCAAACGCTTTCAACAACTCTTTCATCCAACGGGCTATGCCGGCAAGAAGTCGATGATTAACGGCGTTTGCTATCTGTAGTGCTATGATTTGTTCCTGGACATCTTCGCAGGTCGCCAGGAGTCGCGCCCCTTCGTCCTCGTCTTGCCTGCCCTTCAGTTCCCATTCGTCTCGCGCAAACCACTTTTCCATCAATTCCTGCCGCGAGTCATCCAACTCCGTCAGGTAGCGTGTAAGTCTCTCTTGGCGACCTGCGAGACCTTCCAACGTAGCGACATCACAGTCTATGAGCGCATCTCGAACCTGCACGGTCAGGCTCGTCAGGTCCTGCAGGGCCTGTTGTTGCTCTATCAGTACGTCCAGGATATCATTGGCCAGATTGAGTGTCGGTTCGGCGTCTGCCAAGAAGCGCATCGATCAAGGCCTCCCTGTTGATCTTGTATGTTCCGTCCTGAATCTGTTGTCGCAGAGCAGCGATCTTGTCTTCACGAACATCGGGCACTTTATCGATGGCCTGGCGAACGCGCTGCAGTAAGCGCGCCTCCTCTGACAAGGTGGCTTCGTCATGCCGAATCTCTGTCTTCTTGCCTGTTTCCTCAGCCGCGCGCTGGTCAACTTCCTGTACCTCGCGAGACTGTGAGTTCAAGATTTCGTGCAGGCTCCGGTCATCGATACGCATTCCACTACCTCCCTGACGATTTCCGCGTCAGTGGTGTTTTCACAATTGGTCGATAATCCTCTTGGCTACTCTATATATCGGCGCTGCGACGCAATTCTTTAGCATTGACCCTCAGATTTTATCGAGTCAGGTCGTTTGCCTGCCGTTGCATCTCGTCCAGCGCCTGCAACACACGCAAAGACAGGCTATAACTTCGCTGGGCGAGCAGCATATTGGCCACTTCCCGAGGAAGTTCCACGTTCGATCCTTCGCGAGCACCGGCCACCAGATTACCAAAGCCCTGGCCAGGCGTGCCGGCCTGCGCGCCACCTGACGCCGGCGTCTCTACGAACAGGTTGTCGCCCACGGCCTCCAACCCTTCCGGGTTTGGAAACTGGTAAAGAGAGATGGATCCGCGCTGAACGGGTTGACCTCCGTCGGGCTGAGCCCACACACTCCCGTCAGCATTCACGTATACCGTGCGATCCTCGGGCAGAAATTGGACATTGGTATCGAGGTACAACCCACTGGCCGATACCAGCCGGCCATCGCGATCCCGACGAAAAGACCCATCCCGGGTGTACGCCCACCGCCCATCGGCCAGGCTGACTCTGAAAAAGCCAGACCCGTCGATGGCCATGTCCAGCGGATTCCCCGTCCAGGTCAATACTCCCTGGCTGAAGTCCCGGGTTGTGCCGGCCAGCCACACGCTGCCCTCAACCGGCGGGCCGTCGGAGGTCTGGCCCGTGGAGCGCATCTCGACGAGATCGGCTCTGGCTGCCTTGAACCCCGGCGTGGCTGCGTTGGCCAGGTTGTTGGCTACCAGGTCCAGGCTCGCCTGTTGAGCTCTCAAAGCGGAACCCGCCACATTGAATAATGTCAGAGGAGATACCCCCATCTCATCATCTCCTTTTCGCAGATAGCTTCAGCCATCCAGCCACCCAGCCACCCACCTTTCGATGCCTGTGCCGATGCAGGCATCAACCCAAACGACCGACATCCATGGTCCGAGCCAGCACCTGATCCTGTATCTGCACCAATCGTTGGCTGGCCTCGTACGTTCGAGCAACCGACATCATCTCTACCAGCGTGCCTGCTATATCTACGTTGGAGCCCTCCAAAAATCCTTGCCTGACCCGCACGTCGGTTGCCGGCTGGGATGCGGCGGCCGAGGTCGAAATAAACAGGTTCTCCCCGGCCCGCTGTAATGATACCACAGGAACCTGGAAGAGTCCCAGCCGGCCAACGGCCTGTTCATCTACAGAGACGGTCCCATCCCGGGCAATGGCCACCTCACCTGCCTGCGGTAACTGCATGGGCTGGCCATTCGCATTCAACACCAGATAGCCCTGGGTGGTCACCAGATTGCCGTCGGCATCTCGATGGAACCGGCCGTCGCGGGTGAATCGCACCCCCTCCGGGGTCTGAACCTGAAAGAAGCCCTCTCCCTCCAGGGCCACATCCAGAGAGCGCCCGGTGCTCTGTAACACCCCCTGGCCGAAGTTGGTTTCCACCGGAGCAGGGTAGACGCCGGTCCCCACCGGCCCGACAGCCGGCGTGCTTACCGCAGGCTGTGCTGTAGACAGTCGGTGCAGGTTCAATTGCGTAGCTCGGGTAGGCGGCAAACCCACCTGTTTATAACCCGGCGTGTTTGCATTTGCCACATCCTGGGCAATGAGACCCTGGCGCAACACGCCCATGATCATCCCTGAAGCCGCCGCGTACAGTCCTCGAATCATGATCGACCCCCTTGGCGAAAAGCGATAAACCAGGCCAGGCCGGCGAGGGCCAAGCCGGCTACGCCGGCCACATTCCATAGAGCAGAAAAGGCAACTTGTCGGACCGGTCCGCTGGCCCCACCGGTTATGGGCAAGACCAACGGTACCGGCTGCGTGGGGACCGGCTGGGCCAGGGAGGAGGCCGTTCCGGTGTCCGTCCCGGGGCTTCCGGCGCCTGGCCCTTGACTCGGAGAGCCGCCCGGTCCGGGAGAAGGGGTAGACGCGGGAGGGGGGGTCGGTAGCGCACCTCCCAACTCCGGGTCCGGGAACCGGCCGGCAATGGATCGACGATTCCCCGGAGCCTGGTATTGGTCTGAATCACGCTCGACCGTCAGCAGAAACAGCTTGTATGGTTCGTGAGGGACCGACAACCCCCGGATCTCGAAGTCGCCCGTACCGGCATCATCGGTATTGAATTTACCAAGAGGAATCGGCGCCCCCTGGCGTGGAATAACCCAGGCAACATAAACTTCACCCTGGAGCTTCGGAAGTCCCTGGACACTTACTGTCGCCCACCCCTCACCCACAGCCAGCACGGCTTCACCACCGGCCGTCTGCGGGCCCCAGTTGGATATGTCGGGTAGATAGTTGAGAAACACTTTTACAGGCACTCCGTTGGCCAGAGCGCCGGCTGCGCCTGCAAAAACCAGGCAGAGAGCAGCCAGGATGGACATGGTGAATATTACAAGGTTGAATTTGACTCGCATGGTTTGTCTCCACCTCATCATCTGTTATTGCTTTCACACCCCCATGATCGCCCGCAGGGTGAGAACGGTTTTGCTGTAGATCTGGGATACCCGTGATTCGGACACACCCAACACATGGCCAATCTCTTTCATCGTGAGTTCCTGTTCATGGTAAAGGGAAAGAACCAGGCGTTCTCGCTCTGTTAGCTCTTGTAGCGCATCGTGCAGGCGCTCTCGAACATCCATTTCCTCCAGATACGCAAGCGGGGTTAGTGTCGACTCATCCTCCAACAACTCACTGAGCGGAAGACCCTGATCATCGCCCTGAAGCAGTTGACCATCCAGGGATATCAGAATGCATGTAGCATTCTGTAAATGAGTCCGCACAGCGTTTGCACTCATGCCCAACTGGCACCCTATTTCTTCGTCTGTTGGAGTGCGTCCCAGTTTCTCTCGCAGTCGGCGAATGGCACCTTCTATCTCTCGAGCACGCTGACGTACTGAGCGTGGCACCAGGTCCAGACGTCGCAGTGTGTCCAGAACCTGTCCCCGGATACGTGTGGCGGCATACACCTGGAACGGCACACCCCGACTGGGATCATACCGGTCCACGGCCTGCATAAGACCGACGATGCCGTGACTGATCAGATCGTCGTATTCCAGGCACGCCGGCAACGAGATCGCCATCCGATCTACCACATACTTAACCAGGGGCGCATTTTCCAGGACGAGTTGCTCCCGCAATGCCTTGTCGTGAGTAGCAGCATACTGAGACCAGACATCAGCAATCTCTGCCGGCGTCTGTGGCCTGGGATTGCGTGTCTTAAACATCATCATAGTTATGCTGGCTCATCCCGTTCCGATCCCGCAGTCTGGTCGGTGGAAGGCGGACCGTCTTGGGGGCCCAGGTTGTCATTGGACCGGGGCGGAGCCGGTCGAACCGCTGGCGAATTGGCAGCAGCAAACAGAACCACGTTGAGCCCCCAACCCAGCGTACTGAAGGCGAGCAAAGCGGCACCAGCCTTGATCGCCGCCAGAACGGGTGAGTTTCCTGTGACTAACGCCACACTTCCCACCCCCAACGCTCCCAGGACCGACAGGTAATAAGCCAACAGCGGCCATGCAGCTTGCATGATAGCCTCCTACGATTCGAATGACCTTGTGAAAGACTATTCCCGCCTCGCCCGAGCCATCTGGGCCTGGCGATAAAGCACAAAGCGGATAATGGCATCACGGTGTAAGGTGGGGATTTCGGTGAACGCTACCCCCATGGCATGTATAGCGTTTCCAATTTCTCGCGCCAGGCGGTTGTAAACGACAGCCCCTATAGCTTTCACTTCGCCGTATCTTTGAGGGAGCCCAAATTTCATCTTGATTGTTGCTCCCGCCTGCACCGAATGTGGTGAAGTAAACATCACACCCCCTCCGCTCACATTTCGAATGGTTGCCTGGAGGCCGTACCCACGGTTCCGATGCCTATCCAAGATCATAAAATACACCGGTGTAATTCTCACATCCACCCGAACGTAGCTGCGCCGTTCCAGTCGCGTCAACTTGGCCGATCGAGGCACAAGCAACATGGGACGAGGGTTCCGGTAAACACTCTGCACCGTCGTGTCGAAGCACCACAATCCCCCCTCACCTTTTAAGTACACAGTGATCTGTTGCCCGGGGCGCAGGGCCACCGGTCGGCCGTTTTCAAAGGGCTGATCCAGCAAGACAACCTGGGAATCCGCATCCAGGACCCGACTGACGTATCGGGCGGTGCCTCCCTCTTGGGTTACTTTGATTTCCACACCCAGGTAGGGACCCAGAGTTGGTGGGCTAAACATTCTGTCCGTCTCCCAAACGATCAATCAATTTCCACCACGCCGTCGGTATAGACGTTTGTCTCAGGAACCACCTCGTTGTAAGCCATGATGACCAGATAGGGCATCACGCGGGCCACCATGCGCCGCAGCGGCAATCGTATCCGGGCCGGACATAGAACGACCGGTTGATGCCCCAGAGTTGCCATTTTCTCGGTTTCCTGGCCCAGACCCTCCAGCACGCGCTGGGCAATTTCCGGTTTTAGATTTAGCACTAGGCCCTGATCGGCCGTCTGGAGTGCCTCGCTCATCATTTTTTCCAGGGCTGGACTCAGGGTGATGACGTGGAGCAAGTTGTCGTCGCCCTTGTACTGGTTGCAGAGAGATCGCGCCAATGCCAACCGGGCGTACTCACTCAGCGTATCAGGATCCTTGATATCCCTGGCATGGTATGCCACACTCTCCAGAATTGCCGGCAGATCGAGGATCGACACCCGCTCCGCCAACAGGTTCTGCAGGATGCGCTGCACCTCACCGACAGTTAACAGATTGGGAACCAAATCATCCACCAGAGCCGGATTCTCTTCGCGCAAGTGATCGAGCATATTGCGAACATCCTGGCGGCTTAACAACCCCGCCGCATGAGCCTTGATAACCTCTGTCAGGTGCGTGGTCAGGACAGACAGCGGATCTACGACGGTGTACCCCATCAGCTCCGCCTTCTCCTTGTGGCTGCCGGAGATCCAAAGTGCCGGCAAACCAAATACGGGTTCCGTGACCGAGATGCCCTCCAGCCCGTCATGCGCATTGCCGTCAGCCGGCGGCGTAGCACCCATGGCCAGGTAGTGATTAATCATCAACTCACCGCGAGCGACCTCTTCGCCACGCAATCGTATCACATAGGTCTGAGGGGGAAGGTGCAAGTTATCTCGAATCCGGATTCTGGGCACAATGAACCCCATCTCCAGAGCGATCTGCCGGCGAACGGCGGCGATGCGATCCAGCAGATTCCCCTCTCTCGCGCTGTCCACCAGCGGTATCAGAGTATAACCCACTTCCAGCCCCAGTGGATCAACGCGCAAGAGACTGGCCACATCCTCCAGGGTCTCTCCAGGTGGCTGCGTCCTTGCAGGCACAGCCGGCCCGCCATCGGCCTGGTCGGCCTCAACCTCTGGCTCCCCCCGGCTCAGCCATTGAGCAACGGCCCCCGTGACCACGCCCAGAACCAGGAAAGGCAACTTGGGCAACCCTGGTACCAAAGCGAAGGCCAACAACAGCCCCGCCACCATGATGAGCACACGGGGCATACCCACTGTTTGCTGCACAATGGCCTGGCTCATGTTCGACTCCGAGGCGGTACGAGTGACGATGATACCCATAGCCGTGGAGATAAGAAGGGCAGGAACCTGGGTAACCAGGCCGGCGCCTACGGTGAGCAAGACGTATCGACTGATCGCTTCCTGAAGGGAGAACCCCTGCAGGAGAACGCCGACCCCAAAACCACCGACGATGTCCACGATCATAATGAGCACCGCCGCCAGAACATCCCCCTTGATAAACTTGCTGGCACCGTCCATGGCACCGTAGAAATCTGCCTCCATGCTGATGATTCGCCGCCGACTGCGCGCCTCGTCCTCGGTGATGAGACCGGCGTTGAGATCGGCGTCGATACTCATCTGTTTGCCGGGCATGGCATCCAGCGTGAAACGAGCAGCCACCTCGGCCACACGGCCCGCGCCGTTGGTGATCACCACGAACTGGATGATCATCAGAATGACAAATATCACCAGGCCTACGACATAATTTCCGCCAACGACAAACTGGCCGAAGGCGTCAACGAGCCGGCCTGCGTCAGCCTGGAGCAAGATCAGTCGCGCCGCGGCCACATTCAGTCCCAGGCGAAACAGGGTCACGATTAGCAACAGTGACGGGAAGACCGAGAATTGCAACGGTTCCGACACGTACATTGATACGAGTAGAATGGTAATCGCAAGGGCAATGTTCACGGCCAGGAGCATATCCAGGACCAGGGTTGGCAAGGGAATGATCATCACGGCG
Source organism: uncultured Anaerolineales bacterium (assembly GCA_964532665.1). Classification (GTDB taxonomy): domain Bacteria; phylum Chloroflexota; class Anaerolineae; order Epilineales; family JAANWY01; genus CAZHMV01. Next base: position 11,544 of record CAZHMV010000081.1, read on the forward strand.
ATGATGATCATCACCCCAACAGCCAGAGCCACATCGCCGTGCCGAGCCAGACGGCCCACCGCCGTCGGAAAAGATGTCTGTGAAGTTGCCGTCATACTGATCCCTTCTGGTTCAATCCTGAACCATCTGGCGGGGGACAAATTGCCTATAAGCCCTACATCTACTATCGGCACAATACACTCTCTCTTGAGAGATCAGAGATTGGACATTGGGGATTGGAAACAGTTGGACGCTCATTTCTCACTTCTCATTTCTAATTCCAGCACGCAACTGATAGACAAAAGCCAGCACCTCTGCCACAGCCTGATAGAGGTCCAGAGGGATCCGTTCTCCCACTTCTGCCATATCGAACAGGGCATGGGCCAACGGGATATTTTGTACCACTGGCACATTGTGCTCCCGGGCCAGTTGAATGATCCGTTCAGCGATGAGGCGTTGGCCTTTCGCGACCACTGTAGGCGCCTCCATCTTCTCCGCCTTGTATTCCAATGCCACGGCCAGGTGAGTCGGGTTGGTCACCACAACGTCAGCCGTAGGAACTGCCTGCATCATGCGTTGCAGTGCCAACCGGCGCTGAGCTTGCTGGCGCCGGCTCTTGACTAGCGGATTTCCCTCAACGTTCTGCAGCTCTTCCAGCAACTCGTGCTTTGTCATGCGGATGTCCCGCTCGAATTGCCTGCGCTGAAACATGTAGTCCAGGCCGGCGAGCAGACTCAACAACAACGCCACTCGAAAGGTCATCGTCAGCCCTATGCGGGCGATCTCTATCGCAGCCACCCGCAGCTCCATATCGGCTGCGGCTGCCAGCACGCCGGCGTTCTCGGCCAGGGAACGATAAGCGATAAAGCCGATGATCAGCATCTTGGCCAGCGACTTGAACAGTTCCACCAGCCCGCGGCGGGAGAAGAGCCGGGTCAACCCTTGAACCGGGTTCAGGCGACTCAAATCAGGTACCAACGGATGTGGCGTGAACAGGAGCCGAGTTTGGCCCAGATTCACGATCAGCCCCACCGCCAGAGCAACCAGCAACGGGGGTGCGATCAACCGTGCCAGCATGAACATCAGGTCCAGCCCGCTCTGGTACACAGCCGCCGTCGTCCAATCCTGGGTGGTCAGCCCATATTGGAATGATCGCCCCATGAGTCGCGACATCTCAGCGACAAGCGTAGCACCATAGCTGCTCAGCATAATGGCAATAGCCAGCAGGCTCAGCGATGGTGCCAGCTCCATACTGCGGGCAATCTGTCCCTTTTGCCTCAGTTCGGCCCTACGGCGCGGGGTCGGGGCTTCGGTCTTTTCGCTCATTGTTTATCCAGCTAGCATGGCAGCCAGTTGGGCCATGCCCTTCTGCAACATCTGGCCTATTGTTGGTCCCATGAGCGGCAGGGTAACAGCCATAGCTGCCAAAGCGACCAATACCTTGAGGGGCAGGCCTACCATGAACACATTCATCTGCGGTACCGCACGGGCGACAAGCGCCAGTGCCACATCGGTCAGGAGAATGGCACCAAAAACGGGTAGCGCAACGCGCAGAGCAACCACGAAGATCGTGGCCGACAGGGGTATCAGGTCTGCCAGCATTCGAGCATCGGGCTGAAACGTCCCCACCGGCGCAAAGTGCAGTGTCTGCGCAATGGCCAGGATCAACCAGTGATGCCCACCCAGGCTCAGAAACATCAGGCTGACCAACAAGGTGTAGAACTGGCCGGCCACCGCCACAGGCTCGCTAGTCAGTGGGCTGAACAAATTCGCCATGTTTAACCCCATCTCAGTCCCAACCAGGTTGCCGGCCATCGTCAGGCCTATGATAGCCAGGGTGGCTACGAACCCTACCAGTAGCCCCAGAAAGACCTCATGAGCGGTCAACAACAAGAAGCGGCCCAGTGAATCTGGCAGCGGCGCCAAAGGGCCAGGGCTGACCTGGAGCAACAGGTAGGCCAACAGCCCCGCCAACCCGATTTTGGCCAGGGCCGGCACGCTCCGATGGCCGAATACGGGCGCACTGGCCAACAAAGCCAGAACCCTCACAAAGAGGAGAAACAGGTGCTCCAGGTACAGACCAGATATCTCAACCGACATAGTACTCGACACCGCCGTTGGGCAAGAGCCTGCCCTGAGCCCGCCGAAGGGTCTCCCGACCGCCCCGCACGCCTCGGTCAGAGACCTTCGGCGATCGTGGTGGTAAATAGATTACCCGGCTAATGCCGGCAGGCTGTTCAGAATACCTGTCAGGTAGCGTAGCATCTGGGTCAGCATCCAGGGACCCAACAGGGCCAGGACCAGCCCAATGGCTACCAGCTTAGGGACATAAGTTAGCGTCATTTCGTTGATCTGAGTCATCGCCTGAAATATGCTAACGATCAGGCCAACCACCAGACTCACTCCCAGGAGGGGGGCGGCCAACATGAGCATCATGACAGCGGCATCCCGCCACAGTTGCAAAACCATAGAGTCCGTCATTGCTTGCCTCTCGTGGCTATTCAGCTAGTGAAAGCTCAGAACCAGCGACCGGGTCAGGAGATGCCACCCATCCACCATGACAAACAACAAGAGCTTGAAGGGCAACGAGATCAAAGTCGGTGGTAGCATGAGCATTCCCATGGCCAACATCGTCGTCGATACCACCATATCTATGACCAGGAACGGAACGTATATTACAAAAGCCATCTGGAAGGCCGTGCGCAGTTCGCTGATCACGAAACTGGGTATCAGTACGTAACTTGGCACATCGTCGGGAGTACGTGGTCGGTCCATCTGAGCCAGGCTCACGAAGAGAGCCAGGTCCTCCTCTCGCGTCTGCCGCAGCATAAAAGCTCGCAAGGGGGCCTCCGTTTGCTCAAGGGCCGTGGTTTGATCGATCTCGCCGGCCAGGTAAGGCTGGACAGCTTCCTGATTCACCGCACTCCAGACCGGCGCCATGACGAAAAATGTCAGGAATAACGCCAGGCCAACGACGACTTGATTCGGCGGCACTTGAGGAATGCCAATGGCACTCCGTGCCACGGAGAGCACAATGACGATGCGAGTGAAAGCCGTCATCAGGATTAGGACGGCCGGCGCCAGGGTTAGAACCGTTAAGAGGAGCAAGACCTGCAGGGCGCCCACAGTTCCCTGGGGCGTTGCCGCGTCTCCTATCTCCAGTGTAACGGGTGATCCCGTTGTGCCCACTGGACCCACCTTTGCAGAGCAGCCGGCGGTTGCCAACAGCATCAGGACAACCAGGCACACGAGCGGAAGGTGGAATTTGGAGAATGGAAAATGGAAAATGGAGATTGGAGATTGGAGATTGGAGATTGGAAATTGGAAGTTCCTCCCTTCCATTTTCCCCCTTCCATTTTCCCCCTTCCATTCTCTATCCCTTCGACCATGCTCAGGACAAGCCCTTCGACTATGCTCAGGACAAGC
>CAZHMV010000081.1:15048-23732 GCA_964532665.1 uncultured Anaerolineales bacterium
ATGCTCAGGACAAGCCCTTCGACTATGCTCAGGACAAGCTTCCATCCCCCATCTCCCTCTTTCTATCCTCTACCCTCCATCCTCCTTCTTCCCCCCTCCATCCTCCTTCTTCCCCCTTCCATCTTCCATCTTCCAGATCGACATCTGCTAGTTCGGCCAACAAAGTGACTTGCTGGTCTGTTCCTCCCAGAAGCAGCACCTTGGGTCCCGCTCCGACCAGGTAGAGGGCCCGATTAGATGACAGATACCTCGTCTCTAGAATTTCTATCTGTGCCGACGATGACGTCATTCCTCGCTGGCGTAGCATGAAACTTCTCAGGGCGCGCAAGCTGCCGTAGAGCAGGATGAGGATCAATCCGAACTTGGCCAGAAAGCCCACGGCATCCCCTGCGGTGGGGCCAGGCGATGCGAGAATCGCCTGGTCATGAGACAACGCATCGTAGTCGCGCAGGAAGGAATCGGGCGTGGCCGGCTCTTCAGCACCGGTCGCCGGCCCCACCAGGTCGTCGGCCCGGAGATTGGTTGGTGCGGAGGGCACTTCTGGTGCCGATCTGCCTATCCCCAAATAGGGACTGACAACGACGAGCAGGCCGAGGCCGACTACCAACGTCACCAACCAGACGTTCCCCCCCAGGCGCAGGGACCCGAGCGACGTCCTGAGACCTGGTCCGGCCCAGAACCTGTCGAAGTGCTTGCTGAGGGACGGCAGTCTTCTCATCGGTATTTCCACCGTTGGCTAGGCGGGATGACCTCCGTCACCCGTACGCCAAACATGTCTTCGATAACGACGACCTCGCCCCGACCCACGAGCTTGTTGTTGACCAGGATATCTACCGGCTCGCCGGCCAGCTTATCCAGCTCGATTACCGCCCCAGGGCCCAGGGCCAGCGCCTCTCGGAGAGACATCTTTGCACGTCCCAGTTCCACGGCAACCTCGAGATCCACATCCACCAGAAACTCCAGGTCACTGATCTCCATCCTGGTGTCGGCGGAAGATGTGAGAGGCGGAAAGAGAACCGGCTCCACCGGAAGCGGTATGTTTGATTCACGATTCCTTGCGTCCGCAGGGGTGGGCGCATCTGATTCACTATTGTCGTCCATCAGCGCTGGATCCAGCATGCTGTCCTCGTTATTGCTCATCGGAGTTCCCTGGTAGTTCAGACTCTACTGTGCCCAACGAGTGAAGATCGCTTCGGTCATCAGCCCCGAGCCCCGTGCCGGGACGGTGCTCCGCCGAGGGAGCCTGCCCTGAGGCCTGGTCCGGCCCAGGACCTGTCGAAGGGTCGAATGATTCAGGATGTCTCGTTTGTTGCTCGTCGTTGGTTATTCGTTCGTCGTCAGCGTCCCCTGAACTCGGCAGGCCTGGCGGTCTGGATTCGATAGCTCGTTCGATTCGCACCGCCATCCGGCCATCTAAAACGCCTGGGCGGCCCCAGAACTTCTGCTGCCCGCCGACCAACACTCTGGCCAGGCCATCGCGATACGTATCCAGAAGGAGCACTTCCCCGGCCTGCAGGCCGGCCATCTCCTCCAGGCTGATCTGCGAGGTGATCAGGCGAACAGAGACAGGTATGTTGGTCTGGCTCAAGTGAGCGGCCATCCGGCGAAAAAGCTCGTTGCTGGCCCCATTGCTCCGCTGCCCCAGGCGGCTGACCCACACGCCGGAAGTAAGCTTCGGGGCTATCGGATCCAGAACAGAGAAGGGGATGGTGATACTCATGGTGCCGGAGATCTCCTGGAAAAACACGTCGTATATAGCGAGCAGCGCCGAATCGGTGGGGAAAGCAACACCAGCAAACAGAGGGTTCAACACCACCGCCTCAATTGCCGGTTCCAACTCAATAATGTCTTCCCATGCTTTCGCCAGTTCAAACAGGATCTTCTCTACCACCTTGCGCACCAATGTCAATTCCATCTCCGTCATTTCACGGGATCGACTACGGTTCAGCCCGGTGCCGCCCAGCACGCGATCGATGATCGCCGTGGCCAGATCAGGGTCCAACCCCAGGACAACTCGTCCCGGCAGCGGATGGAGGCTGATAATGTGCGTAACAGACGGGTTGGGCATCTCTGCGATAAAGACGGCATAGGTCCCCTGATCAAGGGCACTGAGGGTCACCTGAACCCGCGACCGCAGGTAAATAGACAGAGCCGAGGTCAGGCGCTTGGCCAGATTCTCATGCACCATCTGAAGGGTCCAGATGTGTCCTTTAGAGTACTTGGCCGGACTGCGAAAGTCATACAATTGCACATCGCGTTTTTTATCCTCGCTCAGAGCCGGCGGCCCCTCAGATGCCTGAGGCAGCATCTCGAACAAGGCGTCGATCTCTTCCTGGGAAAGTTTGTAGGATTCTTCGGTCATTGTTCCTGTCGCGATCTACTGGACCATGAAGTCGGTGAAATAGATGTCACGGACCTGCCCGACGGTGAGGCGAGCGTTCAAGTCATCCCGCAGTTCCTGTTTGAGCTGCTCCTTACCAGTGACAGTGAAGACCTCCTCGAAGGTCTTGCTGCTCAGCTTAACAGTCACGACATCTTCGATGATAGGTCGTTTCTCATCCAGAGTTTCGCGCAACTGGTCCTCGGCCGCTTTGCGGGCTTCACCAGACAGAGCATAGAATTCCGGGTCCGCCGGCAAGACTTCCAGGACAATACCTACCTTCAGGTAGCGATAGCCGCCTGGGTCAGCCAAGTTGACTACTTTACTTCCCATGTCATATAGCACCCCCTCCTCAGGCTTGGCCTCGGTCGCCCCATCCGGCACTGGATCGGCGGCCGGCGCTGTCGGAGGCGTTGGATCGGCCGGCGGCCCCAGGCTGATGCTTAACTGCACCGGTACCCCTAGCAGGCGATCCGACAAGCCGGGTATGCGACCGGGAAGCAGCAAGAGGCCGGCTGTCGCCAACCCCAAAATCAGGCTGACGACCAAAAGGAGAATGGCGTGTTTCCTGACTCTGCTAAGCATTCAGCGCCTCTTGTTGGTTACTTCATGAAACCGAAAACCGCCCTGCTGACGAGGTCGAAAGCAACTTCCGCTTGACGTTGCCCGCGACACCGTGAAACGTGATGCGTGAAACGTGTTACAAATGCGGGAAGGCGTCTTCACGTTTCACGTGATTGCTACGGCTGGCGACCCGTCTGATCGGAGGGCCTGCCCTGAGTTCCACCGAAGGGCCACCCCTCAATGGGGGCAAAACCAGCGGGACCGGTGACAGAACTGCCAGCAGCCTCATAGATAATTAAGATGTCCACACGACGGTTCAGGCGACGATGTTCCGGCGTATCATTGGGGTATAGCGGTTGATACTCTGCATAACCAATCGCCGACAGGCGTCGTGGGTCGAGCTCCCCTTGAGTAGACAGATACCTCACCACCTGAATGGCTCGGGCAGCCGACAGTTCCCAGTTGCTCGGCCATTGAGGGAAGGGAGAGATATTGTCAGTGTGGCCGGCGACGCGCACTTCGTTGGGCATGTCTCGTAGCAACCCGGCAATGGCATCCAGAGTCGCCTCCGATTCCGGCCGAATTTGCGCCTGGCCGGCGTCGAACAACACCGATGTCGAAATGCTGATCACTATCCCCTCCCGCCGGGTGTTGACGCTAAGCAACCCCTCCAAACCCTGTTCCCGCGCCAGTCGCGTAAGCTCCGAGCTGATGCGCACGTATTCTCGGTTCCTGGCCGGGAAGTCGTCGAAGAGACCAGCCTGGCTGCTACCACCCTCAAGGACACTGACGTCAACAGCGTTGAAAGCCCGACGCACCGAGGCTGCCAGCATTTGAAACTTCTCCAGATCCGTCTGTGACATTGAGAACATGACGATGAAGTAAGCCAGCAGGAGGGTGATCAGGTCGGCGTACGTCAGCAGCCAGCGTTCTTGACCACCACCACCACGCCCCTCAGACACGTTACGCTGCCTCCGGTTCGACTTGCATCTGCCCCACCGGTTGCGCGCCCGACTCCGGGCGCTCGCGTAGCTTCGGTGCCACGAAGGCCCGCAGATGCTCACCCACGATATGGGAGCTGTGGCCGGCCTGGATGGCAAGGATGCCCTCCGTCATGATTTCACGCACGAACGCCTCCGCCTCGCTGCGCTTCCTGAGTTTAGATGCTATGGGCAACCAGATCAGGTTAGCCGACATGACACCGTACAGCGTGGCAATAAACGCCACGGCGATAGCCGCCCCTAACCCCGAAGGGTCTTCCAGGCTGGAAAGCACGTGAACCAACCCCATCACTGTACCGATAATGCCCATGGTAGGAGCATAGCCACCCATGGCCTCCAGCATCGAATACCCATCCCGATGGCGATGGGTCATCGCCCTGTTTTCAGCATGCAGGATCTCCTGGACCATTTTGGGATCGACGCCATCTACGACCAACATGACGCCTTTCTTGAGAAAGGCATCTTCGATGCTCTGGGCTCGCTCTTCCAGCGAGAGAAGGCCCTCGCGCCGCGCCTGGGTAGCCAGTTCGACAAAGAAATCGATCATCTCCTCCGGCTCCAAGTTTTGCCCCTGGAAAGCCAGAGCAAGAAGCCGAGGTAGCGACATGACTGTCCGCTGTGGAAAGCTGGCCAGTGTCGCGCCCAGGGTCCCACCGAAAACGATGATAGCGCCGGAAATGTTGATCAGCGCAGTCAGCTCCCCGCCTTCAATGAAAACCGAAGCGATCAGCGCCCCGAAGCCCAATAACAAGCCCAACAGCGTTGTGATATCCATGTACGCCACCTTACTCGATCACTTGTGGTGATGCGTGGATCTGGCACTTGTAGTCGATCACTCGTTGGATGATCTCCTGAAGAGACTCGCGCACCACCATCCGGTGCTCGCTCTCGAAACAGAGAATCGTGTCCGGGATGGCCTCCATCCACTCGATCCGATCGGCATTGACCACCACAGATCTCCCATCCAGCCGTGTGACTCGAATCATACCCACCTCCATCTATGCAGAGGAGCAGGGGAGCAGGGGAGACAAGGGGAGGGGGAGAGGAGGAGAAGGGGAGCGGGGGATTCTTCCCCTTGTCTCCTTGTCTCCTTGTCTCCTTGTCTCCCAGGCTCCTCTGCTCAGCCGACTACCGTCCCAGGTTGACCAGATCCTGGAGCATTTGATCTGAAGCGGTTACGATACGGGAGTTGGCCTGGAACCCTCGCTGAGCGATGATCATGTCGGTGAGGTTCTTGGCCAGATCCACGTTGGACCGCTCCAGGAAACCAGAGCTGATCGAGCCGTAACCCGCGTCCGATGGCTGACCATAGGTCGGGTCTCCAGAGTTCAGCGATGGCTGGAACATGTTCTGGCCGAGACCTATCAGCCCACTGGGATTGGCAAACCGTGCCAGATACACAGTTCCGGCGACAGATGTCGTACCGTCGGCCCGGCTTACTACAACATCGCCATTCGTATCCACCTGCCACCCTACGACGTCCGTGTCCACCGCCGGGTCATAGATCTGACCGATGGCGGTTCCACCATCACCGGCAACCAGGTAACCGGTGGGCAGGTGAACCAGATTCCCGTCCCGATCCAGGCCGAAACTACCATCGCGGGTGTAATAAAGGGCTCCGCCTGGACCGACGAGGGTGAAAAAGCCATCGCCCTGGATGGCCACATCGGGGGGCCGGCCCGTCGCCTGCATCGCTCCCTGGGTAAAGATTGTATCCACACTACCCGTGATGGAACCCAGGCCAATTTGAACGGGATTGACCCCGCCCAGACTACCGGTCGGAGCGCGGCCGCGGCTGTAGGTCTGCCACAGGACGTCCTGAAACGATATTCGGCTCTGCTTGTAGGCCGGCGTGTTGACATTGGCAATATTGTTGGCTACAACGTCCATGAACGTCTGATGAGCCCGCAAAGCGGAGATGGCTGATAGCATTGACTGTTGCATTTTTCATACCTCCGTTCGATATGAGCGTGGCTAAAATCGGTCAGCAGTAGCAACTTCAGCCGTTTTCGGCGGAGGAAGTCGCCACTACGTTTCCCGCATTCTTATCCAGCTCTGTTTGATATGGATTGAACCAGGGTTCAACATCCGTCGGCGCAGTGATGTCACCGAACAGCCAGCTTGCTAACGCTTCGTCAAACATCGCTCCAGCCGGCGTGCCGCTGATTTCAGACACCGTGCTGATCGGGATGGTGTGCCCACCATCCACATCCAGCAGAATCTCCCCATCGGTCAGGCTTATCGCCATTACCCGTCCCTCAATGACAGCCCCATCCTCTCCCGTAGCACGAATATTCCGTCCAATCAGGGTGCTGGCTTGCGTCACCTGTTGCATTTCTTGCATGGCCTTCAGCGTAGTGCTCATTGTTTGCAGTTGCTCCACGGCGCTGAGTTGAGCCAGTTGCGTGACGAAATCTGTTCCATCCATGGGATTTAGCGGGTCCTGATTGCTCAGTTCCTTGATCAGGATCTGCAGAAACATCTCGCTCAGGCCCGGGGAGTCAGATGCCTGACCTCCGGGCATCTGCGTAGGTGACGTAACGCCCACATGGGCTGATACAGGTTCCACAAGCATAGGCATCCTCCTCTTATGCACGGTAATCAATGGCTAGCTCATTCTCGATAGAGCCCGATGTGATTTCGACGCTGCCTTCGGATTCTGGCGACTTTCCTCTGGAGTAACCCGGCGTCGATTGCCGGGCAAAGGACCCACGATGCCAGGCGTTACCTCCCGTTAACAGGCCGCTGGCGGTCGCCCCCGCCTGGGCGAATACAACCGATAAACCTTCCAACCGCATTCCCCGGGTTTCAAGGGCTGCGTGGAGCTGCCCCAATTGACCCTCAAGGAGGTTCTTTACAGCTCGATCAACCGTCTTGATCTGCACCGTCAGCCCTCCCGCTCCCAGGCTGAGGTTAATGTCCAGGCTGCCCAAAGCCCGAGGATGGAGACGCACTCTGACGACCGTCCGACCCGTCGCGACGGCCCGGTATATACTTTCTGCCACCTGTGTTACAACGGGTTGTCGGGACACCGGCCCTCTTACTTGTGTCGCCTGTTCGTTCTGCGGCGTCCCTTGGGTTGGTTCGGCAACCAGCGTAACCATATCTCCCGTCGGCTGCGGGCTTTTCGCTCCGGGCTTCTCTGTCGGTTCTCCCTCTTTTCTCGGCGAATGGGCGGCTGCTCTCTGCCCAGCATGGCTTGCCAGGCTCGCCTCCTGGTTCTCGCTCCGCAATAGCCCGACGAAGGGGTCCGCAGCCGGCCTGTCCGAGTCCGCCGCCATTCCCTCTGAACCGCTCGCAGCCGGCGGTTTGGCCGACTTCGGCGCTGGCTCAGCCGAATCTGCTGTCGCCGGCACTGCAACCGTGTTCAGCAGAGGCACTTCGACCGAGCTCAGTACAGGCACTTCGACCGAGCTCAGTACAGGCCTACCCGTCTCGGCGACCGCTTCAGCCGGCCCCCTCACCGCCGGCCTGCTCGACTGCAGCGCTGCTTCAATTGTATTCCTCATCGCCGCTCGCTGGTCAGGCTTCTCTGTAGTCTTAGTTGAATCCCTCGCGACGTCACGCCAGGTTGAGTCCAGCGCTTTCTCAGTCAGATCCCTCACTGAGAACAACTTAGCGCCTGTCCGAAATGTGTTTGTGGTGCCGGCCCTTCCACCTGGCTCGGGATGTACTTTGGCCGTTTTGGGAACGACTGAAGCCTGTCCTGAGGCCCCTCCTGAGCGACGTCCTGAGGCCCCTCCTGAGCTCGTCGAAGGGCCTGTCGAAGGGGCCTGGTCCGGCCCAGGACTTGACAAAGCGCCGTCCTGAGCGACGTCCTGAGGCCCCTCCTGAGCGACGTCCTGAGCCTGTCGAAGGGCTCGTCGAAGCGCCGTCCTGAGGCCTGGTCCGGCCCAGGACCTGTCGAAGGGGGCCTGTCGAAGGAGCTCCTCCCGAGGCATGGTCCGGCCCAGGACCTGTCGAGGGGAGCCTCGCCGAAGGATCGTTACTACGGGGTTCTCGGATGGGGACCTGGCCGGTTTCAGTGTACTCTCAGCCGCCCCCTCCGCCACCGCCGGCTCGGCAGACCTGTCTGCGGCATCGGCCACGCCATCCACCGCTGGCTCGATTGACTGTACCACCGGCTCAGCCGTATTCGTCGTCGCAGTCTTAATTAAACCGACAGTCGAAGTCATCTCCGTCGGGTCTATCCTGGACGTAGCCCAAGTGTCGGCCAAAGGTCGTGAACCCACCGTGTTATGCCCACTCCCTATAAGTAAGGATGCTTTGGGTACACTGGTGGCCACTTTGGGAACGACTGAAGCCTGTCCTAAGCCTCGTCGAAGGATCGTTACTACGGGGTTCTCGGACGGGGGCCTGGCGTCTGCCTGAGAGACGTTTGTGGTGCCGGCGCTTCGACCTGGCTCAGGACGAGCCTCGGTTGCTTTGGGAACGACTGAAGCCTGTCCTGAGGTCCCTCCTGAGCGACGTCCTGAGGCCCCTCCTGAGCTCGTCGAAGGGCCTGTCGAAGGGGCCTGGTCCGGCTCAGGACTTGACGAAGCACCGTCCTGAGCCTGTCGAAGGGGACCTCGTCGAAGGATCGTTACTACAGGGTTCTCGGATGGGGGCCTGGCCGGTTTCAGTGTACTCTCAGCCGCCACCGCCGGCTCGGCCAACGGTACTACACTCTCGGACACTCCCCGCGCCACCGCCGGCCCGACGGACCTGGTTGCGGCACTGGCCGAACCGTCCAGCGCCGG
>CAZHMV010000082.1:0-4428 GCA_964532665.1 uncultured Anaerolineales bacterium
CACTGATCACTGGTCACTGATTGGCAGGGGTGGGAACACATGCCCGACGCAAGAGTACAAGCCGCGATCGACAACTGGGCGCCGCGCTTCACAGCGCAGGGTGTGGACTACAACGACTTCGTCCGTACCACTGCCCAGGTGGAACGCTGGGACGAATGGTTGGATGCCTGGTCCGCGACGGCAGACATGCACACGGAGCTGGCGCGTGAGGCCGAGGCGAAGGGCCGGCGCCTGACCGCCGGCGAGGCTTACGTGCGAGCTGCCCTCTGCTATCACTTCGCCAAGTTCGTCTGGATGGTGGACCTGGCGAAGCATCGAGCAGCAGCCCAGAAGGCCGTTGCCAGCCTGTATGCGGCCCATCGGCTGCTTGACCCCACAGCCGAGCGCATCGAGGTATCTCTCAGCGGAGTCACCGCTGTGGGCAACCTGCGCCGGCCGGCCAATCAGGCGCGTCCCCCATTGGTGTTGCTGCTGCCGGGCCTGGACTCCACCAAGGAGGAGTTCTTCAACTGGGAGAATGTCTTCCTCAATCGTGGAATGGCCACCCTGTCGCTCGAAGGGCCAGGGCAAGGCGAGGCCGGCTACACAACCCACATCCGTCCGGACTACGAAGTGGCAGTCACTGCCACACTCGATGCCCTGGCCGGCCGGCATGATCTCGACCTCGACCGAGTGGGGGTGGCAGGCGTGAGTCTGGGGGGCTACTACGCGCCGCGTGCCGCTGCCTTCGAGCCGAGGCTCAAAGCGGTGGCTGCCGTCGGTGGGCCGTACAACTTCGGAGCGTGCTGGAGTGACTTGCCGCCCATCACCCGCGAGACCTTCGTGCATCACTCCGGCGCAAGAGACGAGGACGAGGCACGCGCGAAAGCCTCTCAACTCAACCTGCAGGGGGTCTTGCACCGGATCACGCAGCCATTTCTCGTCGTCTTCGGCAAGCTTGACCGGCTGGTCCCCTGGCAGCAGGCTGAGCGTATGGCGGCTGAAGCGCCCGGCGCGAAGTTGGTGATGTACCCGGAGGGCAACCACGTGTGCAACAACATCCCATACAAGTACCGGCCACTGGTCGCAGATTGGATGAGAGAGCAATTGATGAAGGTAGGATAACATGCCGATCATTGTTAGACCGAACGAGATGAAGGTCTATCTCCAGGGTGAGGGTTGGAGTGCGATTACCCTCGCCGATAGTCATATAATTGGCGCGCCGGCCATGGTGGCGCGCCGATGGACGCTCAAAGCCGGCGCCCGCGGCCCGGAGCAGATCCACGGCGAAGTCGAGCAACTCTTGTACGTGATCCGTGGAAGCGGGACGGCCGTTGTCGGGACCGAGTATCTGCCGCTGGAACCGGAAACCATGCTCTGGTTGGAACCAGGGGATCGATATCACTTTGAAGCCGGCGACGAAGGTTTAGAGATTCTACAGGGCTACGCGCCCGGGGAGTAAGGATGCCTCAGCATAACGAAACTGCCTCAGACATCGAGAAGCACGTCGTTGTTAACCGCGCCCGGGGTAAGATGCTGTCCCACAGCGCCTCACAGGTGTTTGTGCGTGATTTTCCGGCCGTCGTGTCTGATGAACCCCCATCGCGCGGTGGCGAGAATCGTGGGCCATCACCGCTGGAATACATTCTCATCGCGCTGTGTGCCTGAACGAACGTCTCAACGGCCAGGATGGCCAGGAAGATTCGCTTCGAATACGACGATCTGGAGACATACGCAGAGGGCGTTTTGGACACACGGGGCCGCAAAGGGCTGGCCAATGTTCCGGTGCACTATAAGGCTGTCCGTCTGACAATCCGGATCAAGACCGAGGAGTCCGATAAGCGCCTTCAGCGGCTGGCGGACCTCGTGGCGCGCTATTGTCCGGTTGACAGCCTGGTGGAAGCTGCCGTGCCGGATTACCAGGTGACCTGGGAACGGATGGGGTGACCGATGGTTATCAAAGGTGCATTGACCGTCGATGCCCCGGTAGAGGCCGTGTGGGCATTTCTGCAGGATACACCACGCGTCAGCACCTGTGTGCCGGGCGTCGAAGAAGTCGAGGAAGTTGAGCCGGACCTGTATCGTGGTCGTCTGAGAGTTAAGGTCGGGCCGCTTGCAGCTTCGTTTGGCGGGCGCGTGGCAATTGTCGAGCGCGCTGCACCGGAACGAATGGTCGCTCAGGTGGAAGGGGAAGACAGGTCGCTGGCCAGTCGTGTTAAGGCGACGTTCACCGGCACGTTGACCCCGGTTGAGGCCGGCACGCAGCTCGACTATGCTGTGGACCTGGCGATAAGGGGCCGGCTGGCGCAGTTTGGCTTCCCGGTTGTGCAGGCAACGGCAAGAAAGATGACGGCCGAGTTCGCGAGGTGTTTGCAGGAGGCGCTGTCCACATGAGGGCGTTGGTCTTGGAGGAATTCGGTGGATCACTGGTGCTCAAGGATGTGCCCCAGCCTGAGCCAGGCCCCGATGACGTGTTGCTGCGCGTGAAAGCCTGCGCGGTGGATCAGTTCGACCTCACGATCCGCGGTGGCAAATTCCCAACGGCCGAGGCGCCGATCGTGCTTGGGCATGAAATCGCGGGAATTGTCGAAGAAGTCGGCGCGAACGTGACCACCATCGCGCCCGGCGACCGCGTGACCAGCACGCTGTATCTCACCTGCGGTCGCTGCCGCAAGTGTCAGACCGGACGCGAAACCATCTGCGAGGACTTCATCGGCTACCTGGGTATTCACACCCCCGGCGGGTATGCCGAGTACACAACCGTGCCGGCGGTGAACCTGGTCAAGTTGCCGGAGCAGGTTTCTTTCGCCGAGGGCAGTATCATTGCCAACGCCATTGGTACACCCTTCCACGCGTTCACCAAACGCATGCGGTTGCAGCCGGGCGAGCGAGTAATCATCACTGGCGCAGGCGGCGGAGTGGGGCTACACGCTATCCAGTTGGCGTGCTTGATGGGCGCCTTCGTGATGGCGGTGGACATCGGGCCGGCCAAGCTGGATGCGGCGGTGAAAAACGGTGCTGACCTGGCGGTCGATCCGACCCGGGACGATTTTGCCGATGTGGCCCGGGAGTGGACTGGCGGTGAGGGGGTTGAAGCCGTGCTCGAACTCGTTGGCCCGGCGACAATGCCCTCCAGCTTGAAGGCCCTGGGGAAAGGTGGGCGGATGGTGATCGTTGGCTCGCATACCGGCACGGCGTTGACCGTCAGCCCCCAGGCGATGATCGCCAACGAGTGGGAGATTCTCGGTTCGCGCAACGTGACGAAACGGGAACTGGCGGAGGTGGTTGCGCTGGTAGGGGCCGGCCGCATCCGCCCTGTCGTCACTGAAGTGCACCCCCTGGAACAGGCGGAAGCAGTCCACGCTCGTCTGCGCAACCGGGAGATTGTCGGGCGAGTGGTGTTGGAGCCGTGACATGGGCGCACGCTTGATTCAACCGGAGTCGCTTCCGGGGGTTTGGGGTGCTCTGGGACAGTACGGCGATGAAGCGAAGATCATCGCTGGCGGCACGGCCGTGGTCCTCATGCTGCAACAAAAATTGATCGCTCCTGAGGTGCTGATCAGCCTGGGGCGGGTGCCGAACCTTGACTACATCCGTCTGGCAGAGGATGGCCTTCATCTCGGGCCGCTGGCGCTGCTGCGCGACATGGAGCGTTCACCGCTGGTCCGCGAGCGCTATCCAGGCCTGGCTGATGCCTGCGGTGTGGTGGGAAACGTGCGCATCCGCAACCAGGCAACCGTGGGCGGCAACCTGGCGGAGGCCGACTACGCCTCGGACCCGCCGGCCATGCTGCTGGCCCTCGACGCTTCGGTCACGGCGACCGGCCCCTCCGGTCCTCGAACAATTCCGCTGTCCGATTTCTTCCTTGGCTTTTACACCACCGCCCTCCGACCGGATGAGCTCATCACAGGCATCTTTGTTCCAGCCCTGCCGCCGGACAGCCGGACGACCTACCTCAAATTCCAGAGCCGTTCTTCGGAAGACCGGCCGTGCGTGGGGGTAGCCGCTGTTGCAGCGTTCGATGATGGGACCTGCACCGATCTGCGTGTCGCGGTGGGTGCCGCATGTGAGACGCCGCGTCGCCTTCCAGAGATTGAGGCCCTGGCCCACGGGCAGGCGCTGACCGACGAGCTGGTCACAGAGATCGCTGAACAGTACGCGGCCAACATTGAGACCCTGGAAGACCTGCGCGGATCGGCCTGGTACCGCACGCAGATGATCCGTGTCCACGTGCGGCGGGCCCTGGAGGAGATGCGTGGTGACCGACACTAAACTCACATTGCAGATCAACGGCGTAGCGTATGAACTGGAAGCACCTCGCAGCCGGCGGCTTCTCGACGTGTTGCGTGACGAATTGGAGTTGGGAAGTGTGCGCGAGGGGTGTGGGATCGGCGTATGTGGGACCTGTACCGTGCTTGTGGATGGCCGGGCCATCAGTTCGTGCCTGAC
>CAZHMV010000082.1:4528-23460 GCA_964532665.1 uncultured Anaerolineales bacterium
GGGAGTTACGCGAATATCCTGGAAGCGGTGAGAGCATGTCGGTAAGCCCATCCATCGATTCGAAGATGGCGAACGATCTGTTTCTTCCTCGCTTCTCCCAGGCTGAGTATCAGCGCCGCTATGAACTGACGCGAAATTGGATGGCCGATGCCGGCCTGGATGTGCTGGTCATCTATGCCAGCGCGTACGGCAGTGACAACGTGCGCTGGCTAACGAATTTTGCGCCACGCCACGATACCTATCTCATCTGGCCGCTGGCCGGCAAACCTGTGCTCTTCACCCAACTGTTCAACCACGTGCCCAACGCCCGGCGTGTCTCAGTTGTCCCGGACGTCCGCTGGGGAGGACCCAATTCGGGGATCTCGGTTGCGGAGACGCTACAAGAGCGTGGCATAGTCCACGCCCGCGTGGGTCTGGTCGGCCGGGTGCCATATCAGGACTACTTGACCCTTTTAACTTGCCTCCCGGACGTAAGCTGGGTACGCGCCGATAAGGGCTATCGAGTGCTACGGTTGGTGAAGAGCCAGGAGGAGCTGGAATGGCTGCGTCGGGGGGCTGCTCACACCGATGCCGCCATGGCTGCCCTGGTCGAGGCTGCGGTCCCTGGCGCCAGCGAGTATGAGTTGGTCGCCGCCATCGAAGCTGCTTACACCCGTGCTGGAGGAGAGCATGGCATTCACTTTCTCAGCACCACCCCGATGGAAGCCCCCCAATCGTATGTCCCTGCCCAGGCGCAGACGGCACGCCGGCTCCAACGTGGGGATGTGATCATTTCGGAACTCAGCGCTGGCGTAGGTGGCTATGCAGGGCAGATTCACCGGCCCCTGGCGGTGGGCCGTGAGCCCACACCGCTCTACCAGCACCTGTACACTGTCGCGCTGGAGACATACCAGCGTATCGTGGACGTGCTCTGCCCCGGCGCCACCGTGGGAGATGTCCTCGATGCGGCCGACTATGTCGAAGCGCAGGGCCTTAGCGTGTGCGATGATTTGCTACACGGCTACGGTATGGGCTATCTCCCCCCGGTGTTGCGCACCCGTGCCACCGCACATAGCCAACAGCCGCCGGACGACTTCATATTTGAAGAGAACATGGCCATTGTCGTACAACCCAACGTGTACGATCCGGAAAGCGGTGCCGGTCTGCAGGTGGGGAACCTGTTGGTTATCACGGGCAACGGGGCTGAATCGTTGCAAGCTTATCCAATGGAATTCAAAGTATGTCGCAATCGGGAGGGCCAGCGATGAAGGTTGACATCCACGCACATATCATCGTCCCTGAAATCACGCGCGAGGCAGCGCCGGCGGAGCAATGGCGGCCGAGGGTCAGTTGGGAGAACGGCCGGCAGTTCGTTGAGTACGACGGCAAGCGCATCAGCTCAGCGCTGCGCGAGTTCGTGGACATCGAGAGGATTCTCGACGAGCAGGAGAAGGCCGGCGTAGACGTGGTGGTGCTGACGCCGTGGGCGTCGTTGTTCCGCTACGATGCAGAGGTGGGGGAGAGCCTTCACATCAGCCGGCTGCAGAACGATGCGCTGGCAAGGCTGGCAGCGCAGTACTCGCCGCGCGTGGCCGCCCTGGGAACCGTGCCGCTGCAAGACGGCGATGCGTCAGTCGATGAACTCGAGCGTGCCGTGAACGAACTGGGGCTGCTGGGCGTCGAGATTGGCACCAACGTCAACGGTGCGTATCTGGGCGATCCCCGGTTCCGCCCCTTCTGGGCCGCCGCTGAAGAGCTGGACGCATTCGTGCTCATCCATCCAGTTCCAGGCCTGGGTGGCTCCACCATGCGAGAATATTATCTGTGGAATGCCTACGCTAACCCCGCCGAAACCGCTCTGACCGCTGCCCACATCATCCTGTCGGGTTTGCTGGAGGAACACCCGCGCTTGCAAATCTGCCTGGTCCATGGGGGTGGACACATGCCCTACCAGATCGGCCGGCTGGATCGTGCCTACGAGATGCGCCCCGAAGCCCGACAACGCATCAGCGCACCTCCCAGCAGCTTCTTCAAGAAGTTCTACTTCGACACCGTGACGCATTCGGTGCCGGCACTGTCGTATCTCATCGAGCTGGTAGGCGTTGAGCAGGTGCTGATGGGATCTGACTACCCCTTCGACATGGGCTACGAGCGACCGGCGGAAATGGTTGAGCAAGTACCTGGACTGAGCGAGGCCGACAGGCAAGCAATTCTAGGCGGGAATGCCCAGCGCGTGCTGGGGATCGAGATGGTGGCTTGAGAGGTGCATGATGAGCGTCGGTGAATCAGTGCCGATGTTGGATTCTGTGGCACGTGTCACGGGCACGGTGCCCTATGCCACCAATCTGCGACTGCCAGACATGCTCGTGGCCAAGGTGCTCCGCAGCCCTGTGCCCCACGCGCGTATCCTGCGTATCGATGTAACCGCGGCTGAACAACTGCCTGGTGTGGTCGCCGTGTTAACCGCCGCAGACCTGGATCACCTGGGCGGGCCGGCGTCGGTGTATGGCCTTGTGAAGAAAGACCAGCCGGTGGTAGCGCGTGATCGCGTGCGCTATATCGGGGAGCCGGTGGCAGCGGTGGCAGCCGAAACGGTTGAGATTGCTGAGGAGGCATTGGCGCTGGTTGATGTTGAGTACGAGGAGTTGCCGGCGGTGTACGACGCCGTCGATGCTATCCAGCCAGGTGCTTCGACCCTCCACGCCGATTGCCCCGACAACTGCTTTGTGCATCGCAAGCTGCGCCACGGAGATCTGGAGGCTGGCTTTGCGGCCGCCGACGAGATCATTGAGGAGACCTTCACCAGCCCGATGGCTCAGCATGCCTCGCTGGAGCCTCACGTGACGGCGGCGCAGTGGTCGGATGGGCGGCTCACCGTCTGGTCCGCAGCCCAGGCGCCGTACCATGTGAGACGGGTATTGGCCGAACTGTTTGATCTGGACCCGGAAGCTGTGCGGGTGATCGTACCGCCGCTGGGTGGCGGCTATGGCGGCAAGGGGCACGTGCGCCTCGAACCGTTGGTGGCGGTGCTGGCGTGGAAGGCTTCAGCCCTGAAGGGCTTTCAAGCCCGAAGGGTCAGTGGCCGGCCCGTCAAACTTACGCTAACTCGCGCCGAAGAGTTCGTCACCGTGACCAAACACGCGGCGATGATCACCATCAAATCCGGCGTCAAACGTGATGGAACCTTCACCGCGCGTCAGGTAACCGTCTACTGGAATGGGGGGGCGTATGCTGATGTGAGTCCGATCCTTGTACAAGGTGGCGTGGTGCGTGCCATTGGTCCGTACCGCATCCCTGCCGTCCGCGTAGATTCGTACGGTATCTACACAAACCTGCCGCCGGCTGCGGCTTATCGCGGTGCGATGAGCTCGCAGTGCACCTGGGCCTACGAGTCACACATGGACACCATTGCCCATCGCCTGGGTCTGGATCCGCTGGAGTTCAGGCTCAAGAACCTGCTGCGCTCCGACGATGAGTTCGCGACGGGCGAAACGCTGCACGATGTGCATTTTGTGGAGTGCCTGGAAGCGGTGGCGGCCGGCGTCGGCTGGGATCAGCGGGACGAGCGCAGGGATACGGGGTCGATACGCCGTGGACGGGGCCTGGCCGTCATGATGAAAAGCACGATTCCCTCGTCGAGATCCGAGTGCCGTCTGGTGATGGGCGCTGATGGCCGGGTGACGCTCTACACCAGTACCGTCGAGATGGGACAGGGAGCGCACACCGCCCTGGCCCAGATCACAGCGGAAGCGGTTGGCCTCCCCCTCGAGAAGGTGGCTGTCGTCGGCCCGGACACAGCCCAGACGCCGTATGATGCCACCACCAGCGCCAGCCGGTCCACCAGCATGATGGGGGGAGCCATCTTGAATGGGGCGAGGGCGCTCAAGCAGAAGTTAGTGGGTGCCGCCGCTCGGTTTTTCGAGGTGCCACCTGACGAATTGTCTGCTGGCGACGGCTACGTGTTCGCAACGGCCGATCCGGGGATGCGCCTGTCGTACGCTGATGTTCTGCGCTGGAATGAGATCGAGTCGATTGACGCTGCCGGCGAGGCTGAGACGCAGGGTGGTGTGGACCCGGAAACCGGGCAGGGGATTGCCAGTCCCCACTGGCATCAAGGGGCGGGTGCGTGTGAGGTAGAGGTGGATACAGAGACGGGTAAGGTGCGGGTGCTGCGCTATCACGCTGCCTCGTTCGCCGGGCAGGTGATCAACCCCGCGCTGGCCCGGCTTCAAAATGACGGTAACGTCATCTTCGGGTTGGGGCCGGCCTTGCTGGAGAAGATGGTGGTAGACAATGGCCAGATCATCAACGCGAACCTGTCGGATTACATGCTCCCGTCGTTTCTTGACATGCCTCCGGAACTGGAGAGCATCGCACTGGAGGCGGAAGGGAGCGAATTTCATGGCATCGGCGAGATGACCCTGCCGCCGGTTGCGCCGGCCATCGCCAACGCCATCTTCGACGCGGTGGGCGTGCGGATTCGCGACCTGCCGGTCACAGCCGAGAAACTCCTGCAGGCGCTGAGCGGGTCTGGTCAGATGGATGGAGAAAGCGACAAGACAGCCAGCACATCATGAGTCAGGGATTACCGACAGGTTCACGCACAGGCCCCGCAGAGTGAATGAATAGTTCTGCGGCTACCCTCCAGCACAAGCAGAGACAACACGTAACGCTGACCTAATGTGGTAGGCGGGCCAGTGCCGGCTTGACTTAACCACGCGGATCAGTATACTAGAGTGGTATGTCTGGCATGGTTATTGCGATTGAAACTGCCTGGAGGCGTGGTCCGATGCGAGTGACTGACCCAAAGGTGAAGGATGATTTGCTCAAGCGGCTCCGACGCATCGAGGGGCAGGTGCGCGGTGTGCAGCGGATGATCGAGAGCGAGCGCGACTGCCACGAAATCCTGCAGCAGCTCAGTGCTGTCCGCTCTGCCTCGTACTATACCAGTGTTGCCCTTGTCCGTTCCTACGCCAGGCAGTGTCTTCTTGACCCAGACACAGACGTTCCGGCCGAGGAGTTCATCGATAACGTGCTCGAGGCTCTTGGACAGGTCAACAAATCGACCGGATAGGACTTGGACCCGCATGAAACCGGCCTCAGACCGAATTTGGACCCGGTTGTGATATAATCTAGTAGCAAAGTGAGAGCCGCTCGGGCTCATCAATATTGAAGAAGGTCAATGACGATCTGTGCTATGCAATGTTCTCCCAGCGACAGCGGGCTCGTTTCCGCTGGTGTGGCCCTGTCAAGTTCGCGCCAGCGAGAAAGAGTCCGTTTTTGTTGTGAGACTTTGCACATCAATCCAGGTCGAGACCAATCACGAACACTGTAACAAGGAGGTTTCAGTATGATTCGAGAAGCAGCACCGATGGTGGAGGAGCATGCACTTTCAAACCCGTTCGAGATTGCTCAACGGCAGTTTGATAAAGCCACCGAGTATCTGGACCTGAAGGCCGGCGTGCGTGCCTGGTTGCGTGTGCCACATCGGGAACTCAGCATCAGGTTTCCCGTCCAGATGGATGATGGATCGGTTCGCGTCTTTACCGGCTACCGGGTCCAGCACAACACCACGCGCGGGCCGGCCAAGGGCGGCATCCGCTACCACCCTAACGTGACACTGGACGAAGTGCGCGCGCTTGCCATGTGGATGACCTGGAAGTGTGCCACGGTCAACATACCGTATGGGGGCGCGAAAGGCGGCGTTATCTGCAATCCAAAGGAAATGTCGCTGACCGAATTGGAGAATCTTACGCGACGCTATGCCACAGAGATCTCAATTCTGATCAGCCCTGAGGGCGATATTCCGGCGCCGGACGTGAACACAAATCCGCAGATCATGGCCTGGATCATGGACACGTACTCGATGCATCGTGGCTACTCCACGCCGGCAGTGGTCACGGGCAAGCCCGTCGAGATCGGCGGCTCCCTGGGCCGGAATGAAGCCACGGGCCGAGGGACAATGTTCACCACCCTCGAAGCTCTGAAGCACCTGAATATTCCTGTTGAGGGCGTTGAGGTCGTTGTTCAGGGCTACGGCAATGCCGGCTCGGTGGCGGCCTACCTGCTGCAAGATCAGGGGGCAAAAATCATTGCTGTCAGCGACTCGAGGGGAGGCATCTACAACCCGAAGGGGCTTGATGCTCGAGCGGTCAAAGCGTTCAAAGCCGAGACGGGCTCCGTCGTCGGCTACCCGGGAGCAGAAGGTGTCACCAATGCCGAACTTCTGGAACTGCCATGCGATGTGTTGGTGCCGGCTGCGCTGGAGGGCCAGATCACTGGTGACAACGCTGACCACATTAAGGCCAAAGTGATTGCTGAGGCGGCGAACGGCCCTACGACACCCCAGGCCGACGAAATCCTGTACGACAAGGGAATCTTCGTGATTCCGGACATTCTGTGCAATGCCGGCGGTGTCACAGTCTCCTACTTCGAATGGGTACAGGACATGCAGTCCTTCTTCTGGTCGGAGCAGGAGATCAATGAGCGACTGGCGGACATTATGAAGCGTAGCTTCGCAGATGTCCTGAGTATGTCACAGGAGAAAGAGGTTGACATGCGCACGGCGGCCTATATCCTGGCCATCAAGCGCGTCGCCGACGCGACAATGATTCGAGGGATCTATCCGTAGGAAGTGTGAAAGGAGATATCGCACTAACCTCCCAGCATAAGGGCCACGCCGTGATGGGCGTGGCCCTTTGTCAGTAGTTACCAGTTTCAGTACGGGGCTCCATGAAGCATGAAAATGGCTAGATGGCTGGATAGCTGGATGGCTCACGTTGTTACCGCTCAGCCATCTAGCTATTAGCCATCTAGCCAACTGTTTTCAGAGCAGTGATCAGACTCTGGTCACTGACCCACGCGTAACGCCGGCCACGCCTTCCCCGTTATTAGAAAGCAGGAACCCTGAAGAAGGGACCATGACGGCGAGCAACCCTTCTTCCAAGGGAGGGGGCCTCTGTCAGACAGCGGAGAGTGAGCCTTGGGCAAGGATCTTGTCCGCTCGTCACAGATTCAGAGGCCTCCGAAGGCCGGCCCGAGCTTCCCCCCTGGGCCGGCCTTTTCGTCTATGAAAGAACGGCGGATCACTCGGATGTACGGATGGGGAGAGACAAGAATCCGCACATCCGAGTGATCCGCCGTTCTTACTAGAACCGAATCAGCAGCCACAGAGTGCCGACCGACACAGTGATGATGGTTGCCGGCAGGCCATATTTCAGGAACGTTCCGTACGTGATCGGATAGCCGGCCCGCTCAGCAATGCCGGCCGTTACCAGGTTGGGCGACGATCCGATGAGCGTTCCATTGCCTCCCATGGCTGCCCCGACCGAAAGCGCAAAGAACAGGGCGTCATTCTCGGCCCCGGGAATCTGTTTGGTCAGGAAGCCTACCACCGGCAACATGGCGGCTGCAAACGGGATGTTGTCAACCACCATAGACATGAATGCCCCGACCCAGACAATCAGGATCATCGCCAGCGTCAGGTGTGTGCCGACGATGCGGCCGACCAGGTCGGCTATCCAGGCAATCAGCCCCACTTCCTGGATCGCTCCCACCATCACGAATAGCCCCATAAAGAACATGAGGGTGGTCCAGTCCACGGCCTCGATCATCTGCTCGACGTCTGGTCGAATCCACACCAACAAGGCTGTGGCACCCAAGATGGCCGTCACTGCCGGCACCAGGTGGATCGGCTCGCCGAAGAGGAACAGGATCAGCATTCCCAGGCCAACCCAGCCGGCCTTCTTCAGGTCTTCCGGTTCCGTAATCCGCGACCTTTCCTGCAGAAGCTGTTGCAGACCTGGTGGCGCGACGGCCGCGGCCTGCCGGTAGGCTCGAAAGTAGACCACTTCAACGTAGATGACCAGCGCTGCCATCGCCATCAGCACGCCCGGGGTGAGGTTGACGAGAAACGACGTGAACGAAATGCCGGCGAAGGACCCGATGAGAATGTTGGTCGGTGTCCCGATCAGCGTCGCGATCCCGCCCACGTTGGAGGCCATCACCTCGGGCATTAGCAGCGGCAGGGGGTTCATCTCCAGGGCCAGCGCAATCTGAATGGTAATCGGCGTCATCAGCAACATGGTTGTCACATTGTCCAGGAACGCCGACGCCACAGCAGTGATGGCCATCAGAATTGCCACCAGCAGCCACGACTTGCCACGGGAGACGCGGTACGCGAAGTAGGCCAACCATTGGAAAATACCCGTCCCCTCAACCACAGCGATGACCATCATCATGCCCATGACCAGGAATATCACTTCCCAGTCGATGTACAACATGGCGCGTTCAAAGTCGAGGATGAATAGATCGCTGCTGACAGCCCCACCCAGATAGCTGCTGGCAAACACGATGGCGACGCCGCTTAGCGCTGCCAGGGTGTTGTGCAAGATCTCCATCGCGATGAGCGCCAGCATGCCAATGAAGGCAAGGGTTGCTATCCAGAATGCCGGTGTGATGCGCCGGTTCAGTGTAATTGTCGGCAAGGCTAACGTGTTGTTGACCCCAAGGGCATCCTGCTCCTCAGCGGAGAAGCGATACAGGACACTTGTAAAGTGGGGGCGCTCAATCAGCACAGACAGCCGGCCTTCCCCCAGCGCCTCCATCGGCACGGCAAGAATGAACGCGCCACTGGGCTGGCTCTCGGTTTCGACGATGGATTCGCGACCATCATTCAGCACGAGCCCCACCGACGCCTCCGGTACCGGCCGGCCTTGTGGATCAACGAGGACACCGGTGATCGTCGGCGCATCCGCCGTCCCTGGCCCAGGCTCCTGAGCGTGGCCGGCACTGGTGGTCCAGAACAGCACGGCGGCCAGCCCGAGCAGTAGCCCAGCCAGGTGCAGGCGGCCAATTCTGACCGAAGGGTGTCCTATCCACCTGTCGCTCTCTCTTCTCATTCTGTGAGCCATCTGACTACGTGTCACTTTCAGACGAAGTCGCCGGCGTCCCAGCCACAACGACCTCGATACCCGTCTTGGCTCTGACCCGTTCTATGAATCGGGCAAGGCTTTCCTCAGTGAACATGTCAGCCCCTGGGCTCTTGACAGGCCGGCCCATTACCAGAATGTCCGCATCCTGCCAGCGCAGAGACTCGATGATCTGCCGGCGCGCATCACCGGTGCGCACAACGCAATCCGCATCGACGCCTCGACGACCAACTTCCTCTTTCAAGATATGCATCATGAATTCGCCAGTCGTGCGAAGCTCTTTCAGGACCACACTCGGCCGCCCAACCGTGGCGTATCCCAGAAACTCCGCATCGACAATGTAGAGGAAGATCAGATGCGCGCCGCGCTCCTGCGCCAGTTCAACCGCCCGATCCACCGTGTGCCGGCTCTGCGGTCCCCCTCGAACAGCACACAAAATCCGTAGTTCGCTCATTCCACAAGAACATCTTTCTGGCTGACCAGGATCACCTCGATGCCGGTCTCGCGTTCCAGGGCAGCCGCAAAGTTTGAAACGGTTCCGGCATCGAAGACCGCAACCTCTGTTTCCTCGACAGGCCGGCCCATGACCAGGGCGTCTACCTGGTTCTCCTCAAGATACTGGCGGATTTGCTCCCGAACTTCGCCTTCCCGAACAGCATAGTCGGCGGTCACACCGGATTCTCGGGCCTTTGCCTGTAATGTTGCCATAATGAACTCACCCATGTCCCGCAATTGCTGGTGGATGATGCTGAGCGGGCCAACAGTGGCATGGCTCAGGAACTCGATATCGACGACAAACAGGAAGGTCAGGTCAGCATCTCGCTCTCTCGCCAGTTGAATTGCTCGATTGACGGCCGGCTGGCTGCCCTGACCACCACGAGCCGCACACACAATGTGCGGGCGTCTCGACGTGTCAGTTGGGCCCTCGACGTCTTCTGCGGTTTGCATCATGAATCACACCTCCATCCGTTTCGCTTCTAGAAATGGAACAGCAGCCACAGCGTCCCCACAGCCACTGTGACAATCATCGCAGGGAAGCCCTGTTTCAGGAAATCCATATAGGTCATCGGATAGCCAACGCGCTCCGCGATGCCGGCTGTTACCATGTTGGCTGAAGCCCCAATCAATGATCCGTTGCCTCCCATGGCGGAGCCTACCGAAAGGGCGAAGAACAGCATGTGTCCCTGGGCGCCAGGAATGCGGCTGCTCAAGAAGCCGACTACGGGCAACATCGCAGCCGTGAACGGAATGTTGGCAACTACCATAGACATCAGTGCACCCAGCCAGGTGATCATGATCATCGCCAAAGTCAGATTCGTGCCGACAATACGGCCAATGCCCTGGGCGACGTAACCAATGAGACCTACCTCCTGAATGCCGCCCACCACGATGAACAGGCTCATGAGGAAAACCAGCGTGGTCCAGTCAACGGCCTCAATCATCTCCTCGACGTCCGGGCGAATCCACAGCAGCAGTGCCGTCGCGCCCAGCAGCGCCGTCACCGCCGGCACCAGGTGAACTCGTTCCCCCAGGAGGAACAGGATCAACATCCCCAAACCGACCCAGCCGGCCTTCTTCAGCTCCTCCGGCTGCGTGATCCGCGAGTTCTCCCGGAGACGCGCCTCCAGCTCCGGCGATACTGCTGTCGCATGTCGATACGACTGACGGTAGATGATCTGCACGTAGATCGCCAGGGCGACCATCGCCATCAGCACACCTGGTGTCAAATCTCTGAGGAACGATGCGAAGGGGATGGCGGCGTAGGACCCAATGAGGATATTGGTAGGTGTCCCGATGAGCGTCGCAATGCCGCCGACGTTGGACGCCATCACCTCGGGCATCAGCAATGGCAGAGGACTCATCTGCAAGGCCAGAGCGATCTGGATGGTGATGGGTGTCATTAGCAACATCGTGGTCACGTTGTCCAGGAAGGCTGATGCAATCGCCGTGATGATCATCAGCACAATCACCAGCAACCATGGCCGGCCTCGGGAGATGTGGAAGGCGAAGTAGGCCAGCCACTGGAAAACGCCGGACCCTTCTACAACGGCGATGACGATCATCATCCCCATGACCAGGAAGATGACGTTCCAGTCAATGTAGATCAGAGATCGCTCAAAATCAAAGACAAAGAGGTCGGGATAGATGGCTGCGCCCAGATAGCTGCTGATGAATAACATTCCCACGCCTGCCAGAACCGCAAGAGTATTGTGGAACACCTCCAGAGCAACCAGGGCCAACATGCCTACAAAAGCGAGTGTCGCTATCCAGAATCCCCATGTGATGCGGCGCTCCATTTCACCCATGGGCAGTGCAAAGACGCTATCTGTTCGCAGTATTGCCAAATCGCTCTCGCTCAGGGCATAGCGGACGCTCCTGAAATGTGGGCGCTCAATGACCACCGTCAGGGCGGATTCCAACACATCCGCCGGCACGACGGCGGTGAAGCTGCCATTGGCCTGCGTCTCGGTTTCGGCGATCGGCTCTTTCTGCTCGCCGGCCAGAACTCGCACGAACGCCCCTTGCACCGGCTGTTCTTGCGGATCGACCAGAATGCCGGTGATCGTCGGGCCGTTCACCCGCCACATGGTGTCACTGCCAGCCCCCTGAGCGTAGCCTGGCAGGGCTGCCAGGTACAGCAGGATGGCGATGCTGATCAGCAGGCCGGCCAGCCGGCGCGCAGTGAGGATGCGA
This sequence comes from uncultured Anaerolineales bacterium, assembly GCA_964532665.1. Taxonomy (GTDB): domain Bacteria; phylum Chloroflexota; class Anaerolineae; order Epilineales; family JAANWY01; genus CAZHMV01. Next base: position 16,132 of record CAZHMV010000082.1, read on the forward strand.
GGGAAGCTAAACTTCATTTGTTCTTATCCGTGTTTATTTCCATCCGTGAGGAAAACCTGAATTCGGCCAGAAATTGTACCACGGATTGTCCCCCCTGTCACGTTCAATCCGTGGAATGCGGGTTTGCAGAGTCTTTACCCGAAAGGCTATACTTGCCCCACCATGGCATACGTCCTGATTGTGGAACCCTACTACGGCGGTTCCCATGCGCGCTTCGTTGACGGGCTTTGCCGGCACACCCGCCACATGACCACGACGTGCACTTTGCCGGCTCGCTTCTGGAAATGGCGCATGCACGGGGCCGCCGTCACCCTCGCCCGGCAGGTGGTCGATGCCGGCCTGCAGCCCGACGTCATCTTTGCGTCGGACATGCTGGACCTGACCACGTTCCAGGCCCTGACGCGACATCACCTGGCAGATGTGCCGGCGGTGCTGTACATGCACGAAAACCAGTTGACCTATCCGCCGCCTCCGGGAACCAAACGTGACTTGCACTACGGTTGGATTAACTATGCCTCCATGCTGGCGGCTGACCGGGTCTTGTTCAACTCGCAATATCACTACGACGAATTCTTCGACGAGTTGCCGCGTTTACTGAAACACTTTCCAGACTTCAACAATCTGGAGACCATCAACGGGGTACGCAGCAAGAGCCAAGTTCTCCGCCTGGGTGTTGACCTCACGCGGCACGACCCTCATCGGGTCGAGAGCGATCCAGGTCCGCCCATCATCCTGTGGAACCAGCGCTGGGAGTACGACAAAGCGCCGGCCACCTTCTTCGACGCCCTGTATCACCTGGCAGACGAGGGGCTGGACTTTCGCGTGATCCTGGCCGGCGAGAACTTTCGCAACGTCCCCGAAGAGTTCGAGGCGGCTCGCCAGTGGTTGGGCGACCGGATCATCCACTACGGCTGGGAAGACGCCCCTGCCGTCTACAGCCGGCTGCTGTGGCAGGCCGACATCGTCGTCAGTACCGCCATCCACGAATTCTTCGGGCTGGCGACGGTGGAGGCCATCTACTGCGACTGCTACCCGATCCTTCCCAATCGCCTGGCCTACCCCGAACTGCTCCCTCCCGAAACTCACCACCGCCACCTGTACGATGACCTGGCCGGCCTGCTAGATCGCCTGCGCTGGGCCGCGACGCATCGCGACGAGCTGGGCCGGCACAGCCTCCGCCGGCACGTCGCTCGCTTCGACTGGTCGCGCGTGATCGATAGGTACGACACCATCCTCGACGCCAGCCAGTAAAGACCGACGTCGTCGCGCGACTATCGATCCAGAGTAATCGGATTGTTGGGCAGCCGTCGTGTCGGCGTCAAGCGAAAACTCCACCTTCTGACTATACTCCCCCACGGTATCAGGGCACTTCGAATGTAGCCAACAATGTATTCAGGAGGAGGTACTTCGGATGCAACACGACCGTCGTCAACGTCCAGGCTCCCCACGGGCTATCGCGTTGGCTGTCAGCGTGCTGATAGGTCTGGTAGCTGGTAGCCTACTGTTGTTCAACCGGCCGCACCCGGCCCAGGCGAAAAGCAGCTACCTGGCTGCGGCCCGCGCCCAGTACCCAACCATCGCCGGCACAGCCCTCGACGGTTGTAGCCTGTGTCACACCAGCGTGCCGAACCGCAACCCGTACGGGGCTGACTACAAGAGCCACGGTCACAACTTCACCGCTATCGAGCTGCTGGACTCGGACGGTGACGGGTTCGACAACATTACCGAGATCAACGCCCACACGTTTCCGGGTGATCCCGGCAGCAAGCCGGCCGGCAATCCCACCAGCACACCCGTGACGCCCCCGCCGGCCACGCCCACGCCTGGCGGAAATCCCACGCCCACGTCAGTCCCAACAGCCGGCGGCGAGTACAAGCTGATCGGCTGGAACGACCTCGGCATGCACTGTATGAACGAGAGCTTCGCCGATCTGGCAGTGTTGCCCCCATACAACACGCTATGGGCTCAATTGATCCGCCAGGCGCCGGAGCCACAAATCGTCACCAGCGACGTGACGATCGAATACAGCATTATCGACAACACGTATTCAGCCGGCAAGACAGATTTCTGGCAGTATGCCCAGCAACTGTTCGGGGTGAACCTTCCACCGAATGTCGGCCTGAGGGGGGCAAGTCTGTCCGGCATCATGCAGCCGGAAGGGGATCACTTCAAGGTCGAAGGCGTGCCGCTGACCCCCTATCGGGATGGTGCATCACACACCCAGGACCCGTACCAATTGGCGCACCTGGTGGCGCGGGACAGTACCACCGGCCAGGTGCTGGCAGAAACCACGACGGTAGCCCCTGTATCGACGGAGATGCAGTGTGACGCCTGCCACGCCGATGGGATGCGGGAGGGTATTGCCACCGGTAAAACTGAGACGAACATTCTTGCCCTGCACGACAAAGAGGAACACACCAACCTGATGGAGTCGCGGCCAGTCCTGTGCGCGGATTGTCACGGCTCGAACGCGTTGGGTATGCCAGGCAGCCCCAATCTGCCCAGCCTGTCGCGGGCTATGCATCACAAACACGCATCGGAGGAGGATGACGATGATGACGGGGCCGGCCCCGATGCCCTGGCTTCACGCAGCCAATCGGGCGAGAACGAAGGGCTGCCCGCGTTACTTGACGAGGGTACCGAGAACTGCTATCTGTGTCATCCGGGGCAGCAGACGCAGTGCCTGCGCGGTACGATGTATGCCGCCGGCATGTTCTGCACCGATTGCCACGGCAGTATGCGCGACGTGGCGAGCCTGGCGCGCCGGCCCTGGATCGACGAGCCGCGATGCGGCGACTGCCACGACCCGCAGTACGCCGAGAACCCCGGCACGCTGTATCGCAACTCCACAGGCCACGGCGGTCTCTACTGCGAAGCATGTCACGGCAGCCCGCACGCCATCCTGCCCAGTACGCAGCCCAACGACAACATCCAGAACATTGCGTTGCAGGGCTATGCCGGCCCGCTGAGCGACTGCACCGTCTGCCACGACCAGGTGCCGGCCGGTCCCGGGCCGCATGGGATCCCTGTTGACAATCCGCCGCCTGTCGCGACGCCAACCAGCGTAGCGCCGACACCAACAGTACCGCTGCCGACCCCAACGCCCGGCGATGATGACCATCATGGGTACATCAAGTTCCACGGCACGACGGAGACCACACATATCGAGCACGAGCACGCAGCCGTACGGATCGGAGCCTACGTGGAGGTTAGAGGCATGCGAGAGGCGAACGACGTAGTGCGTGCCACCAGGCTCAAGGTCAAGGAATAGCAGTGTGACTAAACCACTCTCACAAGGGGGCGACCCATCCGGTCGCCCCCTTGTGCTTGTAGGCGGCCATCGATTCGCTTAATCTGCTCTTAATGTCGCCCTAAATCCAAATTAACCACAGGCGCCTCCGAAGGTGATATACTGGGGTTGTAAGTTGAGCCAAACCACTACAATCACTACAAGGAGGTACGAAACGTGAAAACACGTTTGTTCAGTTTGATGACATTGCTGGTGTTGCTGGCCGGCCTGCTGCCGGCCACAGCAGCTTTCGCCGACGGTAACGACGGCAACTACCAGTTCCAGGGGACCATCGAGACCCTGCCCACCGATATCCACAACGGCCCTTGGACAGTGAGTGGTCGCACAGTGCGCGTAACGAATGCCACCCAAATCGACCAGGAGCACGGCCCGGTGGCCGTCGGCGCGTATGTCGAGGTCAAGGGTTGGCTGCAGGGCGACGGTTCGGTGGATGCCACCAAGATCGACGTCAAGTCCAGCCCTGGTGGCGGTGGCGGTGATGACAATGGCTACCTCAAGTACTACGGCACTGTCGAGAGCCTGCCAAATGGCACTCTGATCGGCGACTGGTCGGTGAGCGGACGCACGGTCCACGTGACCGCCGCGACCCAGATCGATCAGGAGCACGGGGCAGTGGCCGTGAACGCCTACGTCGAGGTTAAGGGCAGCCAGCGGGCAGACCAGTCGATGGATGCCAGCAAGATTGAGGTCAAGATGGGCGCCGGCAGCGGCGACAGTGGTCGTAGCTACACGCAGTTCAATGGCACCGTCAGCACCATGCCGGCCAACGGCGGCCTGGTTGGTGACTGGACGATAGATGGGCGCACGGTGCACGTTGACGCTGCGACACGCTTCGAGCAGGAGCATGGCCTGGTGACTGTAGGCGCCAACGTCGAGGTCAAAGGTTGGCTGGAAGCCGACACCTCTATCACGGCGGTCAAGATCGAGGTCAAGGACAGCTCTGGCGGCGACGGAAGCGGTGGCAGCGGCAGCGGCAGCGTGCACGACAAGTTTCACGGCACCGTACAGCAGCTTCCCGCCAATGGGCTCACCGGCACCTGGATTGTCAGCGAGCGGGCGGTTAACGTGAGCAGTAGCACCAGGATTGATCAGGAGCACGGCCAGGTGGTTGTGGGTGCTTACGTAGAGGTCGAAGGTTTGCTGGTTGGCAACTCTGTGAATGCCACCAAGATCGACGTGCAGGACAGCCCCGGCGGGGGTGATAACCACGATAGCAATACCAGGTTCTACGGCACCGTGAACAGCTTCCCGCCCGGCTTCGTCGGCACATGGAACATCGGTGGACGCATTGTCACCACGACAGCCACCACAGTGATCAATCAGGAGCATGGCCCGGTGGCCGTGGACGCCTACGTCGAGGTAGAGGGCACGCTGCAGGCGGACGGCTCGGTTGCTGCTACCAAGATCGAGGTGAAGTCCAGCCCCGGCACAGGCGGTGGCAGCGGCAGCGTGGGCTACGCCAAGTTCTACGGTGTCATTGAGGACCTTCCGGTTACTGGCGGCCTGGTTGGGGACTGGATGGTAAGCACCCGAATCGTGCATGTGAGCGCCACCACCCCCATCGACCAGGAGCATGGCGCTGTACGAAGGGGAGCCAGCGTGGAGGTGAAGGGAATCCAGGAGGCCGACGGTTCGGTTACTGCCACCAAGATTGAGGTCAAGAACTAGGCTTCCGAGACTGACGGAACAAATACGACAGGGGGGCGGTCTGATCGGGCCGCCCCCTCCGGCCAATATGGGAGTGTGAGAATGGTGAAACATCGATATCTTCGTTCAATTGGAAGCCTGCTGTTATTGTGGTTGGTGTTGACCGTAACATCGGTGAACGGCGCGGGAGCTGATACGGCAACGCCGGCTGGCGACTCGCTGGCCGATGTTTCCCTCGCCCAGAGCATTTGCGCACCCGTCGCGCTGCTCCAGGACGGCGGGTTCGAGGCCGGCCTGTCGAACCCCCCCTGGCAAACCAGTAGCAATGTCTTCAGCACCATCCTGGACGACACGGTCGCCCCTGCACCTCGCACCGGGACGTGGAAAGCCTGGCTGGGCGGCGATAACCTGGTCCAGGAAAGCCTGTGGGAGACCATCAACGTGCCGGCCGGCATCGCTGGCCTCAAGGTGAGCTACTGGTCGCGCGTGGACACCTTCGAGACGAACCACCCATTTGACAGCATGAACGTGCAAATTCGGAACGCTGCCGGCAAGCCTCTGCAAACGCTGGAAACCCTGACCGATGGCAACGCCAGCTTGACCTGGCAGAAAAGCAGCTTCACCGTGACTGGCTACGCCGGACAGACCATCCAACTCGCCTTCGCAGCCCAGACAGATAGCACCAACCCCACCAGCTTTTTTGTGGACGATGTCAATGTCTACAAGACATGCCCGGCCGGGTTAGCTGGCGATGTCACCGGGGACTGCAAAGTGAACATCATCGATGTCCAGGAGGCAGCCGCTCACTGGGGCCAGTCGAGGGGCTCCACTTGCTACGCCGAGCCATACGATCAGGACAGCAACGGCACGATCAACGCTGCCGATCTCCAGCAGATGGCCGGCCAGTGGCGACAGACAGCCCCGTAGCCCCTCATCAGGTGAAAGTGGCCCGTGGGGCAGGCTAGAAAGCCTGCCAGCAGCCTGGAAAGGCTGCTCCACGTGCAGCTTTACCTCAATCCGTTTGATGATAGTTGAGAAGGTTTGAACGAATGAAACTAAACAATGATGCACACTCGCACCTTACATGGCGGACCCTGTGGCTCGTCAGCACGCTGATGGGCCTGCTAGCCGCCACGACCCTGCTCTTGCACCAGCCGCAGCCGGCGCTGGCGACGGGCAACCACCTGGAAGCTGCACCACGATCAACGCCGGCTGATAGCTGTACGCCGGGGGAATTGATCCAGGACGGCGGGTTCGAGGCCGGCCTGCCCAACCCGGTCTGGCAGACCAGCAGCAACGTCTTCAGCGACATCCTGGACGACACACCGAACCCCGCTCCCCACACCGGTATTTGGAAAGCCTGGATGGGCGGCGACAATCTGGTTCAGGAGAGTCTATGGCAGACATTCAGCGTGCCGGCGGATGTCGCCGGTCTGGAGATTCGGTATTGGTGGCGTGTTGACACGCGCGAGACCACTCACCCTTTCGATACCCTTCAGGTCGAGATTCGGGATACCAATGGCAATTCACTACAAACTCTGGAAACACTCACCGACGGCAACGCCAGCACGACCTGGCAAGAGAGCAGCTTCACCCTGATCGGGTACGCGGGTCAGACGATCCAGATCGCCTTCGAAGCTCAGACTGATGGCACAGGCCCAACCAATTTCCTTTTGGACGATGTGAGTGTTCTCGGATCATGTGCGCCAACTCCAACACCAACTGCCACCAGTTCGCCGACAGCCACGCCCACCGTGACGAGCCAACCAACGGCCTCACCCTCCGCTACCAGCACCCCAGGGGTCACGGTGACACCCACCGCTACGAGTCCGAGTCCGGCAGAAAACGTCCGGTGGTATCTACCAGTCATTATCAAGACCGGCGCCCAGCGGTGAGGTGGCCGGCCAGTTCAGTGACTGGAGATTTCCAGGGAAGGCTGAGAGACAGGTTTGATTTCCGGGCACTTTCGACACCTGGGGCTAATCGTTGTCGTGTTGCTACTTGGCCTAGCGGTGGCGAACCTGAACCTTCCGAGGATCGCCGCCGCGCAGGGGGACCAGATAGCCCTGGGGGTTCAGGGAACTGCCGACGACCTGATGGCCTATGCCGAGGTACCGTCGCGCTTGGCATAGTGTGTCTGGGATGAGGGAAATATGCGAACACTAGTCGTGGACGATTCGGTGCTGTTTCGAGAAGCTCTGGTCGATTTGCTGGCAGACAGGAGTAACTGCCAGGTCATTGGCGTAGCCGCCGACGGGTGGGAAGCATGTCAAGCCGCTCGGGCTGCGCGGCCCGACCTGATCCTGATGGATGTCAACATGCCCGTGTGGGATGGCCTGGAAGCCACGCGACGAATCAAGGCCGAGATGCCC
>CAZHMV010000083.1:0-23353 GCA_964532665.1 uncultured Anaerolineales bacterium
CTCTTGCGTCGGGCATGTGTTCCCACCCCTGCCAATCAGTGACCAGTGATCAGTGGAATCTATAGCCTGACCCTCAGGCGTCGGGTGCCCACGTTCAGATGTCGTCTGAGTCGATCCAGACCGTCTCTTTGGGCGGCGGTGCCCAGAACTCTACAAAGGAGAAGTTCTGCGCGGTGTCGTTCTCGAACCAATGCACTTCGTTGGGGCCAACTACCACGACCATGCCCGGCGAGAGCCGGTAGCTCCCTTCGTCCACGTGAATCAACCCTTCACCGCCGAGGATGTAAAACAGGTGGTGGCAGTCGGTGTGATAGTGTTTCGCGGCGGTGTCGCCAGGATGGTAGATGATGCGGTCAGTCCGGATTTGCGTTGCACCCACCGGCACGCTATCGGTAATCAGATCCAAGCGGTCACGGGTGTCGCGCGTCGAATGCAGATGCGGGAGTTGATCCCTGGGAAAGAGCTTTGCCATAACCGGCCTCCACCTCTCAACGATACATGATTAGCAACAACGAGCCGCCAACGATGAGTGCTGCTCCCAGCCAGACCCGGGCTGTCACCCGCTCCAGGTGTTGACCGACCAACAGCGGCGCCAGCAGGAGAACAACCGGCACCGATAGCCGGCCCAAAGCCAGCACAACCCCCACCGGGGCCAAATCCAACGCGATCCATCGCGCCCAGGTAGACAGCCCTACCAGCACACCCGCCACAAGCTGGAATAACAGCGCGTCATGAGGGATGGGCGTACCGCGCGACTGCCCGCGCTTCATGAGAAGGGCCAACCCGTACGCCACCACACAGGCGGCCATACCCACCGTCACCCCCAGCAGTGGGGAAGCGAGACCTTCAAGTCCATTACGGATGAAGATGGGGCTGATAGACCAACAGAGGGCTGCACCCAATCCGAACAGCGCGGCGCGCCAGCCGGTTCCTGCGGCGGAGGCAGTCTCCGAAGCCTCAGCGATGACGTCTGTGGTATCAGCCATTGGAGACAAGATATACGCCGGCAACGACCAGCACAATGCCCAGCAAGGCCGGCAGGCGAAGGAACTCGTCCAATGCTAGGGCAGCGATGACCGTCGCAAAAAGCGGGCTAGCACCCACCAAAGCCCCTGTTCGAGCAGCCCCCACCCGCTTTTGGCTCATACTCAACAGGGTCCAGCCAACGAAGAAATGGATGAGGCCGGCCAGCCCGAAGTTGACCAGCGCACTCAGCGGCGCAGCACGCAGCAGATTCAGGTTCTCTGTCATCAGCGAAGCCACGGTTAGAATGATAGCACTTACCAGAAGCAGAATGAATGTGGCCCGGTACGCGTCCATGCCGCGCCCGGCTCGCCGGTTGACCGTCTGGAACAGTCCAAAGCCTATGCCAGATATCGCTGCCCACAGCACACCCGTCATGCGCTCGTCCCCGGATCAATCCCAGTCGAGTATCCAAGGGAGCTTACCGTACTCCTTGAGCGTGCCCACGATCCCTTCCGGGAAGAAGAGCAGGACCACGATCAAGAAAAGACCGGTGACAGCGATGTTCAGCTCGGTGGAGCCAAGTTTGCTCACGGACAACTCATTGACGCCCACGAGAAGGATTGCCCCCAGCACCGGGCCGGCAACGGTGCCCTTTCCGCCGAGAATGGCCATCAGGACCATATCGGCGGCGACGGAAATACTCAGAAAGACGGTCGGTCTCAAGTACGTCAGCGAATAGCCCCACAGCGCTCCGACCACCCCGACGAAGAACCCGCTGATAGCAAAGGCCAGGATCTTGTACAGGTGGGTGTTGATGCCGGCCACTTCGGCCTTGGTCTCGTCCTGGGAGATGGCCCGTAATCCCAATCCGAATTTCGAATGCCGGACCTTATACGCGACGAAGACTGCGCCGATAGCGGCAAGCAACATGCCGTAGTAGAACGGTACTTTCAACAGACCCGGCGGCAAAGACAGCAACGGCAGGCTCAATCCGTTCGACCCCCCCAGGAGTTCCCAATTGTCGAACCAGATTCGGACCAGCAGGATCAAGGCGATGGTAGAGATAATGAATGCCGGGCCGCGCGTCCGCAGCGCAATCAGTCCCACCAGGAGCCCCACGGCCATAGCCACCAGGCCGGCCAGCGGCGCTGTGAGAAACGGAGAGATCCCAAAATAGACCATCAACGCGCCGGAGAAATAACCCCCAATGGCGAAGAAGACGTTATGGCCCAGGGAGGTGTAGCCGGCGTAGCCACCGATGATGTTCCAGCTCGAAGCCATCGCAATCCACATGTAGGTGATCAGCATCATGTGCAGCACATAGTTGTAGCTGCCGATGTAAGGCCGCAAGAGCGGCAGCAAGAACAGCACCAGGAGAAGAGCGCCCAGAAAGATCTTCCTGGCCCCCACTTCTGATCGGGCTCGTCTCCCAATGCCGGTTTCCTCTACCATCTCAATGCGAGCGTCGTCCGCGAGTCTTTTGGCCGCCGGATGCTCAGACATATCTACGCCTCCATCTTCTTGCCGAATAGACCCTGGGGACGGACCAGCAGAATCAGAAACAATGCCAGGAAGAAAGTGATTGGGGACCACGTGGGACCCAGGATGTTACTCAGGTAGGCCGAAGCAACAGCTAACGCCACAGCCCCGACCAGGGCCCCCAGCAGGCTTCCCAGCCCTCCCAACACGATAAGCGACAGCAGGATCGCGATCCACTGCCAGTGTTTTCCCGGGAAAAAGGTGAAAAGAAAGCTCATAAGGGAGCCGGAAGCGCCGGCCAGAGACATCCCGATCCCAAAGGCCAGCGTGGAGACCCGATTGACGTTGACCCCAACGATTTGAGCCGCCGTGCGATTCTGCATCGTGGCCCGGATGGCGTAACCCGTCCGCGTGAAACGCAAGAACGCCCACAGCAGAGCGAGAAGTCCCAGACTCACGAGGGTGCCGTAAAATTGACCCTTCGGCAGATAAAAGGGACCCAAAAGGAAAGCCTCCGTGGCGTAGGAGGGGGTCGAGGAGCGATAGATGCCGGTGAAGAAATAACCCATCACCCCTTCGGCCACCAGCGCCAGGCCGAAACTCAACAAGACGGTCATTTCCACGTAGCGGGGGCTTTCAACGATACCCGGGAACAGCAGCCGGTAGACCACAATCCCCAGCAGAAACATGGCCGGCATGGTGATGAGAATCGACACGAGGGGATCGATGTGAAAGATCTGAAAGGCCCAATAAGAGAGGTATGCAGCCAGGATGATGAAAGCCGCGTGGGCCAGGTTGACGATCCGCATGACGCCGAAGATCAGCGTCAGGCCGGTAGCCATCAGAGCATACACCCCGCCGAGCACCACGCCCAGGATGAAAATCTGGATCACTTCGGTCATATCGTTTCTCTCTTTTGGCGCACCAGTTACTTGCCGAGATAGAGCTCCTGAATACGCGGGTCGGACAGAATGCGATCCGCCGGCCCCTCAAACCGGTTCTTTCCCAGATCGAGCACGTAGCCCCAATCGGCGCACTCCAGGCCCTTACGGGCGTTTTGTTCAACCAGCAGGATCGTCATGCCGAGGCGCTTGAACTGCCTGATCGTGTCGAAAATCTGCTGCGCAACCATCGGGGCCAGGCCCAGGCTGGGCTCATCTACCATGAGAAGTTCTGGCCTCAGTATCATCGCCCGCCCCATAGCGAGCATCTGTTGCTGCCCTCCGGAAAGCGTCTTCGCCCGTTGGGAACTGCGTTCCCGGAGAACGGGGAACATCTCGAAGACCGATTTCATTCTTTCATCCAGTTTACCCCGGTCTTTTTCGGTGTATCCGCCCATCACCAGGTTTTCCCTCACAGTCATGTCCGGGAACAGACTGTTATCTTGAGGGATGAAGCAGATCCCTTTGTTCAGGATTTGATCGGGACGCAATCCGTTGATGACTTCACCTTTGAAAACAACTTTGCCAGATCTGGGGTTGAGCAAACCACAAATAGTTTTGAGTAAGGTTGACTTTCCAGCCCCGTTGGGACCAATGACGCAGTAAGTCATTCCGGCTTCAATTGTCAAGGACACACTGTTCAGGATATTCGGTCCAGCGCCGTACCCGGCGGCGACGCCTTCCAATTTCAGTAATGCCATCACGCCTCTCCCAGATAAGCATCAAGAACAATCGGGTTGCGCCGGACCGCTTCGGGCGTGTCCTGGGTCAACACCTCGCCATGTGCCATCACGACAACGGAGTGGCTGAGATTCATGACGACGTCCATGTTGTGCTCCACAATCAGAAAAGTGATGCCATCACCGTTTAGTCGTCGAATGCGATCGACGATCTTTTCAAGCAAGGCGGGGTTCACACCCCCAGCCGGTTCGTCCAACATAATGAGCCGGGGCTCGGACATCAAAACAGAGGCAAACTCCATGAGTTTTTTCTGACCATAGGAGAGTTTTTTGGCTTTCTCGTCTGCCAGGTGAGCGATACCGACAAAGTCGAGTAACTCCATGGCCCGTTGTCGCTCCTGTTGCAAAATGCCGCCGGCGAAGAGACCCCTGAGGCCGGTGGTGGGCGACTGCACGACCATGTTTTCGAGAACTGTCATCTCCATGAGATCGCGGGTGATCTGGAACGTTCGGCTAATGCCCCGCCGGGTAATCCTGTGAGGGCGTAAGCCGACGATATTCTTGCCGTCGAATAAGGCCCGGCCTTCATTCGGCTTGAGAAGGCCGGTGATCAGATTGAAGACGGTCGTCTTTCCAGCCCCGTTCGGGCCAATGAGCGCCGTAATCGTGCCTTCTTCGACGTTGAAAGAGCAATGGTTCACCGCCCTGAGGCCGCCAAAGTCCTTGGTGAGGTCTTGAATTTCGAGCAATGCCATGTTGTTCGAACTGTCTCCGTTCTCTGTCATTCAGGGATTTGGAAAGAAATGGTTATCCCTGCGGCTCCCACCGGATTGCCAAATCCGGTGGGGTTGGCCTGGATTTGGCAATCCAGGCCAGCGAGGGGGGAGGGGGGAGGGCCATGCCGCACGCAGGCGCGACCTTCACCCCACTCCCCCCCTCAACTCACCACGCCGGCTTTGGCCAGAGCATGTCCACGACACCCTCGAATTCGCCAACGGGGAAGATGAACTTCAGCTCGCCATTCTGCCATTGGGTCATCAGGTGATTTCGACCAATCGGCAGGCCACGCTCGTCCCAGTAGAAGTCACCCATGACGGTACGCACCGGGTCATCTTTGGTGCGGGATGCCAGCCAGTCGCGGAGGGCGGCGTTGTCCGTCGTGCCGGTGCCCCGCACCGCCTGCTCCATACCCTGGCAGAGAGCGAAGGGGATGGCTTCGTCCTCATCCGGGTCGCGACCGAATTCCTTGCGGAAGGCATCGATGAAGTCCTGGTTCGTGAACGGCTTGCCGGCCACGAGCCCCTCGAATCCCGCCACAGGGTGCCACGCGGTGTGGATCATGATCCCATTCACCGCATCCTCCAGGTTGTCATGGAACTCAGACTGAGTGCCCTGGGACATCCACAGAGCTTTCGGGTTGTAGCCTACCGTCTGTAACGCACGCACGAGTTGGATGGCCTCGTCCGGGGAAGCCGTCCCTGCCATCAACAGATCGGCGTTGCTGCCTTTGATCGAGTTGGCCAGCGTCAGCCAGTCGGAGTAACCCTCCGGCCACTGCTGGTTGAAGACGACCTCGATGCCAGCATCCGCCAGGAAGCCGGGCGCGAGATCAACCGTTTTGTCGGTGCCGGGGATGCTGACCTGACCTCCCACCAGGCCATTGGTGATGGCGTTGGCGAAGAAGTCGTCCGCATGTACAACCGCGGCCGTCTTGGGGAACTCGCTCTCAGGAATCACTCCGGTATCTCGATAGTGGAGCAGCGTGTTCACAGGCGCTGAGCCAATGTACTCGCCGGCGGTTTGCTGGAAATAGAAGATATGCTTGAATCCTCGCTCCCAGATGCGCAGGGCCCCGCCCGACGGCACCGGATAGACCATCTGTGCTTTCTCTGCCACCGCCGAGGCGGGGAACGTGAGCAGGCTCGAGAACGTGCCGAAAAGCAGGTCCACCTTGTCCACATTGATAAAGCGCTCATACTGCGACACCGTCGTCTCAGTGTCCGAGCGGTTGTCGTTGACGACCAACTCGACCGGTCGGCCCAGCAGGCCGCCCTTTTGGTTGATCAACTTCACGCAGAGCTCGTAACCATCCCGGTGTTTTGAGCCCGGAATGGAGAACTGGCCGGTAAGCGGCAGCGAGGCACCAATGCGGATGGGCTTCGCTTCTTCAGCCGGCGGGGCTTTAGTCGGAGCGGCGGCCTTGGTGGGTGGTGCCTTGGTGGGCGCGGGTGGCGCCGCTGGCTGCGCGCAGGCTGCCAACAGCAGGAGCACAACAATGCTCCCTACGATGAGTAGATGACTACGCTTCATTTTGTTCCCCTCCTTCTCCTTTACCTGGATGAGCGAATTTCGACCACTAAACGACAGTTACATGAGCACTTTTCTCCGGTAATCTTTCCTCCTTTCCCTCCCTGCTCCCCACTCCAGCCTTCACAGAGCTCGTTAGCTACCCTCACACGAAGAGCACATCCGCGAAAAATGCGTAGTAACGACTTATGAGACGAACTCACCTCGGGTCCAGGACCATCAGTTTCTCACACGGCCATTTGGTGATGACTTTGTGCCCATCCTCTGTGACAATGATCTGGGATTCGATTCTCGCGCCATCGTCCTCCTCGCCGTAGAAGGTTTCCAGCGCAAAGTGCATGCCCGCCTCCACAGGAACCGGATAATCTAGCGAGTATGCACGCGAGATCCACGGTTTCTCGTGATGGCTCAGACCGATGCCGTGACCGAGGGCCAGAGCGAAGGCCTCGGTTTCATCAGCGTAGCCAAGCTCCTTGGCCGTGGGCCACTGAGCGGCGATGTCTGCCGTAGTTATGCCTGGCCTGACCACCTCGATGCTGGCCTGGAGCCAGTCGTAGGCCGTCTTGTAGACGTCCTTTTGCCGCTGCGTGGCGCGTGTGACCGCGAATGTCCGGTAATAACAGGTGGCGTAACCCAGGTAGTGGCTCATGATGTCGATAAACACCAGGTCTCCCGGCCGGATCATGCGGTCAGAGTAGTCGTGCGGATGCGGGTTGCTGCGGGGCCCCGAGACACAGTTAATCCCGCTGATGCGGTCAACCCCGTGTTCGATCAGCCAGCCGGCGATCTTGGCCACGATTTCATTCTCCCTGACCCCGGGCCGGATAAAATCGACGATCTGGGCGTAGACGCCGTCCACGAGGGAAGCCGACAACTCGATGATCTTCAGCTCTTCCGGCGATTTGATCACACGGGCGTCAAACATGGGGTCGTACCCGTTAGCGATCCGAAGGCCGGCGTCCTGAAGGGCGTCCACGAGATACAGCTCCATCTCGTCCACGCCGATGGGCATGTCTGCGACCCGGTGCTGCTCCAGGACGGCCTTAACCTCACCAACCGCCTTGCGAGCAAGCTCAACATTCAGTTCGCGCACGTTCGCGCCACGATGCCAGGGCATGGATGGACGAATGTTCTCCGGCTGAAGCCACGGACACAATTCTCGCTTGACTATGGCTGCGGTTCCCACCTCGTAGAGCACCGGCTCACCGTCTCGCGGAAGGACGCACCACCGGAAGTATTTCCCCCGCGCCCACTCTGCAAGGTGTGTGTTGGTGATGTAGCGGATGTTGTCCAGGTCAAAGCACAGCAGAGCACCCAGATCGTACTTCTCCATCTGTTGTCGCGCACGCGCGAGCCGATACTTCCGCATCGCGTCGAAATCTATCCGTTGTTCAACATCGGTGGCCATCATACCCAGTGTCATTGGATTGCCTCCTTTCCTCTGCCTTTCAGGTCGTCCAACCTTCCTGTGACCCGGTACGACCTTCCGATAAGCGTTCGTAGTGGCGACTTCAGTCGTTACTATGCCTCTTGCGGATAGGCTACTATTGCAGGCCGGCGTTCCCCCTGGTAATCTCGGCAATGGCGCTCCAGTCCTGGCCTCCCATCCCATTGGCGAGGGCTGTGAGAAACTTCTCCCTGGCCACGCTGGCGATGGGCAAAGGTGCCCTGACTTCGGAAGAGGCCTGCAACATGAGTTCCACATCCTTAAAGCCGGCGCTAAGCGCAAAAGCCGCCTCGAAATCCCGCGTGCGGATCCGTCTGGCGTACTCCTTCAGAGCCGGATGGGCCAGGACGGTCAATATCAACTCATTGATGAACTCAAGCTGGATGCCGCTCTTCTCCGCAAAGGTGTATACCTCGGAGAAAAGCTCAATGATGGAGACGAGCATGAAGTTCATGGCCAATTTTACGCTGTTGACTACCTTGTGATCCTCGCCCAGGTAGACGTGCGTCTGCGTGTATGCCTCGAATAAGCTGTCACACGCTGCCACCGCCGCCTCATCGCCGGCCACGTACGTAAGCAGCGTCCCAGCCTCGGCGGCATCGGGTCGGCCGAAAATTGGCGCCGCCACGTAGTGGCTGCCGTGGGCTCTGTGCAGCTCAGCAAGTTCCGTGGCACAACCCGGAGAGATGGTCGCTGTGCCGATGTGAATCCCACCCGGTTTCAGGCCGGCCAGTATCCCGTGCTCGCCGGTAACATTGTCTATCATTGACTTGTCGTCCAGGAGACACGTGATGACGGCGTCTGCCCCGGCGGCGGCTTCCTTGGGGGAGCTTGCACCAATCGCCCCTTCTTCGAGGAGCCGTGCCATCTTCTCCTGTGTGCGATTGTAGACGGTCAGGTCGAAGCCGGCCTTGAGGATGTTTCGGGCCATAGGCGCGCCCATCCTGCCAAGGCCGATGAAACCCACTCTTTCAATTCTGTTTGGTACTGGCATAAGCTGGCTCCTCTCATCAATCCAACAACCCCAGAGGCTCCTCTATCAAATCCACCAACGTGCTCAGAAACTGCGCGCCGCGCGCGCCGTCCACCACCCGATGGTCACACGACAGGCTGAGCATCATCATCGGCTGCACAGCCGGCCGGCCATCCACCGGCACCACCCGCTCGGCGATACGGCCCAC
Source organism: uncultured Anaerolineales bacterium (assembly GCA_964532665.1). Lineage (GTDB taxonomy): Bacteria > Chloroflexota > Anaerolineae > Epilineales > JAANWY01 > CAZHMV01. The sequence goes on from CAZHMV010000083.1 coordinate 9,002, forward strand.
GGCCAGAATGGCAGCCTGAGGCGGGTTGACGACGGCGTTGAAAGCATCGACTCCGTACATCCCCAGGTTGCTGACGGTGAACGTGCCATCGCGGATATCTTCAGGCCGCAGCTTGCCGGCCTGGGCACGAGCGACCAGATCCTCACGGCGCGCCGCGATCTCGCTCAGACTCAGTTCGTCCGCCCTGTGAATCACCGGGACGATGAGCCCATCTTCAACAGCAACCGCCAGCCCGACGTTGATCGCATCATTCAGGATGATCACGCCATCGTGCCACCGGGCGTTGACGCGCGGGTGCTCGCGCAAGGCAGCCGCCACGAGCTTCAGGAGCAGATCGGTGTAGCTAATGTTCTCCGCGAATCGTTTCTGGGTCTTTTCGCGCCAGGTGATCAGCCGACCCGCGTTGACCTCGCGAAGCAGGTAGAAGTGCGGCACGCTGGTCCAGCTCTGGGTCACCCGCTCGGCCATGACGCGCCAGGCGCTACTTACCCCTTCGACAAGTCCTGGGCCGGACCAGGCCTCAGGGCGCCGCGTCAACGCTCGCGGTTCCTCGGCCGGAGCCGCTGCTGTTTCTGCGGCCAGTACATCAGCGGTCAGCACAGCTCCATCCGGTCCGCTCCCGTCGAGCCGGGCGATATCGATCCCGCGCTCACCTGCCAGGCGCCGCGCCTTGGGGGAGGCCGGCCGGAGGCGAGGACCACCATCAGGGGATTTCGGGGCTGATTGCGCGTCCAGGTACGCCAGCACATCAGCTTTTTCGACACGTCCGCCCTCGGGCTTGACCCGCCTCAGGTCCAGGTTGTGCTCGGCGGCGATGCGCCTGGCCACTGGGGTGGCCTCAATGCGAGGCCCGGTTGGCGCGTCTGATGTCATAGATGACCGCCGAGTATCCGAAGAAGCGGCGGACGTGAGCTGGCGTTTCGACGCCGATTCACCTGGAACCAAAATCTCCGCAATCGCCTGGCCCACAGGCACTTCTGCGCCGGCACCGGCCGTGACGTTCGCGAGGACACCCGAGGCCGGCGCTTCGATTTCAACCGTGACTTTGTCGGTCTCGACCTCCAGCAGCGGCTCGCCCTCCGCAACCGACTCGCCTTCGGCCTTGAACCACTGCAACACTTTTCCAGTTTCCTGCGCCATCCCCAGCGCCGGCATGATGACGTTCCTGGCCAAAGTCGATCTCCCTCAAACTCGCCCACACAGGGCCTTAGCCATTTCAGCCACAGACTCTGGAGTGGGCACGGTCAGGTCTTCCAATACTGGCGAAAACGGTATCGGTACATCCATGGCCCCCATGCGCTTGACTGGTGCATCCAGGTAGTAGAAAGCACCATCGGCGATCACAGAGGCAATTTCTGCCGTTACACCGCCGCGCTCATAGCCTTCATCCACCACGATCACACGGCTGGTCTTTTTGGCAGACTCGATCAGCGTCTGTTTATCCAAGGGGAACGCAGTGCGCGGATCGATGACTTCGGCGCTGATACCTGCCTCTTCCAGCACCTTTGCCGCGTCGAGGGCAACGTACACCATACTGCTCGTTGCCACGATGGTAATGTCCGTACCTTCGCGCTTGATGTCAGCAACGCCGAAAGAAAGGGTGTACTCCTCTTCTGGCACCGGGCCTTTGACCTGGTACATCAGCTTGTCTTCAAAGAAGAGGACCGGATTGTCGTCGCGGATGGCGGTTTTTAGCAGGCCCTTGGCATCGTAAGGTGTTGAAGGAAGTGCCACCTTCAAGCCGGGCACGTGGTTGAACCAGGCATGCAGGCTCTGACTGTGCTGAGCAGCGGAGCGGCGGGTAGCGCCCAGGGTGGTGCGTATGACGAGCGGCACCTTGAGCTTGCCACCCGACATGTAATGGGTCTTGGCCGCCTGATTCACAATCTGGTCCATCGCCAGGGTGAGAAAGTCGCCGAACATGATGTCCACCACCGGACGCATCCCGGTCATGGCCGCGCCAACTCCGAGACCGGTAATGCCGGCCTCGGATATAGGCGAATCGATCACCCGCTCCGGTCCAAACTCGTCCACCAGCCCGGAGAGCACCTTAAACGGTGTCCCGGCCTCGGCCACGTCCTCGCCGATGATGAATACACGCGGGTCACGGCGCATTTCTTCGGCCAGCGCCTCGCGAATTGCCTGACCGAAGGTGATCTGGCGATCATTCGGGTCAGGCATAGACATGTTGATCTACCTCGCTTGTGTCAGGGTATGGTGCATCGATGGCAAACTGCGCCCCAGCCTCGATCTCGGCTTTCACGTCGGCGTGGATCCGAGCGAGTGTCTCCTGATCGGCGAATTCCTTATCGATCAGCCATTGGGCCAGCAGTTTCAGGGGGTCACGTTCGGCCTTCCATCTCTCTTCTTCTTCTTTTGATCGGTAATAGGAGCGATCGATGTCACCCACATGGTGGCCACGGTAACGGTAGGTGTTACAGAGCATAAAGGCCGGCCCCGCGCCCTGCCGCGCCCGTTCCACAAGGCGTCGCGTGGTTGCATAGACAGCCCGCACATCCTGGCCGTCCACTTCTTCGGCGTGAATGCAAAAGGCCTCAGGCCGCGCTGTCAGCTCTCCGGCTGTTGTCTCGGAAAAGTGAGTGTATTCGTTATAAAGATTGTTCTCACATACATAGATCACCGGCAGGTGCCACAACGACGCCATGTTCATCACTTCGTAGAGCAACCCCTGACCGAGGGCGCCCTCGCCGAAGAAGCAGACCACCACCTGATCGGTGCCGCGCATCCTGGCCGACATGGCGGCTCCGGTGGCGATGCCGGCACTTCCCCCCACAATGGCATTGGCCCCCAGATTCCCTGAGTCAGGATCAGCGATATGCATGGAGCCGCCCTTGCCCCGACAGTAGCCGGCCTCTTTGCCCAGCAACTCGGCAAACATGCGATCAACCGACGCACCCTTAGCCAGACAGTGCCCGTGACCGCGATGGGTGCTGGTGATGTAGTCGTCTCGTCGCAGGGCCTCGCACACACCTACCGCCACGGCTTCCTGTCCAATATACAGGTGTGCCAGGCCAGGCATTTTGGCACCAGTGTATAGCTCGTTTACCTGCTGCTCAAATTCACGAATTCTGAGCATCTGCTCGTACATGTGCAGCCACTTTTTGCCGTCGATATTGAGCCGTTCCCATTCCTCTTGCCGCGAGTCGGTCATTGCGGACCGGACCATTCCCTCCTCCATTGAGTTCCGAGTTCCCGTGTGACGTGTTTGACAATGAGCCAGGTCGCCAGGCGAGATTGAAGATTAGAGATTGGAGATTATGCTCATTCCAATCTCTAATCTCCAATCTCTGATCTCTCAAGACCGGACATCCGCGCCAGAGCCTCAAACAGAATTGCAAAGTCCTTATCAGCCAGCCCCATGCCTCGCGCGGCGGTAAGCATTTCGTTGGTGACGGCGGTGGTGGGAAGCGGCACGTCAAGCTGCCGGCCCATTTCCAGGGCCAGGAGCATGTCCTTCTGCATCATGTTCACATTGAACCAGGCTTCATCTGGCATGTCCAGCACAAATGGCCCGCGATACTTGACCATGGGCGAGGCAATGACGCTGTGGAGTAACACCTCGAGGGCGGTCTCCCGTGGGATGCCGCTCTTCTCGGCCAAAAGCAACCCCTCGCTGAAGGCCAACATCTGCACCGCCAGGCTCAGGTTCGTGGCGATCTTCATCGCAACAGCCAGGCCATTCTCACCCACATACGTCGCTTTTGGGCCAATATCTAACAGGATAGGTTCGACTTTATTGAAGGTCTCACGATCGCCACCTACCATGATAGACAACTTGCCTTCTTCCAGCGTGCTCACACTGCCGGATACAGGTGCGTCGAGCATCCGGGCGCCCTTCGCGGCGACCTGGGCTGCCAGCTCCCGACTGGCAGCCGGGCTGATGGTGCTCATATCCACATAGATCTTGCCCGGAGCCAGCCCTGCCAGCAGGCCATCCGGTCCGCCCGTTATCGCCTGCACAGCGGCAGTATTCGTCACCATGCTGAACGTCACGTCGGCTGCTTCGGCCACGGCGCGCGGCGTATCCCCCCAACGCATGCCGGCATCCAGCAACCACTCCGCCTTCGACCTGGTGCGATTGTAGCCGGTGACGGTGTGGCCGGCATCCAGCAGCCGTTTGACCATACGACCACCCATGGCACCCAGGCCAATGAATCCGAGTTCGTACTGAGCACTGTCGAAGTGATTTCCCATCAAGAACCTCCACAAGGCTCACTCTTCAATAGCCACCGCAGCCTCACTGTCCTCACGAACTTGCCGGAGGTGAGCGCGCATTGCTTCGCGTGCGGCCTCCGGGTCATGGCGAACAATCGCTTCGAGAATACGTTTATGATGGTATTGCCCGCGCTCCAGCCCGCTGCTCATAAACGAGATGCGTTTACGCTGCTCGTGGAGAAGACCAACAATTGGGTCGATGAGCGTAAGGATGAGAGGATTTTGAGTGCCCTCGGCCAAGGCCAGATGAAACCGATCATCGGCTTTGATAAATGCGTCGGCGTCATCCAAGGCAGCATCCATTGCCTCTACCGCCTCTTGCATCGTGGCGATGTGTTGCTCCGTCGCTCTGCTGGCAGCCAGGGCGGCAATCTCGGGTTCCAGAATTTCTCGGATCTCCACCAGATTGGCTAACTTGCCGGCCTGCCCGATCCTCATCATCAACCCCAGGGAGTGTCTCACAGCCTGTGAAGTGCCATAACGGACAAAAGTTCCCCGGCCGGGGTGCGCTTCAACCAGACCCCGTTGCACCAGCGCATTAATTGCCTCGCGCACGGCCGTTCGGCTAACCTCAAACTGTTCAGTCAGCTCGCGTTCCGTCGGCAGTCGGTCGCCATCCCGAAGCTCGCCACTCAAGATTCGCTCTTCGATCTGTTCCACGATCTGTTCGTAGAGTCTACCCGATTGAACTGGCGTATACATGATTCACCCTTCAATTGGTATGATAATATGATTATATGGCAACCGGACCCATTGTACCATAGTTTCTTACGGTTGTCAAACGAGCGATTGTTTTTATCTTTTCAGTCATTCGGAGCGCCCACCAGACCCTAAAGGTTTTAGAAACCTTTAGGGTCTGGCACACACATGAGATGAGGTGTAAAGGTAAGAGGCTGTTTGACCCGGTGCGACATATGGACTATGATTATGATATTCAGATCGACGTGCGAGACTCGTGGCATGTATCCGGCGACAACACGTCCGGATTCCCCACCAAGTACTGAACTGCAATGGTAAAGGAGAATAGCCACATGGATATTCGTGTTCGTCTCAGCGCAGACCTGATACAACACGTCGGCAAAACACATCTCACCATGTGGCTACCTGATGATGCCACCGTAGCCGATCTGATGTCACATCTTCGTACCGAGCACCCATCCCTCGTCGATCGGCTGGAGATGGCCGTCCCATTTGTTGCCGGCCGGCATGTCTCGCAGACGGAACCGCTTGCAGACGGCCAGGAAGTCGCGTTCTTGCTGCCAATTGCCGGTGGCAGACGCTAAGCGTTCACGTACCATGGGCAACGTAGTTCATCCACACAGGTAGGGTTCTTTGCCAATCAACCCCGGTGCAAAGACATATCTCAAAGGAGGGCACACGATGGCAGTTAGACTCAAAGAGGTAGAGACCAGGATCATCTCCGAAACCAAAGGACACGAAACCGTCTACGTTGATACCTTTGGCAACGGCATTCTCGACCCCAAGCGGCCGATGTTGGGACCTGTTCGCGACGGCGGTCACATCATCGCCAATACTGCACCCGGCTGCTGGGGCCCCATGATCACGCCGGCCATCCGGGGTGGGCACGAGGTCACGCAGCCGGTAGCGGTCGCCGGCGCAGAGGTGGGCGACGCCATCGCTATCCGAATCAAAGACATCACCGTTACCTCGGTGGCTACCGCCTCCGGCAACGACCAATGGATGGAGGGCCGCTTCGTGGGCGACCCATACGTCGCCGGGAAATGCCCCGACTGCGGAACATTGTATCCGGAGACCCGCATCGAGGGGATCGGGCAAGAAGCAATACGGTGCGCCAATTGCGGGGCCGATGTGACACCCTTTACCTTCACGAATGGATATACCATCTTCTTCGATGACAACCGATCCGTCGGCGTCACCCTGAACAAAGAGGCAGCCGAGATGGTCGCCAAAGAGGCGAGTTGGTACGCTGCCTTGCCCGAAAACTCGATCCAGAATCCCATTCTCATCTTTGCGCCACACGATCTGGTCGGGCTGGTGGCACGGCTGCGACCGTTCATGGGGCAGCTCGGCACGACGCCGGCGATCCAGATGCCTGATTCACACAATGCCGGCGACTTCGGCTCCTTCCTGGTCGGCGCGCCGCACGAATATGCCCTGACAGCCGAAGAGCTGGAACATCGCACCGACGGCCACATGGATATTGACGCGGTGCGGGCCGGCGCTATCCTGATCTGCCCAGTCAAGACCCCCGGCGGTGGTGTCTATTTGGGTGACATGCACGCGCTGCAAGGTGACGGCGAAATCGCCGGCCACACCTGCGACGTATCGGGCACGGTGACATTGCAAGTCCATTTGCTCAAAGGCCTCGGCATCGACGGGCCGATTCTGTTCCCCGTCCTCGAAGACCTGCCCTTCCTGGCCCGCCCGCTGACGCAGGAAGAGAAAGCGCGGGCAGAGGACATGGCCAGCATGTGGGGCATCGAGGCGATCGAGGAGTCCGTCCCGATCTCGGTGATCGGCACCGGGCCGGACCTGAACGCCGCCACCGACAACGGGCTGGAACGCGCAGCCAGGCTACTCAACATGACGGTCCCCGAGGTGAAGAACCGGGCGACCATCACCGGTGCTATTGAGATCGGCCGGCATCCCGGCGTGGTTCAGGTCACATTCCGCGCGCCGGCGGATAGGCTGGAAGAACTGGGCCTGCTGAGCTTCGCCCGTGATCAGTACGGCGTCGGCTAGGCATCAGTCGCTCAACCTGAGTCACACAGGGGGTGGGCAGGTAAGTGTCCACCCCCTGTTCTATTACGTTGCAAGGCAACCCCCTGCTGCCCAGCCTGGATTGACAACCCCAGACCCAAGGTGACAGAATCAACATGAAAAGGTAAGATGACGAGACAGTGTGGCTCAAGGCGCGCGACCCACGTTAAGTCGTTCGCGGGCGCAGGACCTAGAGCTGGTGGGGGCGCTGAACGTATTGCTGCATGACGTCGTCGATCTCGTGGCCCAGGCGACATCTTGGGGCCCCTCCCGAGCCTGTCGAGGGGCCAGTCGAAGGACTTATCGAAGGGTTGCCCAGGCGCCGGTCCCACCGGACTCAGGGTCCTGAGGCCGTCGAAGGGCAGGCGGTGTCCTCGGTGGGTTCATCTGTGGCTGATTCAGGGAACAGGGAGAGTTGTTGGGGCATTGGTTTTCTTCCTCCGGTGGTGCGGTTGAAGATAGGGGGATTATACTCGAACAGATGGTCGGGTGCAATTGGGGGCCGGCGAGGGTGTTCGCGGGGCACGAGAGCCGGCTGAACGGCTCGTTGAGCAGCGTGTCTATCCTGCTCAGCGGTGGTTTCATGGATGGTCGCTCATCTCACAACCCGCCCATGCCTGGGTCGCTGGACAGTTAAGCGGTTCCAGAATTTAAACTACCCCAACTGCTCCCGCCGGATTTGGCAATCCAGCGGGAGCAGTTGGGGTAGTTCGGCCGCGCTCACCACAGGTTTGGCAATCCAGGCCAAGCGAAGTGGGGCAATTATTTTCCTGGAAACGCCTTAGCAACTGCGTGGGGGAACGAGAACTTTGCCCTGTCAGCGCCACGTGAAGAAGGCACTTTGGCGACCGCCCTGCACGATATCGGTTGGCATGAGTGGTATGCTGCCCCTCATAAATTCTCTAGGTGTCTGGTTAACGCGAGGCGCTCTACATTGGCCGGGAAGCGACCTACGTACGGGAAGGTGGCTGCCGCAGGCGCCGAGCGCTCGATGTCGATCCTCTGTGGAGCTCTCGCTGAGGGCGCCCGCAGCCGACGGGGCGAGCGGCCCCAGGTGGGTTCACCTGGCCAGGAAGGCTCTACGCAGAATAGTGGGGTTAACCCGCTCGAAGGGGACAACAGTCCCCGCATCTAGCGGAATCAACGCTGCAGACCCACGACATCTGGTGTCGCGGACTGTGGGGCGCTCCGAGCGCCCCACTAATTTGTGTAGACCCGTCAGGAACAACCAGGGCAGTGCTGAGCACGAACACGTCACTACCGCTGCCCGGGGGTACGCTGGCGTAGTTGGGCCACGGTCTGCGCATCCAGGGTGCTCAAGAAGGCTCGCAGGAGCGCGGCCGCGGCCTCGACGTCGGAGATATGTGCTACTTCGGTGGAGGAGTGGCTGCAACGTCGCGGCACGTAGATGCCGGCAGTGGGCACACCTGAGCCGGCGGTGTGGATGTGCACTGCATCGGTCCAGGTGTGGGCGACGTCAACCTGATAGGGGATACCTTCCTGCTCTGCCAAGCAGGCCAGATGGCGACGAATCGGCTCTGAGTAGATGGTACCCATCATCTCAGTTCTGGCATCCATGACTCGCAATGCCGGCCCATCACCAACCTCCACCGTGGCCTGTGGGGGTGTGGTAGCGGGATCTGTAGCCGGCACGGTATCCACCACCACGGCGATGTCGGGTTGGAGGTGCTGCGCTGCCACCTTGGCCCCGCGCGAACCGATCTCCTCTTGTACCGTAGCCACCAACCACAGTCGGTAGTCCAGGTCGTGCCCTTGAAGGTCCTGAGCCAGGGTGATCAGGATGGCACAGCCTACGCGGTTATCAATGGCCTTGCTGGACAGATGGTCGTTGGCCAGGCGGCGGAAGTTGGGCCGGTAGACCACCGGATCGCCCACCGCGATGCCCATCTCCTGCACTTCCTCACGGCTACGGGCTCCTACTTCCAGCCACAGGTCGTAGATGGACAGGGGCCGCTGTACTTCGTGAGGTGACGCGAAGTGACTGCTGCGCACACCTATGACGCCTCCATGTACCCCCTTTACGCCACACACGTCTACCTGCGTGCCTAACAGCACCTGCGCCTCGATCATACCGTTCAGTTCCAGGTAGAGGTATCCCCTCTCGTCAATGTACTTGACCAGCAAGCCGACCTCATCCATGTGAGCGCAGACCATCACCGAGGGGGCTTCGGCAGGGCCCGGAAACGCCCCTACCACGTTCCCCATCAAGTCAACGGTCACTGAGAGCCCTCGCGCCTGAAAGGCGCGGGTCATCTCCCGCCCCATGGCCTCCTCAAACCCAGAGCCGGCGGGTACTGCGACTAGCTTCTCTATCAACTCCAGCATTCGCATCGCTCCTTGAACGGAACTTGGAAGTGTATAGAATGCTCAGCTACCACCCCAGGGCTGCGCCGTCGCCGCGGGGATCGGCTCCTCCCATCAGCACGCCGCTATCGGGGGCGATCATAATGGCCTGGGCATGCCCCATGACCTCCGCCCAATCCTCCAGCACCTTGATACGATGCCCCTTGGCTGCCAAACCATCGAGAACCCTGGTCGGGAAGCGGCCTTCCACATTCAATACATCCACAGGATCACCCAACAGAAAGCGGCCGCTGAGCCAGCGCGGAGCCTCGATGGCTTCCTGGGCATCCAGGCTGAAATCGACGATGTTGGAGATGACCTGCAAGTGGGTCTGAGGCTGACCATCGCCGCCCATGGTGCCCAGGACGACATAGGGGCGATCATCCTGGAAGATCATGGCCGGGGTGAGGGTGTGAAAGGGACGCTTGTGGGGATCCAGCCGATTGACATGAGAGGGGTCCAACGAGAAATAGGCCCCTCGGTTCTGTAGGATGATGCCGGTATCGCCGGCCACCACGCCACAGCCAAAAGCGAAGTAGATGCTCTGGATGAGAGACACGGCATTGCCCCGGCCGTCCACCACGCACAGGTGGACGGTGTCGCCTCCCGGTGGGTTGCCGGCCGAGACCTGCCGGGCTGCGTGGCGAGTGTCAATCAAAGGCCGGCGGGCAGCCGCGTACTCCTTGGACAACAGCTCCTTCACAGGGATATCGATGAAGTCGGGGTCGGAGATGTAGCGATCTCGATCTGCAAAGGCTAGCTTCTTGGCCTCAATGAGCAGATGCAGGTACTCGGCCGATTGACGTTCCTGGCTGGGTAGGTCGAATCCCTCGACGATGTTCAGGGCCAGCAAGGCCGCCAGTCCCTGGGTGTTGGGCGGAAACTCGTAGACGGTATAGCCTCGATAAGTGGTGCCGATGGGTTCCACCCAGTCAGAGCGGTGATCGGCCAGATCCTGAGCACTCAGCAGGCCGCCGTTCTCAGCACAGAAACGCACGATGGCCTTAGCGATACGACCCCGATAGAAGGCCTCGTCCCCCTCCTCGGCGATGGTTCGTAAGCTGCGGGCCAGGTCCCCCTGGCGCAGAATCTCGCCTGGGCGCGGAGCCCGCCCCTCCTTGAGGAAGATGCGGGCTGAGGTGGGGTAATTGAGCAACACCTCGGCGTGTTGCTCGATCCAGTGGCTCAACCTGGCGCTGACGGGAAAACCATCCTGAGCGTAGGCGATGGCCGGCTCCAGCGCCTGAGCCAGGCTCATGGAACCGTAGGTTTCCAGAGCCACTCTCCACCCATCCACCACCCCCGGCACGGTCACCGGCAACAGGCCCCTCCGAGGGATGGACGTGAGCCCCCTTTCCTCGAAGAAAGTCCGGGTGGCCGCGTAGGGGGCACGCCCGCTGGCGTTGAGGGCGCGCAGCCGACCCTCTTCGACGGGGTAGATGAGCCAGAAGGCATCACCTCCCAGCGAGCACATGTGGGGATAGACGACGTTCAGAACGGCGTTGGTGGTCACCGCCGCATCCACAGCGTTCCCGCCCCGCTGCAGGACCTGTAGGCCAGCGGTGGTGGCCAGGTAGTGGGGCGAGGCCACCAAGCCGTGGGTGGTCATGGTCACAGGGCGTCCGGTGGGCATGGGTGCTCTCCTTGCTGGGCTTATCTCTAATGAGCCAGGCACACTCTCAGAGCACGCGGCACGTCGGCCAGATCGTGCACCGGCACGAAGCGGCCCTTGCCGGCGGCAGCGATCTCCTCGCACATAGCTGGGTCACCACCCGGTAGGCCGATGACGTGCAACGTGGGGAAACGTCGGGCCACCGTTAGAGGATCACCGCCCATGTTCTTCCAGCCGTCTGAGAGGAGGATGCCGGTCTTATCCTGGGCCTGGGAGCGGCGAAGCTCCCGCAGGCCATCCTGCAAGCCAAGGGCGACATCGGTACAACCATCCGGGACGATACCCAGGATGTGGCGTACCACGTGCCGGAAGGGGGTGGAGTGGCGAATCCCTTTGGCCCGTTCGGTGTCCTCGGTGAAGAGAACGACACCGTACTCATCGCTCCTTTCTATGTTCAGAGCCAGGGAGGCGGCCGCCAGGGCCGCCATGGCCATCTTGCGCCCCTTCATCGACCCGCTGCAATCCAACATCAGGACAAAGGCCCGTCGGCGCATCTCCCTCTCCAGGACAATCAGGTCCTCGTAGGTGACGTGGGGCTTGGCCAAGATTCTCTCAACGGTGGCGTCAATGTCCAGCTCATCGGCATCGAAGCGATAGGGCATGGGTCTAGGCCGGCCGGAACGGATGCCGCGCGCGGTCTCTACTTCCCGGGCGATCTTGACCAGCAGGCGGATCATCCACGTCATGAGCAGTTCGCGAGTGGCGGCGTCAAGCTGATCCCACGTCAGGATTGTCAGCTTCTCGGCCTGCTCGTCGCCCTGGCGTACCAGGTTAACCAAGGCCAGGCCATACTCGCCCAAGGCTTCGCCCACACGGGCGGGGCTGAACTCAGCGATATCCAGGACACCCTCTACATCCCCCTGTTCCAGCAACTGACGGAGTCGCCGATCCAGGGGGCTGAACATGTGGGGGAGCAGGGCCGGTCTCTCCTTGGCGCGGAGGGGTTTCCGTCGGCCTAGGCCGGCCCTCTCGCTTTTTTTGGGCGCTCACCCTCCGGAAAACCTGGTGGCCAGCCCATTTCCTGGCTGGCCTGCTCGGCGTGGAGTGCCCTCCAAATTTGGGTGATGATCTCCTCCGAGGTGTACTCGCTGGTCTCCAGGGGCCATATCTTGTCCCGCATGGCCATGATAGCTGAATCCAGCAGCAACCGGTCCGCCTGCTCCTGCGCGCCTGGCGGGTTGGCCAGCAACTCGCCGGCGATGAGCACCATGTCTATGGCGCCGCGCACCGAGGCTCCCATCCTGACCTCTTCGTGCTGTCGCGTACGCCGCGCGATCTCAACGGCCGTCTCCACCAGCGTTTCGTCTTTGCTCCCGGTTCTCAGACGAACGATCTCCGTTTCCTCTTCCTTGCTCTGGTAGCCCATCTTCAGGGAGCAGAAGCGGTCGCGCAGAGCACGGCTGACCAGGCTGGTGCCCACCTCGTCGTAGGGGTTCATGGCAGCTATGATACGGAAAGCGGGATCGGCTTTGACAGAGTCCAGGTGGGGGATGACCACCTCTCCTTCCGAGATAGCGGTGATGAAGACGTTGGTGGTTTCATCTGGCAGGCGGTTGAACTCCTCGATATAGAGGAGCGCCCCCTCCCGCATGGCCTGGGTGAGCGGCCCATACTCGAAGTACTCTGGTTTGTAGCCGTCGGCCAGAGCGCGGGCGGGGTCGAAGTGACCCAGGAGCTTGGTGGAGGTAAGCCCGCTGTTGGCGGTAATGAAATGAAAGGGCATACCCATCTCCTCGGCAATGGTCCGCAAGATGGTGGATTTCGATGTGCCCGGCGGACCTTCGAGGAGAACATGGCGTCCGGTAGTCAGAGCGGCCAGGATGAGAGATATCTCCGGCCTCCGGCCGATGACCCTGCTGCTTACCCTTTCTCTGAGACCTGACATGTCGTTCATCTCGATGTTATTGTACCTCTTGCTGAATCCAATAGCAAGGTCACCTTGCAAAGCAAGGTGACCTTGCTGACTCGTTCTCTGGTCCTGTTATCCTGGGAACAGCCATTTGGACATGGTTATCAGGCCGCCTTCCTGGCTTCGGCGCCGGACACCAGTTGCGGCAGACCGATCAACTCCCGGTACTCGTCGCCGGTCATCACCTCGCGCCCCAGCAGCTCCGCCAATGACTTAAAGGCCGCATAGTGCTCGGCGTTGTTCACGATCAGGTCTTCGCGATGCGGCCACTTCCAGATGGTGTCCTCCATGCCCACGCGGACGTGGAGGCCCAGGAGGAGGGCGAAGGTGGCCAGGTAGCTGGAAGCCCGGCCGGCAGCACAGACGATGATGATAGACTCATCGTCGATGTCGTAGATGGCGTTGGTGTAACGCATGATGCACTCCACCATCTGCCGTGGGTTGTGCATCGGGCTACCGCCAGGCAGGGTGGGCAGGATGATCCAGTAGTACGGCTTCTCCAGCAGGCCGGTGCGAATCAGATAGCGGTAGGCGTTGTCAATGTCGCCGTCGGAATAGACGGCAATCTGTGGCTTGACCCCCAGTTCCTGGCAGAGCCTGGTCTTCTCGATCATCACGTGTGGCGGCTTGCAGAAGAGGGTATCACCGCAGTAGGCGGCCACGGTGTTGATAGGGGTCACTTCCAGCAGCCGAGCTTCCAGCACCTCAATCATTTTGGACCACTCGCCGTCCTGGAAGGGCACCATGCAGCCGTCGAAAACGACGTCCGGGTAGTCCCGCTTGAGAGGGTCAATCACGCGATGGAACAGCTCGGGGTCGAGGACATTGTACCAGTATCCGTCCATTTCCGCCCGCACGTGGATATGGACGGTGGGTGGATGTAACTCGGCACACTCTTTGGCCGACTTGAAGATCTCCTCGGGGGTGACAGGGTGCTGGGGATGACGCTGTTTGCTGTAAAAGGCACCAACGATCGTCTGGGAGATGACCACTTTCTTGGGAATATCCCAGGCCGGTTGCACGAGCACGCTGGAATCGGCGTAGACGGTGTTAATGGGGTCCGTAACTTCTGGAAGACCGTAGGGAATCCAAATGCACTTGAATTCCTCTTTCCTTTTCCATTCCTCAATGACGTCCCAATTGATCTTGTCAGCCATTGTATTCCTCCTCACACTAGGGCGGCTCCCCTTGCCGCCATCGATGCTGCACAAATGCCCGTTGTCTTAACACCCGATTGCAAAACGGTCTGTTTGCTCACCTCCTCTCTACACAGCCTGTCAAGTACTGCCGGTGGTTCCACAGCGCCGGCAGGGGCAACCAAAGTCGAGGCCTCTACTGCCCTCTCCAACCGGCTAATTCGTGATCACGAGCTTCTCCCAAACGCGACCGGTTGCCCGAGTCAGCGGATGCCCTTTGATTTCTAACAGGG
>CAZHMV010000084.1:0-23338 GCA_964532665.1 uncultured Anaerolineales bacterium
CATCAGTTGCCGGTGAGCCTCCTCCCGCCAGGGCTCCAGCTCGATCTGCCGCACGGTGTACGCGCGAGCCTGATCGTACTCACCCCGCCGCTCGTGGTACGCCGCCAGGTGGTACAGCGCGTCCAGGGCCTGGCGATGGAGCCGCTCCCGTATCACAGAGGACCACTCCTCAAAGGCCACGCTGTCGTGCAGGCAGAATCCTTCCAGGAAGTTCCCCCGGTACAGCTCGGCCGCCTGGCTCAGGCGCTGGATGCAGGCCAGGCAGGCCTCCAGACGGCGATGGCGGTGTTCCTGGCTGGTCTTGATCAGATCATTGAACGCCGCCACGTCCAGCCAGTGGTCGCTGGCCGGGTCAAACTGGATCGCTCCACGGGTGACGAGCAGGAAAGGGGATGACGCACCCCGGTCGCCGATGGCCTGGCGCAGTTTGAGGAGCACGTGGCGCAGATTGGCGCGCGCGCTCTGCTCGGGCTGCTCGGGCCACAGCAGGCCGGCCAGGACACCCCGCCGGTGAGGGTGGCTCGCCTCGACGGACAGGTACGCCAGAAGCGCTCGTACCTTGTCGGATTCAAAGTCGGCCACCGGGCTTCCGTCCAGCGTAACCTGAAAACGTCCCAGGAAAGAAAGTGATAGATGGGCCATCGAAACGGGATACGGGATACGGGCGTCGTTTCATCGTAAGGGAAACTCGGCTTTACAATTTGCTCCTGCCGGACCACAGTCCGGCGGCTTCCAAAGCGTTTCGGGGCGCTGGACTGTTGTCCAGCGCGAGCAAAAGTGTAAAGCGAGCTGGGTGCGCGCTGAAACGATGCCGGGATATGGGCTGTGTGATTTCGCGCCTGGTGAATGAATTCGCGGCAACCCTTCGACAGGCTCGAGAGGGGCCTCAGGACGTCGCCGCTGCAAAACCCCCTTTCGCGGGTTGAGCTCCAGTCGCCGAAGGGGGATCCATCGGCTGGCGCCTCGACCGACGCCCCTCGGGCTGAGCCTCGGGACGAAGCCTCGGCGGAGGCCTCAGGGCAGGCTTTGCAAGGGTTGGTGCAGTTTCAACTGCCGGGCAGTGCGTACTGATATTTTACCATGATCCGCGATAAAATTCAATACCCCCTCCCCGTGTCTACCTCACGTTTTCCTCACGTTCAGCCGGTATAATCAAGGACGTATGAGAGCTGAAATGGCAACCTTCTCACGAGGGGCGCAAGCGTGTGAAGAAAGCCAGAAACCAGGTTTTCCTCTGGTCGAACTCAATAATCTCAGTAGATCCAAATTCTAAGCTCAACGCGGACCACAGTCCGCGTTTTAGCCGCTGGACTGTGGTCCAGCTAGAGCATTCTTGGATCTACTGAATCTAGTTTCTCCGGTTTTGTGAAATCCAGGAGGTCTGATGTTGCCCCTCGACAAACCGCCGCGCTATCGGGCTTATCTGCTGCGCTTCTGGGAGGAGCGGGTTCACGCACCCGAGATCCAGGTGGTGTGGCGGTTCAGTCTGGAAGACGTTCACACGCGAGAGCGCCAGGGCTTCGCCGGCCTGAAGGCGCTGGTGGCCTTCTTGCGGGCAGAGATAGGCGACGAGGACGAGTAAAACGTATGGAGTACTGCGTATTGCGTACTGCGTAACAGAATACGCAATACGCAGTACGTAATACGCAGTACGCATCCCGAAGGGGAAGAGCCCCTATGTTGACTCAACGCCATCGTTCACCGTTGTGTAGCCTGGTGCAGGTTGCGCTTGTACCTGCCCTGGTGTTGCTGCTGGTGTCGGTGGCGATTCCGGTCACCATGTCGGCCGGCAGGCAGCCGCCCCCCCTCATCACCAGCACCGGCGACACAACCGGCCAGACCTCGAACAGCGCTGTGGTACGAGCGGGCAGTGGTACGATTCTGCAAGCCAGCAGCCCCATCACGCTGTCGGTGGAGGCGGCCCAGGTGCAGGGCCTGGGTGCGGCGACCGTGGACGTCATCTATGACTCCACCGTCCTCACCGCCGCCGGCTGCCAGCGCAACCCGGTCTTCAACATTGGGCTGTGTAACATGGCGTACGATAGCAACAGGGACGGCACGCCAGACACGGTGAAATTCAACGTGGTGTCGCCGGACGGGCTGAGCGCACCCGACGGCACTCCGCTCAGGCTGGCTGACATCGCGTGGAGGGTATCCGGCAGCCCCGACCCGGGAACCACCATCACGCTGGAGGTGAAAACCTGGACCTTCACCGACACGGATGGCGTGCAGATGAGCGTGTCGCCGGAAAACGGACAGATCGTGTTTGGGATCGCTCGCGTGACGATTTCTGACATCATGCTGCTCGCTGCACACTGGGGCCAGCCGGCCAGCGGCAGCAACGCACAACTGGACCTGGTCCTGGACGGGATCATCGACGTTCAGGATGTCAGTGCCCTGGCTGAGCACTGGCGGGGGATGTGGCCGTAGAACAGTGATCAGTGAACAGTGATCAGTGAACAGTGATCAGTGTAGAGATTGGAGATTGGAGATTGGACTTCTTTGGGCGTTGCGTCGTCTGATGGCACTTGCACTGGGGATTGGCCTGGTTTTGATATTCCCGTGGTCTCCCGCTTCGGCGTTGGTGGATTGCAGCCGCTACGAAGGACCGCTGATTGGCAGGGCCTGCCCTGAGCCCTTCGACGAGCTCAGAGCCTGCCCTGAGCCTGCCGAAGGGACGGCGCCCGTCGAAAGGACAACGCGGATTAGAGACACAGAAATCCGTGCCTTCCTGCACATCCGTTGTTCTAAACAGGCAGCGGCAAATCCGAAATCCGAAATCCGAAACCTGTTCCGGTTCAGGAATCCGAAATCCATTCCCCTGGTCCGTGCCGGCAGCGGATCGATTCCGCAAAACGCGGGCATCCTCACGCTGCCCGTCGAGGCGCTCGGGGCGCAGGGCCTGGGGGCGGCGACAGTGGTGGTCGGCTACGACCCAACCCTGCTGACGGTCGCCGGCTGCCGGCCCAACCCCGAGTTCGATCTCGGGCTGTGCAACCCGCAGTTCGACCGCGACGAGGATGGCGAGCCGGATGCCGCGCGTTTCAACGTGGTCTCGCCTGGCGGGTTGAGTGCACCCGACGATGTTCCGCTCAACCTGGCGGACATCACCTGGGCGGTGGTGGGGCGACCGGATGCCGGCACGGTCGCCGCGCTGGAGATAGAGGTCTTGACGTTTGACCGGTGGGATGCGACACCGATCAGTGTGACGACGGAGAATGGGCAGGTCACCGTCGTGGCCGGCGCGGCGCAGATGGTTTTCCTGCCGCTGATTGGAGAATGGAGAATGGAGAATGGAGGATGGAGGATGGAGAATGGAGGATGGAGAATGGAGGATGGAGATTGGAGACCTGTCCCGGTCCAGGGATTGGAGAGCCACAATCTTCAATACCCAATCCCTAATCTCCAATCCCTAATCCCTGATCTCCACTCTCCACTCTCCATTCTCCACTCTCCATTCTCCAAAGAGGAGCGTTTGCGATGAACAAACAGATCACAGCGAGACTGGCCGCTGCTATCATACTGGTGGCAATGAGCGTCCTGGGTCTGCGGGCCGTGGCTGTGCAGATCGGGGGAGCAGCAGACGCTGCTCCACCAGCATACCACGCCCAGGCTGAGGTGCGGCGCGTTGCGCTGTCACCTGGCAATCTCGACGCCGCCGGCCAGGTGGTCACCCAGACCTTCAGGCTGCACGCCGGCTGGAACACCATCTACCTGGAGGTCGAGCCCATCAACCCCTCCCCCCTGAAAAACGAGGGCACGGCGGAGGACCCGGTCTGGGTGCACGAGAAGTCCACCATCGAGGCCGTGTTCGACACCCTCAACTGCACCACTCCCTGCCTGGAGAGCGTCTGGACGTGGAACGTGCCCCTGTCGCGCATGGACTACATCGTGGACCCGGCCGAGGGGCTGTGGGACAAGCCGGGCTGGAAGCGCTACTTCCCCCAGACGAGCCTGGGGCCGGACGGCGTCTCGCGCGCGTTCCTGACCGACCTGCTGAGCCTGCACGCCAACACCGGCTATCTGGTCAAGCTGAAGGACGACGTCGGCGACGTGCAACTGCAAGTGTCGGGGACGCCGGTGGTGCAGAATCACCGCTGGGTAAAGGGGTCCTATAACCTGGCCGGCTTCCCCATCGATCCCGATGCAGCGCCTGCGGCCCCAACGGTGGGGACGTTCTTCCAGGACCTGCAGGGCGGCCCATCGCCCATCACCGAGGTGCGGGCCCTGGGCAACGACGGCCGCTGGGGTTCGCCACTGGCGGCCGGCGACGTGCTGCATCACGGCCAGGCGTACCTGGTGTACTACGACGATCAGGACCCCAATGCGCCGGCGGACTACACTGCCCCCCTGAACATCGTGGACTCCATCGGCGACGGCCTCCAGTTCTCGCGCCGCCTGGGCGGGGGGCAGCAGTCCGTGCAGATCGAGAACCTGTCTTCCGTGACTGCGACGATCACCGTGACGCTCGTTGGAGGAGCGGACGCCGCCGTAGCGCTGCGGATGACCGAGCCAGTCTCTCCCACGGTGGAGCTCAAGACGAATTTCGCGGTCGAGGTCACGCTCGGCGCCGGCGACGCGGAGGTGCTGACATTCGAGGTGCTCTCCACCCAGCAGCCGGTCGACGGGGAGGCGCTGCTTCAGATCTCCTCCGATCTGGGGACGCGGTGGTTGATCCCGGTGTCGGCGAAGAGCGGCTCGCTGGCCGGCCTCTGGGTCGGGGAGGTGGTCGTCAACAACGTGAGCGAGGGCCGGCTGGGCGCTACGAATGTCCAGAGCGGCACGCTGACCATCGATCTGCGGTCGTGGGATGAATCAGGTATTCGGGGGGCCGCTGGGCTGACCGAGAAAATCTCGGGCAACACGGCGTCGGTGGCCATGACGGTGACGCTGGCGCTGCCCGAGCCGGAGAAGCTGGTCGTGCCCCAGGTCATCAGCGGGACAGCACCGTACGTCGGGGGCTACGTGTTCGAGGACCTGAATCAGAATGGCCAGCCGGACGCGTCCGATGGGGCCTTCCAGGGCGTGACCGTGCAACTGACTTCCGACAGGGTGACGACCTCCACGGTGACGGCGGAGGATGGCCACTACCTGTTCGAAGGGCTGAACCCATACACCTACACGCTGACCCTCGCCCCGCCGCCGGCCGGCTACACCGCCGAGTTCACTGTGACAGAGCCGGTGACGATGACCCTACCGCTGACGACGCCCCTTACCACGCGTGCCAACACCTGGCCGGTGACGGTGACGGTGGGCGCGGATGGCGTCACGCGCATCGCGTACAACGACGGGAGTGTGGACAACGACTTCCCGCGCTACGACGCCATGGACAACCGCGTCGAGCCATTGCTGAACTTCGGCTACGTGCGGGCGTTCGATGCCTCGCTGTGGACCGGCGCATGTGCAGATCGCCGGGGTGTGGGTCCACAGGGCCAGAATCCGGTGAGAGATCTCGGTAAAGTCAAGAACGGCCTCCTGGCGACGAAGGTGATCAGCGCGTCGCTCAACCCGGTTAATGACGTTGGTCTCCAACTGCTGGGGGGCTCATCCCAGTACGTGATCTACGTTAAGGAACCGGGCGAGGCCGGCCAGGGCATCGCCTGCGGCGAGATCGCGGTCGGGTCGCCGACGAAGTTCGCGGATGGCCGGGGCAGCGAATTCCGCTACCGGCTGCTGCTGCGGGTTGGCGAGGACGGGCGCACGGCACTGCTGCCCTACTACGAGGTGAAGGACGGCCCGAGGGTCAGCTCGGCCGCCTTCAGCATCCAGAAGCCGGTGACGCGCACCGGCACGGTGACTTTTGGCGAGATGTCGAAGCTGCTCGATTTCTGGATCACTATTGATCCTCAGGACCCGCTCAACCCCTACAAACACAAGTATCACCCGGATCACGACAACCTGGACGCCAAGTTCAACGAGATCAATTTCGACAAGGTGGACCCGTACCTGTGGGAGGCCCCGGAGGTCCGGCGCCACATCCAGTTGGAGCTGACGAATGTGCCGCCCCTGCCGGGCGGCGATGCGCTGGCGGCCCAGATGGACTGGGGCGGTGCGACCTGGGGTGGCCTCTACAAGGAAGTGATCAAGGGCATCCACAAGAACGACATCACGGTGAAGGGCTACTTCGTCATCCAACAGGTGCTGACGGCGGACGAGTTGGAGCCGCAGAGCTACGATAATTAGAGATTAGAGATTAGAGATTAGAGATTGGAGATTAGGGATTGGAGATTGGAGATTAGAGATTAGGGATTGGAGACCTGTCCCGGTCCAGGGATTAGAGATTGCAATCTCCAATCTCCAACCTCCAACCTCCAATCTCCAATCTCCAATCTCCAAATTCGCGGAGGGTTTCAGGATGAAGACTTCCAGAACTCTGACACTTCGATACCTGGCAGCGGTGGGGCTGGCGGTGGTGGGGCTGGCGCTGGGGCTGGCGCTGTTGAGCGCCGGCAGTGCCGTGCCGGCGGCCTTCGGCGAGCCCGGAGATCGCGTTTTTCTGCCCGTGGTTCTGCGGAGCGACCAGGCCATGCCGCACGCGAACGCGGCCGATGGCCAGGCTGCCGCCGCACCAGGCCCGCAGTCGGTGGTGGGCGGAGTGGCGCAGGGGGAGGCCGGCCGGTCAGCGGAAGGCCAGGCCGATGTGGAGCCGGCTCAGCCGGCAGCGCCGCAGGCCGGGACCAACCGGTATGTGGCCAAAACGGGGCAGGATTCTACTTGGGGCATTCCGAACGGCTGTAGGGTTTCGCAGTATCCATGCCTCACAATCTGGCACGCCATCCACGTGGCCGATAGTGGCGACGTTATCCGGATCGGGGAAGGAACGTATGCCGAAAACCTTCAAGTTAACAAGTCACTCTCATTCAAGGCGTGGTCCGGGACCCCCATTGTAGATGGCAGTGGATCGGGGCCCGTATTCCACATCTTGGCCAATCATACGGTTACGATTGAGGGGCTGGGGATTCAAAATGGTGCAGCCAACGGCAGTCAACAAGACGGGGGTGGCATCTACATAGAGCAAGGGGCAGAGTTAAACGTCATCAACGTAGAGGTAACGAACAACTCGGCATCCATCGCCGGCGGCGGCATCTTCAATGGCGGTACTCTGACGCTCACCAACAGTATTGTGAGCGGTAACCGAAGTACGAGTCACTCCGGCGGCATCTTCAATGCCGGTACTCTGACGCTCATCGGCAGCACCGTGAGTGGCAACCAAAGTGGCAACGTCGGCGGCGGCATCAGCAACTTTTACAACGGTACTGTGACACTCACCAACAGCAGCGTGAGCGGCAACGCCGCTACCGGCTCCTATGGCGACGGCGGGGGCATCTACAACTACACAGGCGGTACTGTGACGCTCACCAACAGTACCGTGATCTCCAACACTAGCAGCAGGGACGGCGGGGGCATCTACAACGAGGGGACTCTGACCCTCACCAACAGTACCGTGAGCGACAATAGCGCCGGCAACGGCGGCAACGGCGATGCCAGCATGTGGGGCAACGGGGGCAACGGGGGCAACGGGGGCTCGGGCGGCGGCATCTACAACGCCGGCGGTGGTACGCTGACGGTTAGCAGGAGTACCCTGAGCGGCAACAACGCTGGGAACGGCGGCAGAGGCGGTGCCGGCATGGGCAACGGGGGCAACGGGGGCAACGGGGGCTCAGGCGGCGGCATCTACAACGCCAGCAGTGCTACGCTGGTGATGACCGAGAGTACCCTGAGCGGCAACAGCGCTGGGAACGGCGGCAACGGCGGCAAGAGCACATACAGCAATGGCGGCAACGGGGGCAACGGGGGCTCGGGCGGCGGCATCTACAACGCCGGCGGTGGTACGCTGACGGTTAGCGGGAGTACCCTGAGCGGCAACAACGCTGGGAGCGGCGGCAAGGGCGGCAAGGGCGGCAACGGCGGCAAGGGCGGCAAGGGCGGCAACGGCGGCGGCATTCACAACGCCAGCAGTGCTACGCTGGTGATGACCGAGAGTACCCTGAGCGGCAACGGCGCTGGGAACGGCGGCGACGGCGGCAGCACCACATCCTCCGCCGGCGGCTCGGGCGGCTCGGGCGGCTCGGGCGGCGGCATTTACAACGCCAGCGGCGCTACGCTGGAACTGACCAACAGCACCCTGAGCGGCAACAGCACTGGCAGTGGCGGCGCCGGCCGCAGCGGTCCCGACCGCGACGGTGCCAGCGGCGCAGGGGGCTCGGGCGGCGGGGTTTTCAATATGGATACGCTGGAACTGACCAACAGCACCATAAGGGCCAACGCCGCCATAAGATTCGGCGGCGGTATCTACAGCAGTAGCGTGCTGACGCTGACCCATAGCACGGTCATCAGCAACACCGCCTGGCAGGGTGGCGGCCTCTACAACAGTAACAGAATGGTGGTCACGGATAGCACGATCTCCGCAAACTCTGCACCCCATGGCGGGGGTATCAGGAATGTAGGCGGTTATACGCTGACTCTGACCAACAGCACCGTGAGCGGCAATAGCAGCACCGCGTACGGCGGCGGTATAAACAATGCCGGTAGGCTGATCCTGGTTGATAGCACCGTGAACGACAACTCCGCCGACCGGCAAGGTGGTGGTCTCTTCAACTATGGCGAAATGGCGATCAGGAATAGCACGATCTCCACGAACTCTGCCGTATCGGGCGGGGGGGTCTTCAACACGACTCCAGCGGGCAACACAGACATACGGTTCACGACCATCGCTAACAACACAGCCACCGCCTCTGCCGCCAATGTTTATAACAGTACAGGGATGACGGTAACGCTCCTGGCCACGATCATCGCCGGCCCGCAAGGAAAACCTAACTGTGCCGGCGACGGGCTGACGTCGGCCGGCGGCTACAATCGCATCAGCGACGGTTCGTGTACACTGCAGAATGCAACCGCGCACGAGGAAAACGCCACCATTATACTGGGCGCGCTGGCTGCGAACGGAGGTACTACGCTCACGCACAAGCCAGTAGCCGGTCCGCACAACGAAGTCGTAGACATCATGCCCGGGACACAGTGCCGACAGGCATTCTATCCAGATGAGGCCCTCGACCAACGGGGCAAGACGCGGCCCGCCTGGGGCATTCGCCAGGAGGGCGTCTATCTCGATCCAAGCGAGTGGAAGTGTGATGCGGGTGCCGTCGAGTTGGGAGCGGAGACGCACCTGGTGTGCGGCCCCCCGCTGCTGGTCGGTTGGAAGGGGAATAATGACCCTGACTTCGGAAAATTCTACGACCGTTGTCAGTATACACAAGTGAGTGAAGCCCTCCAGCAGGCCCAGCCAGGGGACACCATCGTTGTCTCAGGCGTCGTCACCGAAACCGTGACCGTGACCAAGAGCGTCACCATCCGCGGGCCGACGCAGGAGGAGATGACGCCGGGGACCCAGATGGGTATCGTCCAGGCGGCCCCGGACGGGAATCAAACGCCCGGAAGCGTGTTTACCATCATCACGGCGACGCAAGGCGTCACGCCCACCGTCACGATCAAGAATCTGAACATCCGCCATGGGGGCGCCGTTCGGGGCGGAGGGATCAACAACAATGCCGTC
Source organism: uncultured Anaerolineales bacterium (assembly GCA_964532665.1). Classification (GTDB taxonomy): domain Bacteria; phylum Chloroflexota; class Anaerolineae; order Epilineales; family JAANWY01; genus CAZHMV01. The sequence continues at coordinate 9,554 of CAZHMV010000084.1, forward strand.
CTGAACCTGGAAGGCGTGACCATCTACCACAGCCACGCCAATCGGGGCGGGGCGGTCTATAACACAGGCACGCTGACCGTCACCAACAGCACCATCGTCACCAATACCGCCGCGTCGGACGGCGCTGGCATCTACAACGCCGGCGGCGGCACGGTGACGCTGGTTCATGCCACGCTGGCAGACAACCCCGGCACCAGTATTCACAACGCCAACCAGATATCGAACTCGGTGACTGTGTCTGGCACAATCCTCAGCTCGCCCAATGTGCAGGGGGATCAGTGCACGGGTGAGGTGACTTCCGACGGCTACAACCTGGTTCACGGTGGCACCTGCTTTGACCTGGCGGGCACCGACGTCGCGGACGATCCCAAGCTTGGTCCCTTGCGCGACAACGGCGGCCCCACCCTCACCCGGGCCATCACTGCTGCGAACAGCCCGGCGGTCGAGCACGGCCCCCTGGCAGCCGCCTGTGCGGTGCAGACCGACCAGCGGGGTAAGCCGCGCCCGTTCGATATGCCCGGCGGGGGTGGCGCCCGCTGCGACATCGGGGCCGTCGAGTACGGGCCGGCCACGTTGACCGTCTGCCAGAACTGCGATCAAAATCCGGATAACCTGCGCTTCAACGACCTGCAGGAGGCGCTAAACCGCGCCATGGCCGGCGACACGGTCGCCATCGAGGCCGGCGCCTACACCGGCAACTTCATCGCCTACAAAGACGTGACGCTGCAACATGCCGGCATCGATGTGGCCACCCTCAGCCGCGACCAGCCTGTGGACGTGCGCGCCATCCTCCAGGCTTCGGAGCTCACCATCCCGGAGCAGCATCGGCTGTTGGACGCCGCCCAGGTGTCCGGCCTGTCGGGCACCGTGCTCACCGTGCACGCGTTTCGCCCCACCGGCACCACCATCGCCGCCAGCGACGACGTCAGCGTGACGCTGCGGGGGCTGACGCTGCGCCACGGGCTGAGCCGGCAGGGCGGCGCCATCTACAACATCGGGCACCTCCATGTCATCACCTCAACCATCGCCGGGAACGCGGCGGTGAACGAGTTACAGGGTGGTAACACAGTGACCGTGACAGCCAAAGGCGGCGCCATCTACAACACCGGCGTATTGACTCTCACGCGCAGCACCGTCTCGGGCAACCAATCCGAATTCTACGGTGGCGCTCTCTACAACACCGACCCGGGTGCCGGCGGCCCGCCGGCCAGCGCGCGCCTGGAGGCCAGCACCATCGCCTATAACACGGCACAGCGATTGCCTGCACAACACGTGGTCAATATCGAGTCGGGTCCGAGCTTCAATCCCATAACGCTGACAGTCCCCTCCGGCGATCACATCCAGTTCCAGAACGCCACGCCAGAGAAGTATACGCTTCTGGTCGAGCCTGCAAGCGCCTGCAATATGGCGAAGATTGACGTGCCCCTGATCGGCGGCGGGGTTTCGGAGCCGTTGATCTGTACGACGAGTCAGGTAACACAAACCATCACCGTGCGTTCCGATCAGTACAATGCCCTCTCCCTCACCGTCACGGTCAACCCCTTGACCTTTACGCCAGAGGCGGATGCCATCTATGCAAGCGATTCCAGCCAGGTGACCGTGGCACATTCCATTATTGCCAAAAGTGCCGGCTCTTCCGGCAAAAACTGTGTCCAGGGCCTCGGCACAACAGCACGCATTCGGTCCGGGGGGTACAACCTGGTAGACGATGGCTCGTGTGGGTTTACAGACGATACAGACCTGCGGCCGGCCACCGTGCCCGGCCTCAAGGTCAACCTGGGGCCTTTGCAGGACAACAACGCCATTGACTATCAGCGAAACCGGATCAGTGGCTACGCGTACACCCATGCCCTGAACCCGGGCAGCCCGGCCATTGACCAGATCCCACCCGAAGTATGCGGCGCGGCGGATGGACACACCATCAACATCGGCGCGCCGCAGACCCTGAGCCCGACCATCCAGGCCGGGGACATCGTGACCTGGACGGACACCATCAGCAACACAACAGTCGCTTTGAACGACGGTGAGTCCAACGTCAGACTCATCCCCGTGCCGGCCAACGGGAGCTCACACCAGGTGCAGTTCACCGCAGCCGGCGCTTATCCGTATCGGGTCTACGATGACGCTACGCGAGCCGAGATCGCGGCCGGCACGATCACCGTCGAGCCCCGCACCCGCGCCGTGGATCAGCGCGGCATGGACCTTCCGCAGCGCGGTTGGCACGGCGAATTCAAATGCGACATCGGGGCCCACGAGTTCCAGCCGTGGGTGGTGGGCCGGCCGATCCCGCGCCCGCCGGTGGCCATCGGGACGCAGGCGCCACGGTGGAAGGTGGGGGTCGAGGAGAACACGTCCAACGTCCAGTCCTACCACGCCTGGAGCACTGCCACGGCTCAGGACTTTGCCCTGCGGCCGTCGCCGGATGACGGTGACGCCGACCTGGAAGATGCGGAGCTGGTGACTGTCAAGTGGTCGGCCAGCCTGGACCCGGCCGTGCAGGTCGATATCCCCCAGTACGGCATCGTCGAGTGGCCGGATGATCCCCAGATCCACGTTTCGGGCGCCCGTGTTGACCTGACCCACGACGCCGTGAGCGATGGGTTCCAGGTCTCCAAGGCGCGAGCCTTCGAGGGCCGTGAATCCCAGGACAACATCACACTGTTGACCGGCGGGGTCTTCACGCGCACGGTCCCGTCTGCGGTGGCCGGCGACTCCTATTCCGTGCTGCAGTTCGTGAAGGGCACTCAGGGCAACGCCATGCTAAAGGTGCAGGTGGTGAAGACGGTGGACTGGAACACGCCGGGCGTCCGGGACATGCGGGAGGAACGCACCGGCTGCGAGATCGGCCGCGAGATTCGGTATCGGTCGTTCACCGACGCCGCCGGCACGCTGCCCGGCCACCAGGACCCCGAAGGCAAGGCCGGCCAGATCCTGCTGGGCGATGCCTTCGACGGCGTCCGCACCACTGCCGACCTGGCGCGGGTGCAGAACACGGTGGATGGCCTGGTGCCGCCGGCCCACGTGCAGGAGACCCGCGAAGGGCCTATCATCCCCATCCTCAACCGCGCGCCGACGATCACCGATACGTACGTGATCACCGGCAGCCACGACCTGCGTGTGGCCTGGTACCGGCCGGATGCGCGCAACGTGGCCTGGCCGGTCAAGACGGTGGGCTACCGCTGCAACTGGCCCCAGGACCCGCCCGAGATCGTCATCGCCAGCGAACTGGGCTCGGAGATCGGCGGGCAGGCCGTGCTGAACCCCGATGGCTTCACCGACCTCACCGTGTATCACCAGCCGGACCCGAACGAGCCCGGCTTCAACCCCAACGACGAGCATGCACTGCTGGCGGCGTCGAATCTGGGCAACTCAGCGCCTGCCCTGTACGCGCTGCGTACTGACCTGTGGGATCCCCAGAACCCGAATGAGACAAGCGAACCTTACGCCCTACTCAAGTACCGCGACCCGCGCGAGAACAACCTGCCCAAGATCCAGATCTACAAGGTCGTCCTCACCCGTCCCGCCCAACCCATCACCAACGTCGTACCCATCAGCGGCACCATCCGCCTCCTGGCCGGCACCGCCGCGGTACAAACAATTGACAATTCACAATTAAGCACGACCGTACGCGTCGGCGACGGCGAACTCCCCCCCCACGGCGAGGTCACCGTGCCCGTCGAAGCCCTGGGTGCCTCCAACCTCCGCTCCATCACGATGACCGTCTCGTATAGTCCCACCTTGCTCACACCGACGGCCTGTACCACCAACCGCCTGGACTTCGTGGAGCGGCTCCACGGCCTCCAGGTGGCCACCGATGCGCCGGCGCAGCCCTTCCACACCGTGCACATGCGGGCCGGCCTGGACGCCGGCACCGACGCCCAGTACGAATGGAACTTCGGCGACGGCATAACCCGCATCGCCGGCGCCGAGGTCAGCCACGTCTACGGCGTGACCGGGACCTACACCGTGGCCGTGACGGCCTCCAACGGCCAGTTCGCCGACGTAACGGCCACCACCCCGGTCACCATCACCGAGGACGCCACTCCCCAATCTCCAATCCCTAATCTCCAATCCACCGGCTGCCGGATCGAGCAAGGCAATGGTGGTCTGAAGAACCTGACCATCGAGCTCAAGTCCCGTAACAAACACGGCCTGAGCGGGGACCTGCTGCTGACCGAGCTGACCTTCGAGGCCACGGGAAACAACCCGCCGGCGCAGGACACCGAGACCACCCTGGGTCTGGCATCCTTCTCCCTGGCCGGCCCGGCCTACGACGATCTCAGTTTCAACATCACCGCCGGCAACCCGGTCTATGCCCCCACACCGCTGCGGGGCCTGCTCGACATCCAGCCCTGCCCGCAGACCAGGGCGGCGGATGTATCGGCGCGGCCGTTCTGGAAGGACTTCAAGGAGATGCTGTGGGCGCGTGCCGCGGGGGACATGGACGTGCTGTACTTCTATCCGCTACAGCCAGGCTTTTACCTGACCGACGATCATGCCAGGGAGCTTGGCCTGGTGGCCGATGATGGCACGGCGCTGCCCGAGGACCAGCGAGTGGGCCGCTGCGTGCCCTGGATGGACCAACTGCCGGCGGGGACTGTGACCTACAAGGGTTTTCCACAGCCAGTCGGAAGCACCCAGCCTATGCCAGGGTTCAACGATGTGATAACCACGACGCAAGTGCTCTCCGTTTCCTACCACGCCGACTGGCCGGACCTGCCGCCGCTCCTCAGCGTGGGCGAAACCGTGTACGAGCGCGCCAAGAGCGGCATCTCGGGGGTGGCCAACCAGTTGGCCGTCTCCCGCATCTACGATGACCTGGCACCTGGTGCGTGGGACAACGAAGCCAGGAAGATCGTGATCACCGGCACGCAGGTGATCACCTCCCTGGCGCAGTTGATCGACCCCATCGGCGAGGTGCGCGTGCCGGTGGGGATCACCATCAACGACAACCCTGCCCTGCCCGAAGAGATCAAGACCGAGCGTCTGCTGTTCGGCGGCGGCCTGGCCATCGTGGGCAACAAGAACGATCCCGACCTGGCATTGCCCTTCTCCCTGCGCAGCCGCATCCTCTTCGACGACATCAACGGCGAGCTGATCTTCCGCGGGTACTACGACGGCACGTCGCCGGAGTACATCAAGGGCGATCCCCTGCTGTTGCTGAACGTAATGTCCAAGTCTGACAAGAAACGACTGAAAGACCTGTGTCCATCAGGCTCCGCGAATTGCCAGAAGTACCAGGACGCGGTTGATGCGCTGTACCACAAGACCCGCAACCCGCGCCAGGTGGACCTGTGCCGGGATGCCAACGGTCGGCTCTTCCCCGGTGACCCGGAGCCGATACCGGAGGAATATCGAGGAACGAAGAACGACGCCCTCTCGGCGAAATGCCCAACCGGCACCTACCGCGACGGGCAGGCCGACCACGCCTTCCTGATCGGCGTGCAGGACGCCAACGACGACGGTATCCCCGAGCCCTACGAAGGCCTGGGCAAGGGCAAGGCCCTCAGCGCCGGCAACGCCGCCGGCACCGGCTACATCACCGTGGCCTACAACAACGACCCCAGCCTGGGCGGGTTGCCGGTCTCGCTGCAGGTGATCAAGGTGGGCTGCACCAAGAATTACCTGGGCGAAGACAGCACCTATCGCGGCAACTTGCTGGTGGTCAAATCGGATAACCTGTTCGACGAGAAGCTCACCCTGCGCCACACCGGTGACTTCGGCGGCCGGCCCGATAACTTCGAGTTCGAGTGGTGGATCGCGCCGGTGGACGAGACGGGCGTCTCGCCGGCGCAGTTGCCCCCCAGCTACCCGTGGCAGAAATGGACGCGGCTGGATGGCGCGGACAAGCTGGGGCCCGAGATCACCATCGAGGGCGCCAACCCGACCACGCTGCGTGACAACTGGCTCATCATGCGCTACAAGGGCTACCCCGTGTGCGGTAACCAGTACCGCTGGAGCAACTTCGCCGGCGATCCCTCGGCCAAGCCGTCGGAGGTGCGGGCGCAACTGGCCGAGGGCTGGATCAAGCGCGTGACCAGCGGGCTCAACCCCTTCGACACGCGGGTGGACGACTTCGTCAGCGCCCCCGTCAACACCACCGTGGACATGATCCGCCAGGCGGGCCATCGCTACGAAGGCCCCATCGCGCTCAGCAATGATCCCGAGAACCTCAACCAGGTGGGCCTGATCGAAGCCTACGAGACGGTGCTCGACCGCGGCCGCAAGCTGTCTATTGATTCAGGTATCAACGACCAGGGGGCCAACGCCGCGCTGCTCAACGTCACGTCGCGCATCGCCGACCTGTACATGCTGCTGGGCAACGACGCCTACATGGATGCCCTGGATCCGACGGTGGGGCTGGGCACCGACAGCGCCCTGGGCCTGCGCGCGCCGGCCATCTACGCCTTCATGAACCAGTTCCGCTCCGATAGCTTCGGGCTGATAGACGAGGAGCTGGCCCTGCTGCGCGGACGGGACGAGACGCTGGGCGGCGTGGCAGCCGCGCCCACCTACAACCGGCTGACGTGGAACTTCACCAACGGCGATGGCGAGGTGGCCTATGTGACCAACTACAACATCAAGGACATGAACCAGGATGGCTTCGTCAACGAGGCCGATGCGGCGATCATGTACCCGCAGGGTCATGGGGACGCGTGGGGCCATATTCTCACAGCCATCGGCAAGTACTACCAACTGCTGCGACACCCGAACTACACCTGGGTGCCGCGCGCCGAGCCGATCAGCGTAGCGGGTGCGCCGGTGGTGGTGGACTACTACGACGAACGGCGGTTCGCCATCGACGCTGCGGCCAAAGCACGCATAGGGGCCGAGGTCGTGGACCTGACCTACCGCAAGAACTACGCTGAGCCGGAGAGTCAAGAGTATGTGGACAGCCACGTGGACGCCTCGGACACCTGTGACACAGCCAAGACGCCGGGCTGTAACCGGCGCGCCTGGGGCGTGGCCGACTGGGCGCGGCGCGCCGGACAGGGCGCTTACTTCGACTGGGTGGTGACCAACGCCATCCTGCCCCCGGAGGACAACCGCTACACCGACGTGCGCAAGATAGACCGCACCACGGTGTCGGAGATCGGCGAGATCGCCAACCAGTACCTCCACATTCAGAAAGAGTTGGACCAGGCCGATACCGGTGTGAACCCCCTGGGCCTGGCCCCGGATGCCGTGTTGTTCGACCTGGACCCGGCACAGACCAAGACCACACCTGAGCACGCCGGCAAGACCCACTTCGAGCAGGTCTACGACCGGGCCATCGCCAGTCTCGGCAACACGCTGGAGCTGTTCAACTACGCCAACCAGATGAAACTCGCGCAGCGCGAGTCGCAGGATGCGCGCCGTGACTTCGTGACCACCATCATCGAGAAGGACACAGCGCTGATCAACGAGCTGATCGATATCTTCGGCTACCCATACGACGCCGACATCGGGGTGAACGGCACCTACCCCGAGGGCTATGACGGGCCAGACATCTACAACTATGACCTGTGGGACCGCACGGAGTTGACAGACTTCGAGAAGCGGTGCAGCGATAAGCAGATCACCGCCCACTGCACCCCGGAGACGAAGACATACCTGGTCAAATACGCGCCCATGGACTGCCTGGGCTTCTTCGTCGAACACATTGATCGGAACACCGTGGCCAACGATTACGTGTGCCGCGACGGGACTCCAGGCGTCCAGCCGGGGCAGCCCGAGAGGCTACAAGTCGAGCACCGGGTGGGCACGGGACTGGACAAAGGCCGGGGGCGGTTCAAGCCGGCGTCGTGGCCGGAGGACAGCGCGCGCAAGGCGCCGGGTGACATCCAAAACGCGCTTCAGGCACTGTACCAGGCCCGCACCGAGTACGAAATGGCGATCACGGCCTATCAGAACCAGATCGAGGCTATGGAGGGCAAGGCGCAGGCCATCAAGGATCGTTATGAGGTTCTCAAAGAGAAGGGGCGCTTGCTTGAGAACCATCAGGCGACGCTGAATGCGCTGGATGGTGTCATTCTGGGGCTGAAAGAAACCCAATTGGGGCTGCAAACTGCGCTCACAATCGTTAAGGACTTCTCGAAGGCTGCTGCGAGTTGCGTTCCGGTGACCTTCGGCTTCTCGAACGACCTCGGATCGGTCATCCGCTGCACGCCCGAAATTGCTGCTGACACCTTGCAGGCCACGGGGCTGATCGCAGTCAACGCGATCAGCGGCGTGGAGATGGGCATAGCATACAGTAAGGACGTGACGGAGCGCGAGCTGCAGATCGACCTCTTTCAACTGGAGTCTGACTACGAGCTGCGGCAGTTGGGTCGTGAGATGAAGGCGATGATACGCGAGGAACGAGAGCTGCGGCTGGCGTTGTTCCTGGCCAAGGACCAGGTCAACAGCGCGCAGGGCGACTACGATGCCGCGCTACAACGGGGCTTCCGCAAGCTGGCCGAGCTGATCCGGCTGCGCAAGCGCTGGGCCGGCCAGATCTCCGAGCAGCGCTACAGCGACATGGCGTACCGCGTCTTCCAGAACGATGCGCTCCAGAAGTACCGCCGGCAATTTGACATGGCCCAGCTCTACACCTACCTGACGGCGGCGGCTTACGACTACGAGACCAACCTGGCCGGCAACGACCCTGCCAACGGCGACCAGTTCCTGCGCCAGATCGTGGAGCTGCGGACGTTGGGCCAGTTGCAGTACCAGCCCGGGATCGAGGTCCAGCCTGTCGTCGGCTCGGGCGGCCTGGCCGACCCGCTGGCCCGCATGCGCGACAACTTCGCCGTGCTAAAGGGCCAGATGGGCTTCAACAACCCACAGTCCGAGGCCAATCGCTTCTCCCTGCGCCACGAGCTCTTCCGCCTGCGCGACGACTCCGACGCCAAATGGCGGCACGAATTGCAGCGCTACTACACGCCCAACATCTATAGCAACGACGCGGTGGCCCGGCTGGCCAAGCGACCCTACGGCGACACCGGTCCGCAGCCGGGGCTGGTCATCCCCATCGGTACCACCATTCGGGACGGCCTGAACTACTTCGGGCTGCCGTTGGGTCCCGGCGACAGCGCCTATGATGCCACCCAGTTCTCCACCAAGATCGCCAGCGTCGGCATCTGGTTCAAGGGTTACGACACCAGCCGGCTGGCTCAGACGCCGCGGGTGTATCTGTTGCCGGCCGGTAAGGATGTCATGCGGCCGCGCAGCACCAGCGGGCTGCTGCGCTACTGGAACATCACGGAGCAACTGCTCCCCCTGCCGTACCCCATCAGCCAGACGGATATGGAGGACCCGAACTGGATCCCACGCATCAACGGCCTCGACGGCCAGTTGTACGCCATCAAGCCCTACGCCCGCTTCCGCGCCTACCCGTACACGCCGGACTTCACCCCAGACGAGATGAACACCGACACGCGGCTCATCGGCCGCTCGGTGTGGAACACCCAGTGGCTGCTGGTCATCCCCGGCTCCACCCTGCTGTCCGACCCGCAGGTGGGGATCGAGCGGTTCATCGAGGATGTGGACGACATCTATGTCTACTTCCAGACGTATGCGTATGCGGGGAATTAGGGATTGGAGATTGGAGAATGGAAAAGGGAAAAAGGAAAAAAGTTGATAAGGGAATAAGGGCTTGTTTTCAGGGCCAGGGGCCTGCTGAACAGCAACAGGCAATCATCTTCCCTTATTCCCTTATTCCCTTTTTCCCTTTGTCCGTCCTCCAACGTGAGAGGAAGCACATTATGAATCCAGTGAGAACACTCAGACGCATAGTCTTCGCCGGCATCGTCCTGATCATCGTGGCGTTTACGGCGGTGTCCGCCGCCGCGCCGCCGCCGGACACGCCGCTGCCGCTGCCGGATGTGATGTTCTACGGCACGACGGCGCGTGCCGGCGGGCCGGTGGAGACCGGGACGGTCAAGGCACTGCTGCCACGTGGTGGGGTCATCAGCACACCCATCGGCCCCATCGCCGGCACCGGCTACAGCTACAGCCTGGCGGTGCCCCTGAGCATGTACAATCCTGACACCGTGAACTACGCGGCCGGCTCGGTCCGGGCCGGGGAAGCGATCAGCTTCTACATCAATGACACGCCGGCCCTGTTTACCAACGAGAGCGGCATCACCGCCGGCGAGTTCGTCATCCCATCCGAGCCCATGGGCCAGACGTACATCGTGAACCTGAACATCGCCGGGCCGGAGAGCTACCCCCTGGGCGATGTCAACGCCAGCGGCCGGCGGGACTCGGCGGATGCCTTGCTGGTGCTGCGCTACGACGTGGGGCTGAGCAGTGGTGGCGTGAACTTCCCACCGGGGCCGGGTACGATCTACCTCCCGCTGTGCGACATCGTCCAGGACGGCCAGTGCAACTCCAGCGATGCGCTGCGCATCCTGCAATGCGATGTCGGGATGGCCGGCGTGGATTGCCCGGCGGATACCCCGACCGTCCTGGTGCTGAGGGAGCTCATCGCGCCAACCGATGGCGCGGCGCTTGTGCTGCGCACGGAGCTCGTGGCCGGCCCGAAGCCTGGCCTCGTCACCGTGCGCGTGCTGGCCGACGACCCCCAGGCGACGCTGGGTGCCGTCTCCCTGGAGCTGCGCTACGATGTTGACCTGCTGTCGCCGGAGGCGTGCCGCGAGAACCCCGATGGCGCGCTGGACGCTGCGGCGTGCAACGTCGCCTTCCGCTCAGGCGCTGTGCGGTTGAACGGGGTCGCGACGGCGGGTGCCGGCGATGGGACGGCGTTGGCGGAGATCACATTCCGCGTGCTGGGCCCGCCGGCGTTCAAGGACCCAGGCAGCGTGCTGAAGGACCTGGCCCGTGCGGTGTGGCTGTCCGTCGATGGGGTGTTCGATCTGGAAGGGAATGAGCTTCCCTGGCGCACGGATTAGAGATTGGGTATTGGAGATTGGAGATTGGAGATTGGAGATTGGAGACGCGGAGACATGTCAATCTCTAATCTCCAATCTCTAATCTCCATTCTCCATTCTCCATTCTCCATTCTCTACCACAGAGGCGGTTTATGATCTTGAAGCCATACGCACAGCACGGTCGGTGCCTGGCGGCTCTCGGTGCAGCGGTTGTCCTGGTTCTGGCATCCATCCTGACCCTGACCGGATTCGGCGCGCCCGCCGGCAACCTTCTGGAGGCCCCCGTCGTGGCCAGCGCTCAGGCCGGCGCGCTGGTACGTGTTGGCGACGGCATTTCATCGACTTTCGCCGTAGCGCCCGGGGGCCAGGTCACGGTGCCGGTCGAGGTGGTGGACGCGGTGAACCTCAGCGCGGCCACCGTGCTGCTGTCCTACGATCCGGCCGTGGTGCACGCCGTCGGGTGTGCCGGCCCGCAGAGCGGAGTCTTCGACGGTGGCCTCTGCAATGTCGAGTATGACCTCGGCGTCGTGAAGTTCAACGTCGTCGCCCAGAACGGCGTGACCGGCACCTACCGCCTGTTCGACATCACCTTTGAGGCCGTGGGCGGCGGCGTTGGGGCCACGGCGACCGACCTGACCCTGACCGTCGAGCACTTCGCCGATCCCCAGGGGAACGGCCTGGCTGTGGGCACCGCCGGCGGCCGGATCGAGGTCGTCGGGACGCCGGCGCCCGTTGACGGCGTGGTCCGCGTGGGCGACGCGGCCCACAGTGACTTCACGCTGATCCCCGGCAACAGCATCGACATCTCGATGACGCTGAGCATCACCGGCCCCCACGCCCTCGGAGCCGCAACGATCCTGCTGCGCTACGATCCCCAGGTGGTCCGTCCGACCCGCTGCGCCCAGGCCGACCCCATCCAGGGCTTCTGCAACCCGGCCTTCGACCCGCAGGCCGGCCTGGTGAAGTTCAACCTCCTGTCATCGGATGGTCTCACGGGCACAATACATCCTTACGACGTGCGGTTCGAGGTCGCCTCGGGAGCACCGGCCGACGCGGTCAGCGATCTGGTGCTGATCGTGGAGCACTTCGCGGACACCGGTGGGGTCCCCATGTCCTGGCAGGCACTGAATGGGACGATTACGGTAGCTGCCGGCCAGTCCAACTCGGCGCAGGTGCTGGTCGGCGCGCCGGCTGAGACCGGGGCCTACACCGTCACCCTCGGCATGACGGTCACGGTGTCCGTCTGGGTAACGGACGTCGTCGGTCTCGGCGCCGCCACGATCTCGCTGAGCTACGACCCGACGGTGGTGCGGGCGCTGGGCTGCGACGTGCGATCTGATCTGTGGACGGATGGTGGGGCCTGCGCCCTGCTGGGTGACCGGGTGCGGACCAGCATCATCGCGCCGTATGGCCTCAACGGTGATGCGCGACTGTATGACGTGGTCTTCACGCCGGCGGTCGGCGCGGCGGTCGGCGCTACCAGCACCCTGACGCTGACGGTGGAGAACTTCGCCGACACGGCCGCCATACCCGTGCCATCGCGGGTGCGCAACGGCTTAATCACGGTCGAGGCCGGCGGCGCTGGGCCGCCGGTGGCCCTGGTGCGGGTCGGCGACGACGCGAACGGCGGGGCTTTCGAGCTGCCGCAGGATGATCGCGTGGTGGTGCCGATCCGCGTCGAGGGGGCGGATGGGCTGGGCGCGGCGACGCTGTCACTGAACTACGACCCGGCGGTGGTGCGCCCGGTGTCCTGCACGGCCGTCTACACGGGCTTCGACGGCGGCACCTGCAACCCCTGGGCCGGCGCCGGCCTGGTGCGGATGAACGTCGCAGCGGCGGGCGGATTCACCGGGGACGCGACCCTGTTCGATGTGACGTTCCAGGCGGCGGACGGGGCCGCTCAAGACGATCAAACCCACCTGACGTTGACGGCGACGACCTTCGACAGCCCGGCCGGCGCCCCCCTGCTGTATCGGACTGCTGCCGGCACCATCGACATTGTGGTAGCGGTCGGACCTCCGGAGGTCATCCTGCGTGTGGGTGAGGGTCCCTACCAGATTGGCATAGGTGAGCGGTTGACCATCCCGGTCTCTGCAACCATCGGCACCATCACCAGGCCCCTCGGCGCGGCCACCCTGGTGTTAGGCTACGATCCGGCGGTGGTACAGCCCCGGGCATGCACCCTCAACGCCGCCGCGGCCAACGGCTTCGATGGCGGCACCTGCAACCTCCACTATGCCACGGGGCAGATCAAGTTGAATGCCCTGTCGGTGACGGGAGTCACGAGCGAGACGACCATCGTTGAGATCGAGTTCCAGGCCGTCGGCCAGGGAGGGGACATCACCTCCCTGGCGCTGACCGTGGATCATCTGGCCGACCCGGCCGGCAACGCGCTGACCTTCCGTGCCCAGCCAGGGTCGATCGGGATCCCGCCGGTAGATGGCAATGGAGATACCATCCCGGACAGCCGGCAGGCCAACGTGATCTCGGTGCGCAACGCCGTCGATGGGCGCTTCGTAACCCTGGCCTCACCCGGCGGCACAACACTGCAAGATGTCAGTGCAATAGGCAATCCCTCGCCGCAGAACACGCCCGGTGGCGTTGACTTCCCGGTCGGGTTCGTTGGATTCAAGGTGCAGGGGATCGAGGCGGGCGGCGGGGTGACGGTGACGCTCTTCCCGCCGGCCGGCATGAAGGTTGTCCAGTACTTCAAGTACGGTCCTACACCAGATGATCCGACGCAACGGTTGTACGAGTTTGACTTTGACGAGACGACCGCGACCGGGACGGAGATCCAGGGGGATCGGGTGATCCTCCACTTCGTGGACGGCCAGCGTGGGGACGCGGACCTGGTGGCCAACGGTGAGATTGTGGACCCTGGCGGGCCGGCGGTGTGCGACCCGGCCAGCGAGATGGCAGTGGGCTTCGTCAC